>CALESE010000186.1 GCA_937907205.1 uncultured Romboutsia sp. | reverse complement strand
TTATTAAGTTCGTTTACTATAAGTTTGTATGTTACTTCATTTATACACAACAAAATAGCTATCTTTATAAAGATAGCTATTTAATAAATTTAAATATATAAATTTTATTAAATTTTTAATTTCTAAGTTATAACCTATATATTTTTTCTATAATATATTTTATCTTTTAAATTATCTTCATTTCTTATTATCTTATAGTAATATTGTTCTTCATGTATTCCAAAATCTATTATATCTTCTTTAACTATATTATCTATATTTTTTATTCTTATAACTGTATTATTTTTGTCATCACCTTTATTAACATTAGCTAATTCTCCATCTATAATAAGCTTTAATTGGTTAATATTTTTATTTTTTCTAAGCTCTATACCACTATACTTACTATCTAATTCTAAGTTATTTACCTTAACTATTGATGATATTATACTTATAGCTGGATCTGTTTCAGATTTAGTCACTACTTTTATATTATTTAGCTCTACATTAGCAGAAATAGTTTTTATTACATTGCCTCTTCCTTCTATATTTAAATTACTTAACTTAACTCCATCTCCTCCTATTAATATAACATGAGGTTTTATTAATCTTCCATCAATAGTATAGTTATTTCCATCTATATTTACAGGCCTATTTATATTTAATCCATAATTTTGTAATACAATATTTTTACCTAGTCTAATTATATCTACACTTTTATCTTTTAATGCTTCTTTTAATGTTTTATCTGAGTTTACTATTACTTCTTTTTTATCTTGTATATTATCTTCTTCATTTTCTTCTTTATTGTCTTGATTTGGAGTATTTGTTGAACTATTCATATCATCTGGTAATTCTTCACTCGGAGGATTTACTGGATTATCTGGTTTAATTGGCACTTCTTCTATCGGTGGCTCTATTGGATTATCTGGTTTACTTGGAAACTCTTCTAATGATTCTTCTTTTGGTGTTTCATCTTCTATTTCTGATTTATTTGGTTTTTGTGGCTTATAGTTATTATTTGGAATCTCTTGTTTATTTTCTATTACTTTTAAAGATTCAATTTCATTTTTCAAATTTTCACTAATTTTTCTTCCAACTTGTATAATATCAGTTAATCTAAATTTCTTAAGTATACTTTTTTGATTCTCCTTAATTTCATCACCTACTAATAATGTTATTGCATTGTTATTGGATGCTTTTGGTGATATTAATAATCCATCTATTAAATCCTCATCTTTAGATTCATTACCTTTGCAATAATATAATCTATTTATCTGCTTATTATCTATAAATTCTTCTATTACTTTTATATTTGTATCATATCTATCTTTACCATAAATTCTCTTATAATCTTTTATGTATTTTGTTATATTATCAGATAATGAATTTTCACCACCTATTATATAGGCTTTATTTATATTTTCATTTTGAATATATTCTTTTGCAATTCCTAAGTCATCTTTTTTGCTTAATATTATCGGTGTATTTTTAGTTACTGATGATATTGATATTGCATCACATATACTTTCTCCATTTACAATAGCTACATTATTTATATTTTTATATAAATTTATTTCTTGTGCTACCTTTATAGATGTTTCATATCTATCTTTTCCACTTATTCTTTTAAATTTTATATTTATATTTTCTAATTCTTTTTCTATAAATTTATGTATAACAGATTCTCCACCTATTATATAAACTAAACTTGTATTTAACCTTTTTATTTCTTTTAATGTATCTTCATTTAGTTTTGATTTATTAGTTAAAAGTATTGGAATATTTTTTGTTGATGCTAATGATGTTGCACAAAGAACATCAGAAATTGCATTAGAATTTACTAATATTATTTCTTTGCTTTGTTGGTATCTATTGGATATTTTAATTGCTGTATCAAATCTATTATATCCTGATAATGTATTATTTTCTGCAAAAATTTCTAATGATGTGGTTAATGTTACTATTAAAATTAATAATATTATTTTAATATTTTTCACTCCTTTTTCTTTTTATTTTGAGTATAAGTATAAAAGGTATTATCTATACAATATTTTGAAATATTTATCATTATTTTACTTTCGGTACATATTGTATATATATCAGGTTGTATTAAAAATAGTAAAACTATAAGAGAAATTAAATCAATATTTACTCTTGTGTTGCTATTCCATTTTCATCTACTATTATTCCATCTTCAACAACAGTATTGACTGCCATATTTCCATCTTCATAGAAGTAATAATTGTTTCCTTCTATATTTTGAAGACCAGTTCTTGCCTTACCATCTTCTCCGAAATAATACTTCTTATTATTTATAGTAGCCCATCCTTTTTGCATACTACCATCTTTGTTAAAGTAATATGTATCACCGTCTAAAACCTCCCATCTTTGTTGCATAGTTCCATCACTGTTAAAGTAGTATGTTTTCCCATCTATTTCTTGCCATCCTTTTAATGCTATACCGTCTTTATTAAAGTAATATTTATAGTATTTATCTGATTGCCATCCGGATCCTAATTGCCCATTATTATTAAAATAGTATGTAGTAGAATTAATTACTTTTATTCCTACTGCCATTTTACCTTCATTATCAAAGTAATAATTTTTATTGTTTATTGTTTGCCATCCTTTTTTCATTATTCCGTCAGTTCCTAAATAATAAGTTTGACCATTTATCTGTTTAAGTCCTGTTTGCATTACTCCATTATTGTCAAAATAATATTTATTATTATTTATTGTTTGCCAACCTTTTTTCATTATTCCATCAGTTCCTAAATAATAAGTTTGACCATTTATCTGTTTAAAGCCCGTTTGCATTGCTCCATTATTGTCAAAATAATATTTATTATTATTATTTATTGTTTGCCATCCTTTAACTTTTTCTCCTTTAGAATTATAGTAATATTTTTTTCCATTTTCTGTTTGCCATCCTTTTTTCACAGTTTCTTTATCTTGTAAATTAATTCCATATTCCTTAGCTATTTGTATAAAACTTTTGTCACTATATTTTAAAATTACATCACTTTTATTTGGTATTCTATCAAATAACCATCTTATGTCTTTATTATACATTCTTATACATCCACCTGAAACATACTTACCTATTGAGCTTTCATTATTATTTCCATGTATTCCATAAGTTGTCCCATATGTACCTTTTATATGTAATCCTAACCATCTATCACCTAAAGGATTCCTTGGATCTCCTCCTGGTATACCTCCTGAGTAATATGGTCTATTTTTTATTTTATTTACTATCTTACTTTTACCTGTTGGTGTTGGTGTACTTTTCTTTCCAGTGGCTACTTTAAATTCTTTTACTAACTTATTGTTTACATAGTATCCCATTTTGTTTGTTTTTGTGTTTATAATTAATAAATGATTAGTTGCTGCTTCTACGTACATATTTGGAACTAAAGTTACTACTAATATTATAAAAGTAATTATAATAGATAAAATCTTTTTAATTTTTATATTCATTATTAACTCCTCCCTTCTATAACTTTATTATTTATACTAAATTTATATTATTTCCTTTAGTCTTATTTCTTTGATATATATGTGTATTCTTCATATTACTTTTTTATATTTCTTTTTATAATGCATATTTTTTTGTAAAAAAATAAAACGTCTTGATTTAAGACGTTTTTTGTTATAATTTTTTTAATTATTTACAGTTCTATATCCATTTGGATTATTACTTTGCCATCTCCAAGAATCTTCACACATTTCATCTAATTCATACTTAGCTTTCCAGCCAAGTTCTTTTTCTGCTTTTGAAGGATCTGCATAACAAGTTGCTATATCTCCTTCTCTTCTAGCTGTAATTTTATATGGTATATCTACACCACTTGCAGATTTTACTGCTTCTATTAATTGAAGCACACTATATCCTTTACCTGTTCCTAGATTATATGTTACAAGTCCTGGATTTTCTTCTAATTTTTCTAAAGCTTTAACATGTCCATTAGCTAAATCAAGTACATGTATATAATCTCTAACACCAGTTCCATCTGGTGTATCATAATCATCACCAAATACATTTACATTAGGAAGTTGTCCAACTGCAACTTTTGTTATGTATGGCATTATATTATTAGGTATTCCGTTTGGCTCTTCACCTATTTTACCGCTTTTGTGGGCCCCAATTGGATTAAAATATCTAAGTATAGCTACATCCATAGTACTATCAGCATAGCATATATCTCTTAACATATCTTCTACCATAAGTTTAGTTCTTCCATATGGATTAGTTGCTGATAATGGAAAATCTTCTAGTATAGGACAAGTTTTTGGATTTCCATATACAGTAGCTGATGAGCTAAATACAAACTTTTTAACTTCATATTTTTTCATTAAATCTAATAATACTAATGTATTTATTAAATTATTAGAATAATATTCAAGTGGCATTTGTACAGATTCGCCTACAGCTTTAAGTGCGGCAAAATGTATAACTGAATCAATTTTATTTTCCTTAAATACAACTTCTAATTTTTCTTTATCAGTTATATCTATTTCATAAAACTTAGGGATTTTGCCAGTTATTTCTCTTATTCTATCTAAAACAATTTTATCACTGTTACATAAGTTATCTACTATTATTACATCATACCCATTTTCTAGTAATTCTATTGATGTATGACTTCCTATATACCCTACTCCTCCAGTTACTAAAACTGCCATAACATTCACTACCTTTCTATACTAATTTTGTCTAATCTACATCTACTGATTATTTGTCTTCAGATTTATTTTTATTAACAATTTCCTCCATATAGTTTAATAAATCATCTCTCAAATTATCTCTTTTTAATGCAAAATCTATTGTAGCTTCTAAAAATCCAAATTTATCACCTACATCATATCTTCTTCCTTCAAAATTATAAGCATATATTGCTTCTTGCTTGCCTAAAGTTTTGAGTGCATCAGTAAGTTGTATTTCTCCACCTTTACCTGGTTCTTGATTTTCAAGTATATCAAATATAGCTGGAGTTATTATATATCTACCAAGTATAGCAACATTTGATGGAGCTTTATCTACATCTGGTTTTTCAACCATGTCTTTTATTTTGTATACTCTATCTTCTATATGTTTAACATCTAATATTCCGTACTTATTAGTATCTTCTTTAGCAACTTCTTGTACTCCTAATATAGATGTCTTATATTCATCATAAGCACTTATTAATTGTTTTAAACATGGTATTTCATTATCTACTATATCATCACCTAATAATACTGCAAATGGCTCATCTCCTATAAAGCTCTTTGCACAATGTATTGCATGACCTAAACCTTTTGGCTCTTTTTGTCTTATATAGTGTATATTTACCATGTTAGCTATATCCCTTACCATTTCTAACATTTCCTGTTTGCCTTTTTGCTCAAGTTCTAATTCAAGTTCAACAGACTTATCAAAGTGGTCTTCTATTGATTTTTTATTTCTTCCTGTTATTATAAGTATTTCTTCT
>CALESE010000185.1 GCA_937907205.1 uncultured Romboutsia sp. | reverse complement strand
TTTTATCTGGATGTCCTTCTGTTACTGATTCTGAAGTAAATAAATGTCTTGCCATGGTTTAATCCCTCCTTGGTTTTATAAATAAATTTTATTTTATATATTAAGATGTATTAGTTTCATAAATATATTTACAATAAAAAAACCTCTTCTTTTAAGAAGAGGTTAATTTTGTATATAAATACATTAATTAACTAACCTCATCTCTCAAGATTTAAAATCTTGTAGGATTTAGCACCTTTTCCCTAATGGGTGGTTGCTGGGCTTCATAGGGCCTGTCCCTCCGCCGCTCTTGATAAGGTAATCAAGAAAGTTATTTAGCTCAATTTTTATTTTATTAACTACTATATTACTATTTATATATATTTATGTCAATAAATTAATCTTATTTTATTAAATTTTATATAATATTCTTATTAAGTATATAGTATCTTATTAGGCATAACCTTCATATTATATTGTATATAAATCAATATAGTAATTTTTTATCTTAAAATTTCATATATTTCTTTGAAGGGGGTGTGCCATGTATTTAGCCAAAGTAAATTATAAAAATGATGATATCGTTGAAATGTTAAGCTCTATTTTAAAAGATTTAATATGTGAAAATACAGTTATAGTTTGCATTGGTACTGATCGAGCTATAGGAGATGCTTTAGGTCCTTTGGTTGGTACAATGTTACAAAATAGCGATTTTAAATACCCTGTTTACGGTACATTAGATAACCCTATTCATGCATTAAATATATACGAATCTATTGATCAAATCAAAAAGAATCATCCAAAAGGAAACTTTTTAGCTATAGATGCTTGTTTAGGAGCAAAAGGTAGTATAGGTAACATACAAATAAGGGAAGGCCCTATACTACCAGGAAAAGGGGTCGGCAAAAAATTACCTCAAATAGGAAACTATTCCATAGTTGGAATTGTTGATAAAATATATGAAAATAATAGATTTTCATTTAATAATGTTAGACTTAGCTTTATAATTGAATTAGCTGAGGTAATATCTCTATCATTATTACTTTCTACTTAGATAAAAAATAAGTAAAAAAACTCACACTAATTTAATAGTGCGAGTTTTTTTACTTATTTTTGAACTAGTGCAAACATTAATTTTCCACTACACACTAGATTTTCTCCAACATATGCTTTTGCTATGGCTTTACCGATATTTCTTCTTAACGATGTCATTTCAACATCTCCAACTTGAGCCATTGCTTCAATAATTAATACTTCTAGCATTAAAGGATACTCTGGAAAACGTCCTTGGAAAAATGATTCATTAACTGTTACATTTTTACTCCAACGGCTCTTTTACCTTCCTCTACCTCTACTATTTTGTCTACTAGTAAAAATGGATACCTATGTGGTATTAATTCTTTTATTTGATCTATATTTAACATTGAAATATTCCATTTCTTTATCTTCTTTTAAAGGTACCACCTGTCTCAAGTAAATCTAAAGATCCTAAAGCACTCCCTGTACCTTTAGCTACACAAGCTAAAGGTTCATCAGCTACTATAACTTTTATCCCTAATCTTTCTTCTATTCTTTTATCAAGACCATATAATAATGAGCCTCCACCTGTCATTATTATACCTGAGTCACTTATATCTGCTGATAACTCTGGTGGCGTCTTCTCCATAACATTATGTGCCGTTACAACTATTTGTTCCGCACATTCATCAAGTGCTTCTAACATTTCTGTTGAAGTTACTATTATAGATTCAGGTAATCCTGTAACTAGATTTCTACCACTTATTTTCATACTCTTTTCTTCTTCCCTTTTATAAGCTGTACCAATCTCTATCTTCATTTTTTCAGCACTTCTTTCTCCTATAAGAAGATTATGTTTTTTTCTTATATACCTTACTATAGCTTCATCAAATTTATCTCCACCAATTTTTATTGATTCACTTACAACTGCTCCTCCTAAAGAAATAACTGCTATATCTGCTGTGCCGCCTCCTATATCTACTACCATACTTCCATTTGGCTTAGATATATCTATACCAGATCCTATAGCTGCAGCAATTGGTTCTTCTATAATATAAACCTCTCTAGCTCCTGCTTGTCTTGTAGCTTCTTCTACTGCTCTTTTTTCAACTTCTGTTACTCCTGTTGGAACACATACCATTATTCTTGGCATAAAAAATCTTCCGAAGCCTTTTTTGTCTACAACTTTATTTATAAAATAAGTTAGCATCTTTTCTGTTACATCATAATCTGAAATTACTCCATCTTTTAAAGGTCTTATAGCTACTATATTACCAGGTGTTCTACCTATCATTTTCCTTGCTTCTTCACCTACTGCTAAAACAGAATTTGTTCTTTTCTCTATTGCTACAACAGATGGCTCTTCTAAAACGATACCTTTACCACTAACATATACAAGTACATTAGCAGTACCTAAGTCTATGCCTATATCAGCTCTAGCCACTTTCCCAACTCCTTTTATCTAAATTTTATAATCATATATTATCGTCCTTTTTACAAATAATCCATAATTAAAAAATATACAAAAATATACCCTAAGTCAAGGAAAAGTTTTGTCATAAAAAACATTTTATTATTTATTTTAATAAAAAAAATGTAGGTACTATCCTACATCTTTTTTAACTTCTTTTTCATATTTTAATTTTGTCGCCATTCCACCCCTAATATGCCTTTCAGATTTATTTTTTTCTAAAACCATCTTCACTTCTTTAGCAAGAGATGGATTTATTTCCTCTAGACGTTCCGTTACATCTTTGTGTATTGTACTTTTACTAACACCAAATGTTTTTGCAGTTTGTCTTACTGTTGTGTTTCTTTCTAGTATATATTTTGCTACAACTATTGCTCGCTCCTCTATATGAGATTTCAAGACATTCCCTCCTCACATACTAGCCTTAATCATATATATGAAGCTTTCTCAAAAAATATAACAAGCTTAACTAAATTTAGTTAAGCTTGTTATATTTTTAAAATTATTTTATTAATGTCATCGGATCTATGTATTCTTTTCCCTTAAATGCTTCTACATGAACATGAGCTCCATCTTCACTCTCAACTGAAGTAGTATTTCCAACTATCCCTAAAACCTCTCCAGATTTTATTTTTTGATCTTTTTTAACTTTTGTCGATTTATCTAAATTAGAATATACTACTATAATATTATTTTCACTTTTGACTTTCACAGAAACTCCATGTGAATCATCTTCAAATATAGATACAACTTGTCCATCTAGTAAAGATTTTACTTGTGAACCTTGTTTTGAAGTTACATCTATACCTTTATGTATTTCCCATACATCTAAAGTTTTTGAATAACTTGGATCCTTTTCAGAGTATTCTCTTGAAATCTCAGTCCCTAGGTAACTTAATTTAGATTCATTCTTTTTTTCTTTAGCTTTTTCTAAGTTTTCATCTGATTCTGTTGTTGTTGGTACTGCATCATTATTTTCTTTTTCTATCAAATGTAATTCATCATTATTTTTATCAGCTTTGTTTACAAATCCTTGATTTGAAGCTAAATTATCTACATTATTCTTTGTAAACCAAACACCACCGATTGCAACCAAACAAACACATACAAATAAGGCTAGATAAAAACCATCCTTTTCTAATAGCTTTTTCTTCATACTGCACCTCCAAATATTTATGTATTTATATTTTGGTCCGTTATATTCATTTTTATACAATAATTGTATTTTTTGGTACTATATTTCACTAAAAATTCGCTTCGCTTGAGCTACTGTGTAGACGAACTACTTCATATTTCCAATGACTAAGTATATTGCTAATGCTTAGATATTAGAATGATAATTTATCATTCCTTAATATATAAAAACCTCTATAAAATTAAAAAATAATTTTATAGAGGTTTTTATTAATATGTATCTGTTATAGTTGTTCCTGTATAATAATGAGATAATATCTCATAATATTTATATCCTTCTTGTGCCATACCTTGTGCTCCCCACTGACTCATACCTACTCCATGTCCATATCCTTTTACTGATATATCTACAGAATTACCATCAAATTTAAGTTCAAAATTTGCTGAATTTAAATTTAGTATATTCCTTACATCTGTTCCTTTTAATTCTTTATTTCCTACCTTTAAAGTTTCTACAGATCCACCTTCACTTCTTTTTATTATTTTAACTTGAGTACTCAAATTAGATGTACTTAAATTAATATCGTTGTAATTAGCTTTAAATGATTTTACAAATTCATCATTAGTTAATTTTAATGCTGATGTATATTTAGGTGCTATCTTATCATATGGACTATCTACGGACTTTAAATATGGATAATTAGCTGAAAATACTTCATCATTATTCTCAGTTTTTCCAGATGATGTTGAAAAGTATAATGTTATGATTGGTTCTCCTTGGTATGTTATTATCTGACCTTTAGTTTCATCTACTGCTTGTTTTATCTTAGGATATGAATTTTTCATCCACTCTTTACCATGACTTTTTTCTAAATCAGATTCACTTTTATATTCCTGACAGTGTTTATAATCAGTACAAACAACAGCATTTTTATGAGCACTCTGCTTACCTTGTTTACCCTTATATACTACATAGGTTCTCGCAGCTAATGCTTGAGCTTTTAAAGCTTCTATATCAAAATCTGCAGACATTTCCCCTGCTAATACTCCATATAAGTATTCTTCTATATTTATAGATTGGTTTTTACCTAATTTATGGTTATATATATTTATAGTTGGTGATTTTTTGTTTAATGTTTCATAATTTATTATTTCTTTTGTTTTTTGAGTAAATATTTCTTGATTGCTAGGTGTTTGTTTCAATTCAAAGTTAATATTAACATCTTTATATGAAACTACACTTATCAGTATAGGTAATGCTACTGAGCAAACTAATACTCCCCCTAAAATTAATAAAGGATTCTTCATATACTTTTCCTCCTTAGTTTTATCTTTGTCCTTAAAGTATATGAAAAATCCAGTTTTCTTATTACTATTAATTTATATTAGTCTTCTACTATTTTGATATTTCCACCTAAAGCACTTATCTTCTTGTCTATATCGACATATCCTCTTTGTATATGGTATATCTCTCCTATTTGAGTTTCCCCTTCTGCTATTAATCCACATAGTATAAGTGCTGCTCCTGCTCTTAAGTCAGTTGCATTTACACTCGCACCATGCAGTTGCTTTACTCCATTAACTATAGCGCTTCTTCCTTCTATTTTTATGTTTGCACCCATTCTATTAAATTCTGCTACATGCATAAATCTATTCTCAAATACTGTTTCTATTACAACACCTGATCCATTAGCTACTGTAAGCATTGCCATAAATTGAGCTTGAACATCTGTAGGAAATCCTGGATGCGGTAAAGTTTTTATATCTATAGGTTTTAAAACTTCTGGCCCTATAACTCTAACAGCATTTTCCATTTCTATGATTTCACAACCTGCTTCTTTTAGCTTTGCTGTAACTGGCTTTAAGTGTTCCATTATTACATTCTCTATAGTTATATCACCTTTTGTCATAGCTGCTGCAACCATATAAGTAGCTGCTTCTATTCTATCAGGTATTACATTATGTTCCGCTCCATGTAACTCTTTAACACCTGTTATCTTTATAGTATCTGTTCCTGCACCTTTTATATTAGCCCCCATTTCATTTAAGAAGTTAGCTAAATCTACTATTTCTGGTTCTTCCGCTGCGTTTTCTATTATAGTAGTTCCTTCTGCAAGTGATGCTGCCATCATTATATTTTCTGTTGCTCCAACAGATGGGAAATCTAAGTATAGTTTAGCTCCAAGTAATTTTTCAGTTCTTGCTTCAACAAATCCATGATCCATTTCAACCTCTGCACCTAAACACTTAAATCCTTTTAAGTGTAAGTCTATTGGTCTTGTTCCTATTGCACATCCACCTGGCATAGATATCTTAGTATTATTAAATCTTGCAAGTAATGGTCCCATAACTAAAAATGATGCTCTCATTTTTCTCACTAATTCATATGGTGCTTCACAAGTAGTTATATTACTCGCATCTACCGTTAATACATCATCTTTATATTCTACTTTTGCTCCTAAATGTCTTAAAAGATCTGATATTACATGCACATCTCTTAAATTTGGAACCCCCCTTAATGTAGATTTTCCTTTTGCTAATAAAGTTGCTGTTATTATTGGTAAAACTGCATTTTTTGCTCCATCTATTTTAACGTTCCCTTTAAGTGGGTTACTTTTGCTAACTACTATTTTTGCCATTTGAATTAATCTCTCCTTGTTATTAATAATCTAATTTTATAATAGGCGTAGCAATATAGATGATTGTTTTGTCATCATCTTCACTATACCTCATCCCTATATTTAAATTTATCTTATGTCCATAATAATCTAAGTAATTGTCTTCTAAAATTTTGCTATATGCTGTTATAGATATAAGGTTTTCTTCTTGTACTCTATCTATTTCTTTAGCATTCATATTATATAATATTTTCTTTAAAATATCATTATAATTATCAATTTGTAACTTTTTTGAATATTCTCCAGATATACAAGTATTCATTTCAATATCATTAGTATACTTACTAATTGTATTTTCAAGAATAGTATAAATGTCCACTATACTTTTATATACTTTATTCTCTAATATGTCAACCATAATATATGCCTCTCTATCACTTTTTTTAATACATGATATTGATATGGCTTTATCTTCATGCTTAACCTGTGCATATATTTGTTTTTCTTGATTATTCCATGCTTCTTCCCATTTTATGTCAGTTTCTTCCAATCCAAGATTATTAACTATCTCTATGCAAACATCAATCATATCATCTTTAGTTATTTTATTATTTATTTGTGCGTTAGCCTTTATATTATAAAATTTAAATGATGCTTTAGTACTATTAAAAGCACTTAGTAATTTATCATATTCATTATTATATTTATTGTCTGCATACGATATGACAATACCTATAAATATTAATATAAAAAAACTACCTAATAATTTTACTACTTTCATAAAAAATCCCCCTTAAACCTATCATATAATATTTAGATTATTGACAAATTTAAAGGGGATATACTTATTAATATTTTTTTAATTATTCAACTGTTACTGATTTTGCTAAGTTTCTTGGCTTATCTACATCACAACCTCTTTGAACTGCAACGTAGTAAGATAATAATTGAAGAGGTAAAACTGTTAATATACTTGATAATATATCATCAACATTTGGAATATATATTACCTTATCAGCAGATTTCTCTACTTCTGTATGTTTTTCTTGAGCTATAGCTATTACATATGCTCCTCTAGCTCTAACTTCTTCCATATTTGAAGCCATTTTCTCAAATAAATCTTCTTGAGTAGCTATTGCAACTACTGGAGTACCTTTTTCTATTAAAGCTATTGTACCATGCTTTAACTCTCCAGCAGCAAAAGCTTCTGCATGTATATAAGATATTTCTTTTATCTTTAATGCACCTTCCATAGCCAAGTTATAGTCTAGCCCTCTACCTAAATAGAATGCACTATTAGCTTCTTTTAAAGTAGGTGCTACTTCATTTTTTATATATTCTTCTTGTTCTAATGCTTTTTCAACTTTTTCTGGCATTTCTTTTAGCTTTTCTATCATATCATTATAGAACTCTTTAGTTATAGTTCCTTTTTTAATAGCAAAATCTAGAGCTATCATGTAGAATGATACTAATTGAGTTGTATAAGCTTTAGTTGATGCAACTGATATTTCAGGACCTGCCCAAGTATAAAATACATCATCTGATTCTCTAGCTATAGATGAACCTACAACATTAGTTACTGATAGTATTCTAGCTCCTCTATCTTTAGCATATCTTAAAGAAGCTAAAGTATCAGCTGTTTCTCCAGATTGACTTACTAATATAACTAAAGTATTTTCATCAACAAATGGATCTCTATATCTAAATTCTGATGCTATATCAGTTTCTACTGGTATTTTAGCAAATTTTTCTATGGCAAATTTACCAACAAGCCCTGCATGATAAGCTGTTCCACATGCTATTATATATACTTTATTTATTTTATCTAAATCTTCTTTCGTCATTTTAATATCATCTAATTGAATTTCTTCATTAGTATTTAATCTTCTTATTAAAGTTTCTTTAACTCCATTTGGTTGTTCATAAACTTCTTTTAACATAAAGTGTTCGTATCCACCTTTAGATGCAGCTTCTACATCCCAAGTTATTTCATTAACTTCTTTGTTTACAATATTTTTATTTTCATCTAATATTGTTACTTTATCTCCTACTATATGAACAAATTCTCCATTTTCTAAGAAGTATACATTTCTAGTATATTTTAATATTGCAGGGATATCTGATGCTATAAAGTTTTCTCCTTCTCCAAGTCCTACTACTAATGGACTATCTTTTCTTACAGATACTAATTCTTGTGAGTTATCATTACATATAACACCTAATGCATATGCTCCTCTTAGTCTTTCAGTCGCTTTATAAACTGCATCTAATAAGTTACCTTCATAGTACTTATCTACTAAGTGAGCTACAACTTCTGTATCTGTTTGAGATAAAAATACTACACCTTCTGCTTGTAATTCTTCTTTTAATTCTATATAATTTTCTATTATTCCATTATGAACAACTGCTATTGTCTTATCCATATTAAAATGAGGATGTGAGTTAACATCTGATGGTTCACCATGAGTAGCCCATCTAGTATGTCCTATTCCTAATCCTCCATGTATAGGATTTTTTTGTAAATCTTCAGCAAGTATCGCTAATCTACCTTTAAACTTTCTTATTTCTAATTCATTTCCAGTGTTTACTGCAACACCTGCAGAGTCATATCCTCTATACTCTAGTTTAGATAATCCCTCTACTAATACCTCTGTAGCTTGTCTGTGTCCTAAATATCCAACTATTCCACACATTTTAAAATCCTCCTAAAAATATTATTTTATATTTTTAGAGTTAGGTCATATGTTTACTAAAATCCCCCTTTGTCCAAAGAATTACTTCTATGATTTAAGGGAATTCTTACGATGGTAAACACACCGCAGAGCATCCGCCGATTAATTCGATAAACTCTGACCTCGTCAACTTAGCAAATATAAAACTTTAAGTCTATTATTCTTTAGCTAAGTTCTGGCGCTTATAAAGTGAATACTAAAGAGTTACCTTAGTATACACTTATATTAATAATTTAAGTTGTATATAACCTTTAATATTCACTTTTAATTACGATAGTTTTTCTTGTATAAGGTTAGCTAGATTTGTAGCTAACTCTCTTATTTGACCTTCCTCTTTACCTTCTAGCATTACTCTTACTAATGGTTCTGTTCCTGATGGTCTTATTAAAACTCTTCCAGATCCATCTAGTAATTCTTCTATTCTTTCTATCTCAGATTTAATCTCTGGATATTCCATATATCTATTCTTATTTTCATTCTTAATTCTTGCATTTACTAATACTTGTGGGTATTGAGTCATTACTGAAGCAAGTTTTGATAACCCTTGTCCTTCTTCTAATACTATTTGAGCAAGTACTAAAGAACTTAATACACCATCTCCTGTTGTATTATAATCTAGGAATATCATATGTCCTGATTGTTCTCCTCCAAGGTTGTATCCAGATTTTTTCATTTCTTCTAATACATATCTATCTCCCACAGCAGTAGCAGCTAAATTTATACCATGTTCTTTAGCTGCTATTGTAAGACCTATATTACTCATTACAGTAACTACTAATGTATCTTGTGCTAATTTATTTTTATTTTTTAAATGTATAGCACTTAATACCATTATATGATCTCCATCTACAATGTTTCCATTTTCATCAACAGCTATTAATCTATCTGCATCTCCATCATATGCAAGTCCTAAATCTGCTTTGTGCGCCAGAACAGATTTTTGTAGACTTTGTGGATGTGTTGATCCACACTTATCATTTATATTATTACCATCTGGTCTACTATTTATAGTTATTACACTTGCACCTAGTTCATCAAACACTATTGGTGCAACATTATAAGCTGCTCCATTTGAACAATCTAAAACTACCTTTAAACCTTTAAAATCAACATTTATTATTGATTTTAAATATTCTATATAGTCTCTTTGAGCATCATGTTTGTGTATTTTTTTACCAACTTTACATCCAATTGGATGATAATCTACCTTGTCTATATCATCAATATATTGTTCTATATTTAACTCTAATTCATCATCAAGTTTATATCCATCTTTATTAAATAATTTTATACCATTATATTCCACAGGGTTGTGTGATGCTGATATAACAACTCCACAATCTGCTCCATATTTTTGAGTTAAATAAGCAACTGCTGGCGTAGGAACTACTCCAACTGTTATAATATCACATCCAACAGACATAAGACCTGATATTAATGCTGCTTCTAACATATCTCCTGATACTCTCGTATCTTTACCAACTACTACTTTAACCTTTTCTTTTCCTTTTGCTAAAACAAATCCTCCTGCTCTTCCAAGCTTATAAGCAAGGTCACAAGTTAACTCTGTATTAGCAACACCTCTTACTCCATCTGTTCCAAAATATTTTCTCATGAAAATTCTCCTTTCATAATGAAAAGCATATCAAGTTATAATATATTATAATTTACATATAAATGTGATTAATTACCTATTATTAGTCATAAAGACATTTTAATATGTAAATCAAAAAAAAACAATAGAAATGTTTCTATTGCCTCTTTTTTATTATAGTTTTATCATATATATTTTTTATATACTTGTTTTATTCGGATTAATTTCTATATTATTTATATCTTTATTTGTTTCATACTTAATCTCATAAGTTCCATCTTCTAGTTGAGTATTTAAATCAATATATAACAGTATATCACTCTTATCTATCAACTCAGAGCTATTATTATTTTCAAAACTAACCTTTATTTCCTTTGGTATATTTAATTTTGAAATATCAAACCCTTCCTCTAGGTTTCTAACTTCAACATCATTATCAGAATATATAATTTCTCCCTTAATAGGTTTAACTTCAATAGGTTTAACATCTTTTAATTTAATAGTTATATACTTTGTATCAGTTATAACCCCGTTTGGTATTTCTAAAGCTATTTCATTAGATGTATTGTTAGATATACTAGCTAAATCTAAAGGTTTTGTTTCGATATATGTTATACTATCAATGATATCTTTAGTTCCTTTTATATTTATAGTATCTGGTGTTATCTTATAATTATTTAAAATATCTTGTTCATTTTCATTTCCTGTGTAATTAATTTTTATAGGAACATTTTTTTGCTTTAGTAATGTAACCGTTACATTTACAACTGATGACTCTAAATCAACACCTTCTACTCGCTCTCCATTTTTATCTACTGGATATAATTTTAATTTTTCTGTAAAATCATCAACTTTATTTCTTACATCCAATGTAGCAACTACTTTCTGAACTTGATTAACTAAAACCCTAGGTCCTTTTATCCTTATACTATCTTTATCCGGTATAGCTTTATCTATTTTTCCTTTTGAGCTACCTTCTAGTTGTATATCTATAGATCTTTTTTCATTAACTACCTTTTCTAAATTTATTATTTTTATATTGCTATCTTTAAATTTATGTGTAACATTCCCATCTATATTAGCTTTTAAAAGTACTCGATTATTTCCTTCTATCGGATTGTTAATTTCACCATATATATGTATATTTTCTTTTTTAGTCTTTTGAATATCAGAAAGTTTTCCTGATACATAAATATCTGCAGTTAATTCTATTTCTGGATAAATTACTAAATCATTATCATTTAAATCGCGCATATTACTTATAGTTACAGGCACATTTTCATATAGTTTATTCTCACTGGGATCAACAAAAATCATTACATATAACCATAATAATATAGCACTTAAAAGTGATATTATTTTTATTTTAGTATTATTCTTTAATTGATTTATCATCTGAATATCCCGCCTTTAAAAAAGCTTTTTTCATCTGTAATTACTCTCAAATTATTTTTTAATATATTGGTCATTCTTTCCCTTGAAACATTTCTATAAAGTTTTCCAGATTTAGCGATAGACACATCTCCAGTTTCCTCAGAAACAATTAATGATATACAGTCTGAAACCTCGCTCACTCCTATAGCTGCCCTATGTCTTGTACCTAAATCTTTGCTTAAATCTTTACTTTCAGTTAAAGGTAAAAAACATGCTGCTGCTTTTATCTTTGACTCTCTAATAACAACTGCTCCATCATGTAAAGGTGTATTAGGAATAAATATATTTATTAGTAGCTGTCTTGATACTTCACCATCTACAATCGTTCCTGTATTTATTATTTCACCTATCTTAGTCTGCCTCTCCATAATTATAAGGGATCCTATCTTTTGTCTAGATAATGAGTATAATGCTTCTACAATCTCTTCTATAGTAGTGTTTAAGTTCTCATCTGAAACATTATTACTCTTTAAAAAAATATTAAAATTAGTTCTTCCTATATGTTCAAGCCCTGCTCTAAGTTCTGGTTGAAATATTATAATAGCCGCTATAAATCCTAGATCAAGTGTTCTTATCAAAATCCAATTTAGAGTATGTAATTTAAATGCTTCACTTAATGATGTAGCTAATAGTAATAATATTATTCCTTTAAAAACTTGCTCTGCTCTAGTATCTTTTATAAACATAAATATCTTATAAAAAATATACGCAACTATTGCTATATCAATAATATCATTTATGGTAATTCTATATAAATTAGAAAAAATACCATCTAGAAAAGAATTTATGTCCAACACAGTTTTTTCCTCCTGTTTGATAAGTTCTTAATTATTTATACACTATGTATTATACTATAATATTCTAACTATATACAATTTATTTAATGTATAATAACAAAATCATAATATTATTATATCTTTTATTTTAATAAAAAAAAGTTTCACTAAAAGTGAAACTTTATATTGGTGAGCGCACAGGGATTCGAACCCCGGACACACGCCTTAGAAGGGCGTTGCTCTATCCAGCTGAGCTATGCACCCACATTCATTATTATTTTAATTTGGAGCGGGAAACGAGATTCGAACTCGCGACTTCAACCTTGGCAAGGTTGCGCTCTACCACTGAACTATTCCCGCATATGAAATTGGCAATTGGCGGGAATAACAGGGCTCGAACCTGTGACCTAACGATTAACAGTCGTTTGC
>CALESE010000184.1 GCA_937907205.1 uncultured Romboutsia sp. | reverse complement strand
AAATATCATTTGCCATAGATTCTTTTTTACTATTTAATTTATTAATACCATTACCCGATACTTGTACAGTAAATGAGTTTTTATTCCCAGCAAGTAATCTTCCGTATCTATCTCTAATTTCTCCTCTTGGAGCTTTTATCGGCAACTCTTTATAAGTTTTATTTTCTGCTAATTGAGTGTAATGATCATATTTAAATGTGGTCATGTATACTATTAACAATCTATCGTTTTTTTTATTTTCTTCCATCAAATCACCAACTACTCTTCTTTAAGTTTTAGTACATATTTTTTTGACATATTGTATAAAACAACGCTTAGTAAGCTGTTAAATACAGGTATAATTATTATACCTTTTAAAAGCATTGTACCTAACCCATACATGTTATAAACTATACTCGATATAAGTAGGCTTAATAGAGAATCAAATAGACTTGCCATAAAAACTAATGCAAAAATTGTTATACTACTTTCCTTGTATATCTTAGCTTTTAGATGGCTAATTCCATAGGATATTGCAAATAAAATTAATCCATTAATTCCAAATATACCTCCTGTAGTTAAGTCTTTTACAATCCCTATTATTGATCCAATTATACCTATCTCAAGTTCATCTACATATAAAGATATAATAGCCATATATATTAAAACTATATTAAAGCTTATTCCAAATATGTTAATATAATTTGTAATACTATTTTCTATTATCACTATAAGTATTCCTAAAAGACAAAGTAAAACCTTTTTCATTATTTCAGTCTCCTTTACCCTATATTTCTTGGTTCTATAACTATAACACTATCTACATTTTTAAAATCAACATAGGGCTTTACAACTACATACTTCATAGATTTATTTTTATCTTCTATAACTTTTTCAATTTCACCAATAGGTATATCCTTTGGATATATACCTAGACCAGATGTCATTATTACATCTCCAGGTAATACTTTATAACTTGAGTCAAACATGTATCCAAATAATTGACCTTTATTTTTATAATTTTCCTTATCATCTAATGTTGAGTTTTGAGTTATAACACCTTTATATTTATCATCTTTAAGTAATTTAAAACTAACTGATGATTTAGTATCTAATAATGAAATTGCTTTACTGTAATTTTCAGAAACTTCATAAACCATGCCAACTAATCCACTGCCATTCATTACTATACTATCTTTTTTTACACCTTGCTTACTACCTGCACCTATTACAAAACTACTATACCAATTTCCATCATTTTTAGATACTACACTAGCAGCAATACTTTTTGCTCTGTAACTCTCATCCATAAAGTTTAGTGATTTTTTTAAACTTTCTAAAGATTGTACATTATCTAAATCATTATTTAATTTTACAACTTCTTGTCTTAATTTTTTATTTTCTTCCTCTAATTTTTTTATTTCATTAGAATTTTTCTTATAGTTTATTATTTCATTAAAATTGCTTGCTATGAAGTTAAAACCTTTGCTTAAATTTGATTGTATACTTGTAAGTCCATCTAATACTACTCCAGAACCTAATGGATTTGCACCTGAAAACCTACCAATTGATATTCCCACAATTCCAATTAAAGTGATAACAACTAAACTAGTTGCTATCACTTTTATGTTAAACTTCTTCTTATCTTTTTTATTATTAAATTTCAAAGTTATCACCAACGTTTATTTATCTTCTAGTGTTCATCATTAAGACTTTTTCAAATATTTCTTGATCTTCTACTGATTTTCCTGTTCCTAATGCAACACAATCTAGAGGATCTTCTGCTATATGAACTGGCATTCCTGTTTCTTGCTTAACTAATTTATCAAGACCTCTAAGTAATGCCCCCCCTCCAGTTAACATTATTCCATTTTCCATAATATCTGATGCTAATTCTGGTGGAGTCTTTTCTAAAGTTGATTTTATTGCATCCACTATTGAACTAATTGGCTCTTTTAAAGCATCTCTAACTTCTGTAGAATTTATCTCTATAGTCTTTGGAAGACCTGAAATTAAGTCTCTACCTCTTATTTGCATATTAGTTTCTTGGTCATCTTTAAATGTTGAGCCTATATTTATTTTTACATCTTCTGCTGTTCTTTCACCTATCATTAAGTTATATTCTTTTTTAACATAACTTACTATAGATTCATCAAACTCATCTCCACCTATTCTTATAGATTTTGCTGTAACTATACCACCTAAAGATATTATAGCTATTTCAGTAGTTCCTCCACCAATATCTACTACCATATTACCTTCTGGTTCTTCAACTTTAAGTCCTGCACCTATAGCTGCTGCCATTGGCTCTTCTATAAGATAAGCATCTCTTGCACCTGCTGCCCTTGCTGCTTCCTCTATTGCTCTTTTTTCAACTTCTGTAACTCCAAATGGTACACATATTGCTATTCTTGGACTTACAACACCTTTTTTAGCTGCAGCCTTTTGTATAAAGTAACTAAGCATAGATTGAGTTACATCAAAATCAGCTATAACTCCATCTTTCATAGGTCTTATAGCTACTATATTTCCTGGTGTTCTACCTATCATCTTTTTAGCTTCTTCACCTACTGCTAAAACTTCCTTACTATCATCTCTTATTGCAACAACTGATGGTTCTCTTACTACTATTCCTTGCCCTTTTATATAAACTAATGTATTTGCCGTTCCTAAATCTATTCCCATATCTTTAGTCATCTTCTTTAATCCAAACATTGACATAAAACCTTTTTTCTCTTTTTTTTCTTTAGCCATTGTGGTGCTCCTTCCTACTCTATAAAATCAAATTATAACATTTTCTTTAAAACTAAAATATGTACCATCCCCTATTATAATATGGTCAATAACCTCTATTCCTATTATTTCTCCACATTTAATAAGCCTACTAGTTATTTGTTTGTCTTCTTTTGATGGTTTAATACTTCCTGATGGATGATTATGCATTAAAATAATCTTGTTACTACTTCTTTTTATTGCTTCTCTAAATACCTCTCTTGGGTGAACTAACGATGAATTTAATGTACCAATAGATACATCAATATCTGCTATTATTTCATTTTTTGTATTTAAAAGAACTACCTTAAAAATTTCTTGTTTTGCATACCTCATACTTTCCATATAATATTTATATATATCCCATGGATTTGTAACTTTATATCTTTGTGGTTTATAAGATGCAACTCTAATTCCAAGTTCTAAAGCTGCTTTTATTTGAGTTGCTTTAGATGGTCCTATGCCATCTATATTACATAATTCCTCTATAGTAACATCTTGTAGATATCTAATTCCTTGCAAGTCTTTGTTTATAATATAGTTAGCTAATTCAATAGCATTTTTATGTTTAGTACCATTTCTAAGAAGAATAGCTAAAAGTTCTGCATTTGATAAGCTTTTCTCTCCATTTTTAAGCATCTTCTCTCTAGGTCTTTCATCAATTGCCATATCCTTTATTGTCATTGGTAATCCCAAAGACATATCCAAATTAAATCACTCTCCATAAAAAAGGTTTATACTAAAGTGCTTTTTTAATAAATCACTTAATTTTGATATAGGTAATCCGACTATATTAAAGTAATCTCCTTTAATTTCTTCAACTAATAAAGCTCCATATCCTTGTATTCCATAAGCTCCTGCTTTATCTAATGATTCATTAGTTTGTATATAATCCATTATATCTTCGTGTGATAATTTCTTAAATTTCACATTACTAACTACATAATCAATTATTTTTTTATTAGCATCTAAATTTATTAGACTAATTCCTGTTATAACTTGATGTGTTCTTCCTG
>CALESE010000183.1 GCA_937907205.1 uncultured Romboutsia sp. | reverse complement strand
CAAATCATTATTAAATTTTAATAAGGAAGATTTCGGTTGCTAAAATAAAATGATTAATTATTAAATGTTTGTAGTTTTTAGAGTATTAACTCTAAAAAATAAATGCGGGTGTAGCTCAATGGTAGAGTTCCGGCCTTCCAAGCCGGCTGTGAGGGTTCGATCCCCTTCACCCGCTCCATTTAAATTAAATAAAGATTATGTGGTTATTATAGCAAAGAGGATACACCTGTTCCCATACCGAACACAGAAGTTAAGCTCTTTAGCGCTGATGGTACTTGGTGGGCAACTGCCTGGAAGAGTAAGACGTAGCCACGTAATCTTTTTTTGTGTTCAAAAATAAAGTATCATTTACTGATGCATTGAAGATAGAGTATTTAAATTTTTTGCTTGATAGTAAAATAGAAGAGGTAGTTATACTATCTACATGTAATAGAAGTGAATGCTTAGAATCTATATCAATAGACCCAACCATAGAAACTTTGAATGATAAATGTGTGGAAATTAGAAATGATACATTGAATTATATTTATAGAAAGGTTAATTTAGATACTAGAGAACAAAAAATAATAGATAAGATGCATAGATAAATCTCATGGAAGTAGAATATATGATGTAGATGGAAATGAATATATAGATTATATATGTTCATGGGGACCACTTATATTAGGCCATAGTCGAAGAGAAATAGTTGAATGAATAGAAGAAGTTATTTCTAGAGGAACAAGTTATGTAGTTTCGACATCTATAGAAATAGATATTGCTAAAATAATAGTAGAATCATATCTAGCTATAAATCAAGTTATAACGCATTAAAAAAAGTTCATAATATTTAAAACAACATAATATAATATGTTACAATATTAATATAAACTATAAAAGGCTGTCTCAAAATATGAGATAGCCTATGTTTTTTGTAGTAATATAATTACATTTAAAGAAAGGGTGATTAAGTTGAATTTACTTGAGAATACAATTAATAAGATAACACCTTTAAATAAAGATTTAATGGATATATCTAAAAAAAGATTAGATAGACTTATAAAGCCAATTGGTAGTTTAGGTAAAATGGAAGACATATGTATACAACTAGCAGGTATATATGAAAACAAATATTTTGATACATCAAATAAATTAATAATAGCATTTGGAGCAGATCATGGAGTATATGAAGAAGGAGTTGCTCCAGATCCACAAAGTATAACAAAACTTCAATTTCCTAACTTTACAAAAGGTATATGCGGTGTGGGAACTATAAGTAAATTTGTAAATTGTGATGTAGTGGCAGTTGATGTAGGCATAAACTGTGATGAAAAACTAGAAGGAGTATTAGATTATAAAATAAGAAAAAGTACATCTAATATAGCAAAGGGTCCAGCAATGTCTAAAGAAGAAGCAATAAAGTCTATTGAAATAGGAATTATGGTAGCTAATGAATATATTGACAAAGGATACAATCTAATTGGTGTAGGAGAGATGGGGATTTGCAATACTACTCCAAGTAGTGCGATAATATCAGTTATAGATAACTGTGATCCTATAGAGGTTACAGGAATTGGTGCTGGATTAAAAAAGGATAGAGTGAAATATAAATCAGATACGATTAGAAGAGCAATAGATATAAATAAGCCTAATCAAGATGATGCTATAGATATATTATCAAAGGTAGGTGGATTTGAGATTGGAGCTATGGCAGGAGTAATGCTTTCGTGTGCATATAATAAAATACCTGTTGTACTTGATGGATTTATATCTTATGCATCAGCATTACTTGCATATAAACTAAACTCTCTAACTAAAGAGTATATGATAGCATCACATTCATCAGCCGAACCAGGAACCCAAAAGGCTTTGGATATATTAGAGTTAAGCCCAATGTTAAATATGGATATGAGGCTTGGAGAAGGTAGTGGTGCAGCATTAGCATTTAATATAATAGAAGCATCTAATTATACATATAAGAACATGGCTACATTTGATGAAATAGATATGGGAAAGTAGGAAAATTATGAGTAAAATTATATTAGTTACAGGTGGAGCAAGGTCAGGAAAAAGTAATTTTGCAGAAAAGTTATGTATAGATAGAAATAATTCTACTGCATATATTGCTACATCTATACCATTTGATGATGAAATGAAAGATAGGGTAAGAAAGCACAAAGAAAGTAGACCTCAAAATTGGGAAACTTATGAAATATACAAAGATATATATTCTATTATAAATGATATATCAAAAAATCATAAAACAGTTATAATGGATTGTATTACATTATTAGTTAATAATTTGATGTTTACATATGATATAGATTTAGATAATGCAAGTCCAGAAGAAATTAATACTATGGAAAAATATATAAAAGAACAGATAATTATGTTATTTGATGAAGTAAAATGCACAGATTTATATTTTGTTAATGTAACGAATGAGCTAGGTATGGGTGTAGTACCAGATAATAAATTAAGTAGAGTATATACAGATATAGTAGGAAGGATAAATCAATATATAGCTTCAATAAGTGATGAAGTATATTTTGTAGTGAGCGGAATTCCTATGAAAATAAAGGGTTAAATCATGAAAAGGTTCATTTTGATACTTCAATTTTTAACTAGAATACCTATAAATATTAATTTAGGATTTGATGAAGAATTTCATAAATCAATAACATATTTTCCTTTAGTAGGATTTGTATTAGGAATTTTATTATATTTAATTGGTATAGTATCAAATTTTTTATTTGATCCCTTTTTATCATCTATAATAATAACATTGAGTTTAGTTATTTTAACTGGAGGTCTTCATATAGATGGATTAGGAGATACTTTTGATGCTATATATAGTTATAGAAATAAAGATAAAATGTTAGAAATAATGAAGGATTCTAGACTAGGTACTAATTCACTTTTAGCAATTATGTTTTTATTACTATTGAAAATGGCTTTCATATACAGTATTATAAATCAAGGACTATTATGGTTAATAATATTTATGCCTATTGTAGGAAGATTGGGTGTAATATTATTAATGTATAAAACTGTAAGTCCTAGAGAAAATGGAATGGGGAACTTATTTATAGGAAAAGCAAGTACTTCAATATTTTTAATAGCTATATTATACACTGCTTTAATATGTGTAATATTATCTAAATTTATATTTGAGTCATCAAATATTATAACTATCAAGATATTAATTACTATATTAGTAGTATTTTTATTTAATTATATATTTAAAAAACATATATATAACAAAATAGATGGAATCACAGGTGATATACTAGGATGTAGTATAGAACTTGGGGAATTAATATATTTATTTAGTATATATTTAATGGTACTGTAAACCTCATGAGGTGAAGTTATGATAAAATTAATATTAGTTAGACATGCACAAACTATAGATAATAGTAATTTTAGATTATCTGGGAATATAGATAGTAAGATAAGTAATTTAGGCAAGAAACAAATTAAATATCTTACAAGTTATCTACATAATTTAAATATAAACAATATATATACAACTACTTCTTCTAGAGCTAAAGATACGGTTTTAGAAATATCTAAACTAAGAGGTATAAATATAGTTGAAGTAGAAAATTTAAAGGAAATAAGTTTCGGAGATTTTGAGGGTATGACATTTGATGAAATAAAAGAGTTATATCCTAATGAATTTCAAAATATGATAGATGATGGATATAATTATAAATATCCAAATGGAGAGAGCTTAATAGATACATACAATAGAGTATATAAAGAAATAGATAAGATTATAGAATACAATGAAGGAAAAACGGTACTTATATGCTCACATGGAGGTACTATAAGAAATATAATATCTTATTTAATTACAGGTAGTTATAAACATCATTGGAATTTTAAAATTGATAATGCATCAGTTACAATAATAGAAATACAAGATAAATTTGCAGTTATAAGTAAATTAAATGACACATCATTTATAAGATAAAATACAAAAACTTAATATTAAATCAAAGTAGGTTCTTTACAAGATTAATAGGGAAAAAGGTTAGAATCCTTTGCAGCCCCCGCTACTGTAAGACTGACGAAACTATAAATCACCACTGTTTTTTAACGGGAAGGTATAGGATTAGGATGAAGTTAAGCCAGGAGACCTGCCTGTTTTGATTAAGATGAAATCTTCGGGGTGAAAGATTTTTTATTTCAAAATAAAATAATACTATTAAAATAAAAGTCCTAATTTCTGAATAATTAGGACTTTTTTTAATATTTAAAATAAGGAGTGGTAAAGTGGGAAAAAAATAATGTTACAAGGTACGGCATCAAATGTTGGAAAGAGTATATTAGTAGCAGGATTATGCAGAATATTTAAACAAGATGAATATAAAGTTGCTCCATTTAAATCACAAAATATGGCTCTAAACTCTTTTATAACTAAAGAAGGGTTAGAAATGGGAAGGGATCAAGTATTTCAAGCTGAAGCTTGTGGTATAGAACCTACTGTAGATATGAATCCTATATTATTAAAGCCATCAGGTAATCATAAATCTCAGGTTATAATTAGGGGAAAAGTAGTTCAAGATATGGAATCAACTGAATATCACAAATATAAGCCTCAATTAGCAAAAGATTTAAAGAATATATTTAAAAAGCTTAATGATAAATACGATATTGTAGTTATGGAAGGTGCAGGAAGTACAGCCGAGATTAATCTTAAGGAAGATGATATAGCCAATATGGGAATGGCTGAAATTGCAGATGCACCTGTAATAATTGTCGGAGATATAGATAGAGGAGGTGTTTTTGCCTCTCTTGCTGGGACAATGCTTTTACTTACAGAAGAAGAAATAGAGTAAAAGGTGTTATTATCAATAAATTTAGCGGTAAAAAGGAACTTCTTGATGAAGGAATAAAAAGTACCTGTATTAGGTGTAATACCTTATATTGATATAAAAATAGAAGATGAAGATAGTGTAACAACTAGATTTAAAAATAAAATGAAAAAGAATGATATAAATATAGAGATTATAAGAACTCCTCATATGTCAAATTTTACAGATTTTAATATATTTGAAACCCAAGAAGATGTAAGTGTGCGATATGTAGATTATGGAGAATCTTTATCAAATCCTGATATAGTTATATTGCCAGGTAGTAAAAGCACAATAGAAGATCTTAAATATATACGAAAAAATGGATTAGAAGATCAGATAAAAGAATTACATAGAAAAGGTAAATTAGTATTTGGAATTTGTGGAGGATATCAAATGCTAGGAAAAAAACTAAAAGATTCATATTATGTTGATGGTGATATAGATGAGTATGATGGTATTGGATTACTAGATATAGAAACTACATTTGAAAAAGAAAAAACTACAACTCAAGTAGAAGCAAATGTATGTGAAAATTTAAATGGATATATGAAAAATCTAGGTCTAAAAACTGTAAAAGGATATGAGATACATATAGGAGTAATTTCTATATCTGATAGTATGAGTAATATGAATATAATACATAAAAGATTAGATGAGAAAGTAAATTATTTGGAAGGTAGTGTTAATAAAGAGGGTAATGTAGTTGGTACTTATATCCATGGTATATTTGATGAAATAGATTTTACAAGAGCTCTTTTAAACAATGTAAGAGAGTATAAAGGACTAGAAAAAATAGATACAAATGTAATCTCTTTTTATAATTTTAAGCAAAATGAATATGATAAATTAGCAAATTTATTAAGAGAAAATTTAGATTTAGACAAAATATATGAAATACTTAAATAAAATAAGGTGAAATATATGAAAAATATTAAAAGGAAATAAACAATATGAACATATTATCTATTTATATAGGATACATAATAGATTTAATTATAGGAGATCCATATTCTTTTCCACATCCAGTTATATATATAGGAAAATTAATAAAAGTTGTAGAAAATAATATAAGAAAAATATTTAAAGATGAAAAACACTTAAAGTTAGCAGGTTTTATTTTATGGTTTATTACAGTAGGACTAACATATTTAATAACATACTTAATAATAAGAATAAGCAAATTTAGCATGATTACTTTTTTTATAGTAAACTCATTTATAATTTATACAACTTTAGCAACTAAATGTTTAAAAGATGAGGCTGTAAAAATATATAATATATTAAAATCTGGAGATATAAAGGAAAGTAGAAAGCAGCTTTCTTATATAGTTGGAAGAGATACAAGTAATTTAAATGAAGCTGAGATAATTAGAGCAACTGTTGAAACTGTAGCAGAAAACACTGTGGATGGAATAATTTCTCCTATGTTTTATGCATTTATAGGAGGATCACCTCTTGCGATGGCATATAAAGCAGTAAATACACTTGACTCAATGGTAGGATATAAAAATGATAAATATATTAATTTGGGATTTGCTTCAGCAAAAATTGATGATATAGCAAATTATATACCAGCTAGAATTTGTGTAATATTTATGACTTTAGCGAGCTTTGTACTAAGGTTTGACTATAAAAGATGTTTTAAAATTGCTATTAGAGATAGGAAAAATCATAAAAGTCCAAATTGTGCATATTCAGAAGGTGCAGTTGCAGGAGCATTAGGAATACAATTAGGCGGAACTAATATATATTTTGGAAAGCCTGTGTATAAGCCTACTATAGGTGATAAAGATAGAGAGATAGAAATAGAAGATATAAAAAAAACAAATAAAATAATGTATATGTCATCTATTTTATCATTAATTATCTTTACACTTATATTTTTATTAATTAAAACAACAAATTAAGGGAGGATATAAATGAAGGACTTAGGTCATGGAGCTAATGTAGAATATATGGCTAATATTTATAAAAAAGACAGTAATGAAATAATAGATTTTAGCTCAAATATAAACCCAAAAATAATAAATAATATAGAAGCATATGTAACTGAAAGTATATATAAATGCAGAAGTTATCCAGATATATACTACACAAATTTAAGAAAAAACATATCTAAATATATAAGTATAAAACCTGAATTTATAGTTCCAGGAAATGGAGCTACTGAAATAATATATCTTCTTATGAAGAGCATAAATCATAGACTAGCTATACTAAATCCAACTTTTTCAGAGTACGAAAGAAGTGCTAAATTAAATAACTTAGAAATATTAAACTTAAATCTTAGAGAAGATAATAATTTTGAAATAAATATGAACGATATTATAGAGAATTTAGATAAATTCGATAGCTTATTTATCTGTAATCCAAATAATCCAAATGGTAAAGTTAAAGATTTAACTTGTTTGTTAGAAGTAATGGTTAAGAATAATAAGTTATTAATTATTGATGAAACTTTTATGGAGTTTGTTGAAGATGAAAATAAATACAGCTTAATTAAATATGTAGATAAATATGAAAATATATTTATATTAAAAGCAGTTACAAAGTTTTTTGGACTTCCAGGACTAAGATTAGGATATGGAGTTACTAGCAATAAAAAAATAATAGAAAATATATACAAGTATAAAGAGCCTTGGACTATAAATTCTTTTGCTGAGAATTTATCTAACTACATATTTGAAGATAAAGAGTATATAGATGATAGCAAAAAATATTATATACAAGAAAGAGATTATATGCTAAAAGATCTTAGAAATATAAAAAATATACATGTATATGACACAGATACAAATTTTATATTAATAAAATTAAAAAATTTAAAGTCAAGTAAATTAAAAGAAGAGCTTTTTAAACATGCAAATATATTAATAAGAGATGCATCAAACTTTATAGGGTTAGATGACTCATTTATAAGAGTAGCAATAAAATCTCATAAAGAAAATAAAATTCTTATTAAAGAACTTAAAAAAATATTAGGTTATTAGCATGAAAAAAGTAGTTTTAGTTGTAAGCTTTGGAACTAGCTACAAAGAAACTATATAAGCTTGTGAGAATAAAATCAAAAATAATTTAAACGGATATGATTTTTATAGAGCAATTACTTCTATTTATAGTTGAAGAAGAAAATATAAATAGAGAAATATCACTACTTCCAGATGTATACTATTTCTATTTAGATATGTTATAAGATTAAATAAAAGAAATAAAGTCATTAGGAATAGGGCATGTAATATTGTTTTGAATACATCATAATCATGAAAAAGATGAATGTGGCAAAGAAGCTTACAATAATGATATAATACAAATAGCTATAAAAAGGGCATATTCAGATATAATAATAACTTATTTTGCAAAATATTTAGCTAATATGTTAAAATAAAATAAAGTATATAATAAATGTGTAGCTTAAGTTACATATTTATTTTTATTAAAATTTAAGATGAAAGGTGTAACTAGTAAAATATAAAGTTAGTTGGAGTATTAATAATGTTATATCCTATAAATCTACTGGCAGCAAAAGTCCATATTTATCAATAAAGATAAAATATGAAGAAAGTTATGAAGAATATATAAATCTTTTAGGTATAGATAGAGAAAAAATAATAAAAAAATATGATTTAATATCAGAACGTAAAAAATTACTTAATTCATTGGTAAATCTAAGTTTAGAAGATTTAAAAGAATATATTAAATATATAAATTAAAAAAATAATAAAAAAAGTTTAAAAAAAGTTTAAAAAAAGTGTTGACGATATATTTAGAAG
>CALESE010000182.1 GCA_937907205.1 uncultured Romboutsia sp. | reverse complement strand
GAAGATGTACTTATTAATATTTCTAGTGAAAATTTAAGTGATTTATTATTAGAAAATTTATATGATTTAAAATCTGAAATGGATGATAATGATGGAAATTTTAATTATATGAATACTTATATTGAAAATTTATGTAATGTAGTTGAAGATTATTTTGATGATTCAGAAGAATATGAAGCTGAATTAAATGAATCTAAACAAAATAAAAAGATAGAAAGTATTAATTTTGATGGATTTTCAAATGATAAGGAATTACAAAAATATTTTCAAAATTTAGGAGATTTACCTGATGAAGTAGAAATTGATGGTATCAAATATAAAATGGAGCAATATGGTGGTTCTGGAGATAATGCTTATGTAATTTATACAGATATAAATAATGAAGATAGTTATATTAAAGTATTTTATTCATTAAATAAAACAGAAAAAGATAATTATAAAGGAATAAAAGAAATAAAAGGAGTATCTGATTTAAGAGAAAATAAAAAGATAACAGAATCTAATAAAGAAGATATAGAAGATGATTTAGCTAATATAGAAGAATTTTTAAATAATACTGATGGATATGCTACACTAGAAGCTGAAGCTATATTACAAAAATTAAAAGATAAATTTGATCAATTAACTAAAAAATATACTAAAAAAGAAGAATCAATAACAAATGATATCAATATTCAAAATGATATAGTTCATCAATTAGAAGAAATGGGTATGGATGAATCTCAAGCAATTAAAACATATAAGGCTTTATTGAATATTTTTATAAATAGCATGGAAAATAAAAAAGAAGCAAAATACTTAGAATCTGATAATTTAATAGAGTTAGTAAAAAATTTAGATATTCAAAAAGTAAGTGATATATTTAATAGAATGAAAAAAGATGGTTGGGATGGAGATATTGAAAAAATAAAAGATTATTTTGATAAAGCATTAGTAAAAGTTGAAGAATCTAAAAAATTAAATGAATCAACCTCTATAATAAGTAAAGAAGAATTCATTAATGATTTAGTTAATGATTTTGATAATATCGACACTTCTGATTTACAAGGAATAGTATCAGCTAGATGTATGCAAACAGGAGAAGATGAAGAAGAAATATTAAATGCAATATATGAAAAAGTTAAAAAACCAGATGTATTTAAAGATATGGGACTATCTGATAAATCTATGGATGAAATATTAGATAACACATTTTCAATAAAAAAGGAGGAGGTAGATAATATGCAATTAAATAATAAAGAATTTAGTGAAAAAAGTTTATATTATTGGACTGAAATTTTTGGAGTTAATCCTATTGAAGTTGATTATGAAGAAAATGAAGAAGCTTTAAATATAATTAATAAATTCAAAAATGCTAATAAATTAGAAGCCTTGTTTGATTATTTATCTAGTGGAGTAATTGAATCTTTTGATTCTGAAGAGGAATATCTAGACTATGTTGCTGATACAGATATATCAGATTTTGAAATATATAATGGAAAATTAGAAGAAAATAAAACAAAAAAATTACAAGAAGCTGAAAATATTATTGAAGATGAAACAAAAAATGTAGAAAGTGAAAAAGAACAAGCTGAAGAAATACCAGAAGAACAAGCTGAAGAAATTGAGGAAGATACTACTATACTAGACTTATTACAAGATAGAATAGGACAAGATTTATCTGTAGGAGAATTCAATACTATTCTTCAAGGTATATTTGGTAAATATAATGAAGTATATCTATTAACTAGTGATTTATATAATATGGATTCAGATGAGTTACAAGAAGTTGTAATATTTGATGAAGAGGATATGTATACAATTACTTTTGAAATTAAAGATTTATATAAAGCTATTATAGAAATTACAGATGTAGATATTCAATAAAAAGGAGGGTTATTAATATGAAGCATATTATTAATTTACCTCCCAAGCAAAAACTATTATTGAATGATTTAGAAAATAAAATTAAAAACGCTAGAAATAGTAATGACTATATATTAATAAATTTTGGTAGAGCAAATCAATTTATTAAAGTAGCATTTTGTAAAGATCAAACTTATGTTATAGGATATAATTTTTGGAATATGGAATTTGCAATTAAAACAAATATTCTAGTAAAACAATATCCTAAAACAGTTAATTATAAATTAGCTGCATATTTATTTGATTGGGTTAATCGATTAAATAGATAACTTAATAAATATATTTTTGTAAAATATTATTAGTATATTATGAAAGGTATGATAATAATTATGAATGAAAATATTTTAGATATATTATTTGCATCATTAGAAGATCAAGATATCTGGTTTACAACTAAAAATGATCCTACATATGCTGAAGCTCCTAGTTATTTCAAATTAGATGAATATGGAATACCAACCAAAGAAGCTCAAAAGCAAATATGTAAAGAAATAGAAAATAATATTGGAGATGGAGCTGTAGATGAAATAGATGCAGTAGAATTATGGATTAATGAAAATTTAAATAACTTCAAATTAGCATTTAGAGATAATTTAGTAACTAAATTTAAAGATAAACCAGTTATAGATAATATAGATGCTTATGAAGTTAAACTAGAATCTAAAAAAGAAGAAAATGAATTTGCTAATGAAGATTTATTAAATAGTTTTACTCAATATGTAGCAAATAATGCTCATGAAATAAAAAATGGATTATTTGAAATAGAAGTTCCTAAAGAATTAGGATATGATAAAATATTAAATCAAGATATGTTAAGAAAAGCTTATATAAAAGTTAAAAAATTATTTAATTTAGATAATGGTAATACAAGTATTATATTTGAAAATAAAAATATTATAAAAACAGAAAATGTTAAAACAAGATTAAAAGAAGAAAATACTAAAAGCGCCAGTGTAATAAGTTCTATGTTTTCTAATAATGAATTTGATGCTGATTCTAAAAATGGAAAAATAATAATAAAAACATCAAATTTATTTAATACATTATCAGATAAAGGATATAATGTACAAGTATCATTTGATAATGGAGAAAGTCAAAGTAGTATATTATTAGGAGATCAAGGAGGACAAATAATAATAACAATAAATAATCCTGACCAACCTTTAAAAGCTTTTGCTAGTGGTAATTTTGAAATAACAACAAAAACTTTAAATATAATGGAAGATATATTAAATAATATAAAAAATTTAAAATAATAAGGAGGATGAATTGTAAAATGAGTAATAAAAATTTATCTTTAACTGAAGCAACTATAAAAGCATTATATGATGATTTACCAGATGATGAAAATGTAGAAGGAGTTATTGATGATATATTAGTTATAACAGATCCTGAAATAACAAGTGATGAATATGATGAAGTTATAGAAAAAGCTCAAGAAATTGTACAAGATACACCTGAAGGAAGAGTACCATTTGATAAAGATTATATTGGTCAATATGTTCAAACCTGTCCAAGATGTGGAAGTACTTTTGTAGAAAAAGATTTATTCCAATCAGGAGATACATGCCCTATATGTTTAGAAACTCCTGATGGATTTGTAATGAAAGGAAAAATTGAATCTGAAGAGGATGCTATAGAAGATACAAAAACTGAAATAATCGATAACACTGAAACACAAAATGATATTGAAGAAACTGACACAGAGAAAGAAGAAACTGATACAGAGAAAGAAGAATTAAATGCATCAGAAGAAGTTAAAGTAAGTAATAATAAATTAGTAGAAAACAAATTAACTGAAGATCATCAATTATATTATGATGATATACAAAATATGAATAAAGATGAAAGAATAGCATTATGGATGACAGAACATGACAAAGCATATGAAAGCGAAGATGAATTTTGGGATTGGGTTGAGGAAGAATTTCCTATGAAAGAATTGAATGAATCAGATAGTTTAGATGATAATTATAATAGAGCATATGATATTTATACTAAAACTTATTTTCTATATACAGATAAAATGTTAGAATTTAATGAATGGAAATCAAGTTTATCAGATAAAGCTAAAGATTTAATAGAATTAGGAGAAATATTTGAACCTTTTAATTTAAAAGAATCATATGATAAGGATACAAAAATACTTAGTGAAGAAGAAACATCTTATCAAGAAATAGTTGATATGATGATGAATGCAGAAGATTATAATGATTTATATGCTGCTTGTGAATTAATAACAGATGAAGATTTAAAAGCAGAAGTAAGTTCATTAATAGCAGACAGTGAAGAGGATGAAGATGAAGTATCAGTTGCAGCTTCTATAATAACTACGGACTTATTAGATAATAAAATAGAGGAAGATATATTAAAAGAAAATTATGATATATTATTAACAGATAGAATATTTCAAGATCTAAAAGAGATGGAAGATTTCATAGAAGATAATAACTTTGATATTTTAGATATTAATCAAAAAAATGAAGAAATAACTATAACTGATATTACACAATCTGATGGAATAAAAGAAGTATACAAATATGAAGAACAACCAGATTCTACATTTAAAATTATAAAGAAGATTAGAGAAATATAAGAAATTAATAACTTAAAATATTATCTAACAATAAAAAATAATAAGTAGATGTTATATTATAATATAGATAATATCTACTTATTTTTAATATATGGAGGATAATATAATGAGTGTATTTGAATATATTTTTAATATTATATCTATTATTGCTATTATAGATTTTTGTATATGTAAATATCAAATATATAAAAATGCAGATTTAGTATTTTTAGTTGGTATTAATAATATAACTAAAGTTAAAATGATTTTAGAAAGAATTGTTGTTATAATATATATAGCTTATTTATCATATCAATTATTTTTTAAAGTAGGAGGTGGTTAAAATAAGTAATATAAAAGCAAAATATGCTAAAGATGAAAATAATGAAATATTTAGTCCTATAACTTCAGCTAAAAGTGTAATAACACCTCAAGGTGGTAATTTCGATCCTGGATTAATTATGGCATCTATATCAGGAGATATTAACTTTACTTTTCCTAGAGATTGGGCTCGTTATTTTCTACCTTATAATCATCAAGATGATAAAGTAGGAGATTACTTTACATTATCTGGAAGTACTATAACAATAAATAAAGATATAAAATGTATAAGAATATCTGCTCAATGTATATTTTGGGGTGATTATAATGCACCTGAGATAGTATTAGGTATATTGGTAACGGATAGTTCAGGAAGAGAGATGTCTAATAAACAGGTAGATCAACATAAAACAGGAGGTATGTTATGTAATGTTGTTTCACCTCATATACTTTTAAATGTTAAAAAAGGTTTTAAAATTCAAGCATATACCGTTTCAGGAACTGTTACTGCGACAAAAGTATTAGGAAGAAATACACATAGTTTTATGTTAGTGGAAAAAGTATTTTAAAATTCACTATATTAAAAGATTAAAATAAAATATATTTTAAGGTGATATTATGGATAGAAATGAATTAAGAAGATTAGAAAAAGCTGCTAGAGATAAAAACAAACAAAAATTATTTGAATGGGCTAATCAATTTGAAACACAATTAAGAAATGCCTTAGATAAAGAATATGAAGAAAAATATAAAAAAGATTTACAAAATGCAATAGATATATTTTCTATTGCTATTGCATATACTTTACATTTTAGTGAATCAATAAGATTAGGTGCAAAAAGATTACCTGAATTTATGGAAGATTTATATGTTACAGTTGATATGTTCAGAACTGGAGAATACAAACCTGAAGATTATAAAGAAGAATTAGAAAGCTGTGGCATATATATAGAAAATGCAAAATATGGAGAAGATAATCATAACTTATTATATAATAAATATGATGAAGTTAGAGAAAAGATTAATCCTAAAAATAAATAGCATTAATTCTTGTTAAAATCAATTTTAAACAATTTTAATTTAATAATAATGGAATTATATAGGAGAAACATTTAAATGGATAAAAAAGATATTTTTAAACATCTAAAAGTTCATTATAATTATGTAGTAGATAAAAAATATAACATTTTATTTATAGCTCTACAAGGAAGTCAAAATTATAATTTAGATGATGAAAATTCTGATGTAGATAGTATAGCTGTTGTTTTACCTAACTATGATGATATAGTATTAGGAAATGTTATAAAATCTACTACTTTAATTTTGCCTAATAATGAACATATAGATATTATAGATATAAGAAGTTTACTTGAACAATGGAAAAAACAAAATACTCATTTTTTGCAAATATTATTTACTGATTATAAAATTTTAAATAAGCAATATAAAGAACATATAGATATATTTTTTAAAATGAATGAAGATATAGTAAATATAAATAAATATAGATTATATAAAAACATTTTAGGTATAGCTACTTCTTGTTATAATTTATTTTTAAAGAATATAAATAATCCAAATCATTTATATAAAGGTAAACCTTTATCTCATTTAATAAGATTAAATGTTTTATGGGATAATTTATATTTTAAACATTTTAAATATAAAGATGCTATAAAACAATTCCCAGATCCTTTAAAGGAACTTATTATAAATATAAAAAGAGAAAGAATATCTTATGAAGATGCTATTAAATATAATCAACAATATATATCAAGAATAAACAATAATATTATAGATAAAGAATGTGATTTAAATAATAATGATACAATAAATAATATGTATTATGTTTTAAAAACAATAATAAATGAATTTGTAAAGAATACATTAGATATTAAATTTAAAAAACTAGATCTAACTAGTTATAAAGATATTTATGTAACATCAGATACTCATTTTGGTCATAAAAATATTTTAAAATATGAAGATAGAAATTTATATATGAATGTAAATACAATAGAAGAACATGATGCAAAATTAATAGAAAATTGGAATAGTATTGTTACAAATAAGGATCTAGTAATAATTCTAGGTGATTTTAGTTTTTATAAAGCCTTACAAACAATGAATATTTTAGATCAATTAAACGGAGATAAATTATTAATTGAAGGAAATCATGATTGTATATATTTAGAGAATAAAATATTTGATAAAATGAAATTTGTAGGTATTTATAATTATTTAGAAATAAGCTACAAAAAACAAAAAATATGTTTAATGCATTATCCAATTATGGATTTCAAACATATGCATAAAGAAACTAATCCTTATATTTTAATACATGGACATATTCATAAAATGTTTTGTAATTTACCTAAACATGCTTTTAATGCTGGAGTAGATGTTAACAATTATTACCCTGTTAAATTAGAAAAAGCTATTGAAAAAGCTTTAGATAATAAACAAGGTAGATTTAATGTATGTAATACATTATAAAATATATTTTTATATTGGAGGTGTAAATATGAAAACATTTGGTATAATTTTATTTTGGTTTGATTATATATACATTTTAGGAATCGCTTTTACTTTTTTATTATTTAATATGAATATATTTCATTTAACTAAATTAGATGAAAATGATCAAGAATATGAATTAACAAATCCTATTATTCAAGGTTTATTTTGTTTTGGATTTCCTATTATATGGTATAGATGTTATAAAAATTGGAAAAAAGAAAAAGAGGAGGACTCATAAATGTATTTAGGAAAAGATAAAAAAATAATCGAAACACAAACAAAAATAGTAGTTCCATTTTGTCAAGAATGTGGTTCTCAGAAAATAAAAGCAGTTTATACTTGTCAGAATTGTAAATCTCACAATATAAAGTTTCCTAAAATGTTAGATAATGATGAGAGAGCATTTAAAAAGGAAACAAAGGAAATAAATGTTTATAAGTATAAATGTGATATATGTAATAGAGAATTTGAATATAATATCGCTAATCATCCTAATTATATTTTTTATGAAGATCAATTCTATAAAGGTTATAATGAAAATGTAAATACTAATTTTCAAATCCCTGATAAAGATATTTGTGATAATTGTTTAGATAAAATAGTAATGGATCTAAATAAAGATTTAAATGAAATTGTTAATTTAAATTTTATTAAAAATAAAGTAGAAACCTTAAAACAAAATTTTAATAGCTGTAAAGAATCAGATAATAAAGATATTATAATTAAAAAATATATTTTTCTTACTTTAGCTTGCCCTACACAATTAAGTATAATTGATATATATAATAATTCATATTTTTTCAGATATCGTAATGGTAAATATCAATTTTATAGAACAGCTTTTTTTATAGATAATGTAGATGATTTTAATATTTGTACTATGCTGGAATTATTTAAAGGAGAATATAAAGAATTAAATAATAATAATTATATAACTTATTCTACTTTTAAAACTATATTAAGAACTCATGGATGGAATATTAAAGATGCCTAATTAATACATAAAACCCGTTATATTTTTATAAATTTATGTTATAATATATATAGGGATAATGTATAACATAGAAAGGATGTGAAAATTAATGAAAAAACAAACATGGATAAGAGGAAGAAAAAAATCTAGTCCTGAGCACCAAAGAGAAATGCAAGAATGGCAAAAAACTAGAGTTAAAATTATTAATTTAGTAGCAAGAAAAACAGAAATAGAAAAGAAATGTTGTATATGTGGTAAACCTGGAAAAATTATTCATAATAAAAAAGATCCTTATTATATTACTTTTTTATGTGATGAATGTAAAAAAGATAAACAAAATAGAATAATTGCAGAAGAAAGTAGATTTGATTTAAGAACTAAATTAAATATAAATAATATATATACTTCTAATTTTAGTGATGAAGAAATTGTTCGATTCGTTTTAGGATATATGAATGATAAAATAAGTATAGGTGAATATTGTGAAAATATGAATATCACTCGTTACAAATTTGATCAATTAATTAATAGATATAAAGAATTATTTCCCAAACAAAATATAAGAAAATTAATTAAAGAACATTCAAGAAAAATACAAAATGAAAATATGAAAAAATCTATTGAAGATATAAATAATAATGAGGAGTAATTATAATGAAAGATAATTTAGTAAATGAAACAGCTAATTTAATAAATAAATATCAAAATTTAACTGAAATGGCTAGAATTGGTTTTACAGATGATGGATTTGAAGTATATATTAACACTGATGATGGAGGTAATATTCCTCATTTTCATTATAGATTAAAGAATGATTGGGATAAATTTCATTCATGTATTAAAATAGAAACTGCAGAATATTTTGAACATGAAGGTAAAGAGAGTAAATTAAATTCTAAACAAAGAAAAGAACTAGTTAAATTTTTAAAAGAACAACCAAGAAATAAGAGATATAAAACAAATTGGGAAAGAATATTAGCTGAATGGAACGATAATAATTCTAATATAGAAATAGATGAAGATTTAGAAATGCCTGATTATAATAAACTAAAGTAAAATATTATTATAAAATAATTTTATTAAAAATGAGGATATAAAATGGATAATTTAATGAAAACCTCAGCTGAATATTTAAAAGAAGATTAAAATAACAATAGATTGGATAAAGATAATTTTTTATCTAAATTAGATTCTAAAATTGTAAATGATTATGCTTTTAATGATGATTTATATATGTATAATGGAGATATTGAATTAACAAATAAAATAACTCCTAATATATCTATTTATGTTTATAAAGATGATGAAACAGATGAGATAAATGTTTCAGTACCTAATGATAAGAAATCTTTTAATAAAGAAGATGAGGCAATTAATTTTATTAATGAAAAAATGATAAATTTTCATAAAGAGCAAGATGATTTAATAAATAATTAAAATTAATATTATTTCTCTCTCATATTTATAACTAGGTATGGGGGGGGGGATATAATTTTTTATTATATCCCAGAAAGGATATAATATGAGTCAAGTACCGGCAAAATATTTAAAAGATGAAAATAGCAATATAATAACTCCAATTACATCATATAAGTCTACTATTATAACAAAAGGTCTTACTTTATATGATTATATAAAACATCAAGAAGAAATACCTATAATGACAGTTCCTTTATATTTCAATCAAAGTGGTTTAAGTGTAAATCATAATAATTGGGTTGAATTAGGTGGTAATTATTATTTTGCTTATTCAATGCCTAATCAAGCTAATATACCTGTATTACCTGGATTTAAAAGATATGTAAGAATGAAAGCTATACTAACAGATAATGTGAATGTAGCAGATACTAGAGGAATTGTTGTTGCTGGTTGGAGAAATGATGGCTCTTATGATAATACAGAATTTAGTTTTAGTAATACTTGGGGATCACCAACTAGAGATAGAAGATGTGTTTTATCTATTAATGAAGTAGCTTATGATAATATATATAAAGGACATTTAATCTTAAAAGCAATTATAGCAGGAGAAGCAGCTAATGATGCTACAGGTACTTTATATTATTTAGAATTGCAGTTTATAGATAGATTAACAGTTTAAAATCCAAATATAATAAATAAGTAAAATATTAATGAGAAACAAACTCATTAATATTTTTTTATTTAAGGAGATAGAAATATGACAATAACAACTCCAGTAATTAATAGAATAATTCGTATGACTGAATTTGACTTATTAAGAACCGCAAAAAAACAAGGTAATATGTATATATGTTTAGATAGTTTAAAATTATATTTTGATGAATCTAATTTTAATAGAATAATATATAATTATACAGGAGTAAAAACAATAAATGATTTATTTTATAATATTACTCCACAAGCTAATAAATCATATTATTGCTGGGAAGATAATTCATTATGGTTATGGATGAATAAATGGATTTCATTATGGACAGATAGTACATATCCTAGTGCTTATGTATATGATAAAAATAATAATATTGATCCTGTATATAGATATGATCAGCCTTTACTTGCAGCAGATGATAATGGTTTATTAAAAGATGGATCAGTTGTAATTAGAGATAGACAAAGAATAATAAAAGGGAAATTATATATAAATGATAATAATGATAATTTAGTTGTAAGCTCATTTTTAGGTGGAGGTATCAGAATACTACCAAATGGAAAAATGACTACAGAAGGAGAATTATATATATGTGATGATACACTTAAAACAGATGATTCTTCTATATCATATGAAAAAGTATCACTAATAATCTTTAGTGAATCAGAAAGTACTGTTACTCCAGATAAAGATGAATTAAATACTATTCAAAAAATGTTTAATGAAAATGGGTGTAGAGCTCCTAAAACTGTCCAAGTAGAAGCAAAAGATTATATATTATCAAATACTCCTGATGAAACTCAAAATAGTTATATTGTATTATATAAAAATAAAACTGATCAAAATAAATACTTTACTGTAATTAATAATATACATACAATACCTGTAAATGGTAAACCTACTTATTCTTATTTAAGATCAGAATTTCATACAATGGCAAATGATATGTATATAGATTATAGTGAAAACCCTGAAATAGATTATAATTTATATCAAAAACCATCACATAAATATAAAGTATTTCATGAAGGAAATTTGGATGTATCAGCAATCCATGTTTTAACTCCAATAGAAATCTATAATAAATTAAAAGATGAAACTATACCTAATCCTATGGAGTTTAATGTACAATATTTGCAAGGTAAAGTACCTAATGATTTTGCACCTAAAGTACATAAACATATTACAGCAGATATTACAGATTTTATAAATAAATCTCAAGAACAAGCATCTATAATTATAAAACAAACAATGAATAATATAGATGGAGAAGGTATTACTGTTAGCTATGATGATATTACTCAAAGATATAAATTCAGTGCTAATGATTATAATTTAAGCTTTAATGGAGGAGCTTCTGGCACTGGAAAAATTAGTCATTTAACTGATACTTCAATTACTTTAACAGTAAATCCTGATAGACATATTCATCAAAATTATATTGATAGAATGGATAATTTACAAGATCAAATAGATGTATTGTCTGTATTTGATCCAGATGAATATTATAATAAAACTCAAGTAGATAATAAAATAAGAGATATAGCACCTACAAAAATTCCAACTCCAGGAAAAGCTCTTGCTATAAATGAAGAAGGGATTTTACCAGCTCCTTCAATGTCTGCTGGAAAATTAACATCTACTAAAATATTAAATTATATAGGGGATATAACAGGTTCAGTTACAACAGATTTTAGTAATAGTCCTATAGAAATATCATTAAGTGCTGATAAAATAATATCAAGCATTCCGACTCCTGGAAAAGCTTTAAAATTAGATCAAAATGGAAATTTACCAACAAATGCTTTAACATCCAGTGCTTTAGATCATACTATTAAAATAACTTTAACTGGAGGAATAACAGCATCAGGAACTTTAGATACATCTACACAAGCATTAAATATGAACACTACTTTACATATTCCTGAAAATATTTTAGATAGAGATGATATAGGAGTATTAATACCTAGTTTGGATGAGAATGGAAAAATACCAGAAGCTCAAATTCCTGAAATGCCGGCTAGTTTAATGCCTAAAGGTTTATGGAATCCTAGTACAGGAGCTCCTACTAAACAACCTGAAGAAGGTTATTTATATCAAGTAAGTAGTGCTGGAACATTTGAAAATAAAAACTATAAAATAGGTGACTGGTGTATATTTATGAATTCTGAATGGAATCATATAAATACAAATGATAATGTTTTAAGTGTTAATAATAAAACAGGGAAAGTTAATTTAATAGCAACAGATGTAGGAGCTATAGGATTAGAATATATTAATTATAGTTTAGGTCAAACTATTCCTCAAAATAAAGTAGTATTAACATCTCAAGAAGGTATTATAGAAGGAGCTTCAGTAAGTAATTTAACTACACCTTTTAGTCTTTTATCAGATACTAAAGGAGATATAATATTTGCAGATACAAGTGTTAACACTGAAACTGATGGATTAAAAGACTTTAATGTTAAAATGCAAATAACAAATAATGGATATACAAATATAAAAAATAATGCTGTACATAAGATTTTAAATGATAATAAAGCATTTGCATATAGACAAAAATTAAATTTTATTGAAGGTTTAACTATTTCTCAAGATAAAACAGATGCTAATACATTAAATATTGGTACAAGTGGTATGAATATAGATTATGCAATATTACATTATAATTATCAAGATTCTATTGATAATATAAAAGATAGATTGAATACTTTATATGCTAATAAAGATAATAAACCAATTTTAATAATTGCAACCCTTCAATATAGGGAAGGTAATACGAATAAAACAGGTCAATTCTATTTTGTAATAGATAAAAGTTCTCCTGCACCTACTTCGAATATAAGTATAAAAAGTATTAATAATTATATCTATGATAATTTAGATAATACTGGTAAAGTTATAGTTAATGAATTATATAGTACATTAAATATTCAATTTATAGGTGATGTAGAGATTAATATAAGCCAATTATCATTTGCTAATAATAGTATAGAACATGTACAACCATATTTAACTACTTCAGCTACTACTAATACTTCTCCTTTTATTCCTACTATTGATGCACAACCTACATCAAAAAAATATGTTGATGATGCTTTCAAAAAAAGATCTTTTAAAACAACTATAGGTAATGGTACTGATAAAGTATTTACTGTAGCACATAATTTAAACTCAGAAAATATAATAGTTCAATGTAGAATGACAGATACTAAAGAAGAATGCTATATAAATAATGTTATAGTTAATTCTAATAGTATTAAATTAACTAGTACATCGGCTTTATCTAATAATGCTGTTACTGTATATATTTGGGCTATATAATAAGGAGGAGATTTAATGGCAAATTTTGGGCCTTATAGATGGCATGTAAAATCTAAATATACATATAAAGAAGTAAGTGGATCCATAGATGCCTGGTATAATGGTACTACTGTTTTTGCTTCTGCAACAGTTACTCAAGTTAGTACTTATCAAGCTTATAATGGTGGTGGATTTGGTCCTGATACAGTGCATTTATTTATAGGTGGAGTAGAAGTATCTAGTAGTCCTATTGGAGCTTATACAGGTACATATACTATCAATGTAAGTGGTAATAGACAAGTAAATCCCGGTAATGTATATGTTGAATTAAAAATACAATGTGGAGATTATCAATCATGTCCAATAGGAGCTCATACAAACTGGGTTCCTATTGGAGGAGTTAATATTAATGTACCGAATCCTTATACACCTTCTTCTATATGGTTAAATCCTAATGATTATACTAGAATTGGTAGAGTTGATGTTAGTAATTGGAGTTTTCATTATAGTTATAATGCAGGTTCAAATCCTAGTGTACCTATTACATTAGCTATTCATGATTATAATGCTACATCTTGGGGAGTTAAATGGGAACCTTTATTAAGAAATGCATCAGGTTATAGTGACGGTGTTTGGGATAGTGTTGTATTAAGATCTGCTCAAGGATTTACAAATGCAAATAGATATAGAGTAACCTTAGTATCAAAAGGAGGAGAAGCATTATCTCCTAATTCATGGAATCCTCAAGAAGGTTATGTTATATATACATATCAAGAGCCTACAATTGGACAAACAGTTAATATTTTGTTAAGTAGACAAAATGCTAATACTTCTAATACTTTTTCTATAAATAGTTATAATAATAGGCAATGGACTTCATATGAAAATGATTTTGAAACCAGGTATAGAATTAAAAAAGGAAATTCTGAATTTACTTCATGGATAAATATAGGTAATATATCTACATGGAATAATACAGCAGCTCAAATACGTCAATTAGTTCCTAAACAATATGATGATCAGAATATTATATTAGAAATGAAAAGATATAGTCCTAGTGCAGATTGGTGGTCTAATAATACTGCAACAGGTAATTTTAAAGTAATTTATAGACCTCAAATAGGAGTACTTGGAAAGAATGTATATATAAGAAGAAACAGTAATGCTGGAAGCTCTATTTCAAAAGGACAAGTTGTAATAAATGATAGTAATTTATCTGGAATAAATGTAGCATGGGCTTATGATGATTTAAGTGCTGATGCAGGATTTACTCAAGGTTATCGTATTAGATTATATAATGCTAAAAATCAAGTAGTTAAAACTTATTATACTAGAAATCAAGATTATACAATACCTAAAGCAGATATTCCTAGAATTCAATTAACAAAGTTAGATATAACACCTTATTTTGCTAATGATAGTACTGATCCTAATCAATATTGGTATTATAATAAAGGAACTATTGAAATCTTTGATTTTATAATTTTATCATCTCCTTTTGGTAAACCAGTTATAGATTATCCTGTACAAAATGCTGATTGGATAAATCATAATTTTAGAATATGTTTTACATTACCTGAAGATGGAGATAAAGGTTTTGAAGATGAAAATTATCATTATGAAAATATAGAAGTTCAGATAAATGGTAATATTACATTAACATTAGCAAATAGTACTAATAGTACACCAAATGCAATAATAGCTCCTGAATGTTTTAGTGCTTTAGTAACAAATTTAACATATAGAAGAAAAATTATAATTAATCCTAGTGCATGTAATCAATTCCCTATAAATACAAATATATATTCTATAAAAATACGTGTAAAGAAAAAATATGGATATAACAATATAACACCTTTATGGTCACCTTGGTCTGATATTAAAAATATTACTGTTACACAAGCTCAATTTAATCCTAAAAGAGGAGATATAATTCTAGCATCTCATTATAATAATGCTAAAGCTTTAATTGATAGAGTTATAATATTAATTGGATTAATATTCCAGTAAATGTTATAAGTAAAATAGATTTTATTAATACAGATCAATATAAATATAATAATATGTTAGATAAAATTAATGATGTGAAAAATATTGTTAATACATATGGACCTTTTGATTCTTCTCAAGAGAATGTAAAATTTGATTATCAAAATTTAATACCTACTAATTTTACTAGTACAAATGAAATTATTACAGCTGAAAGTAAAGAAGATAATTCACCTAATGGTCGAAATTATATAAAAATTATATATGATAGATGTAATAAATTATTGTAAAATACTATTAGAAATATTGAAAGGAGAGATTATAAATATGATAAAAGATTATAGTAATATACCTGCTAATAAAAGAATTGTAAATGATACAAAAGAAGATATAACTATTAGTTTAAGAGATAAATGTATTATGGTTCCTGTAAAAATTAAAGTTAATGATAGTTTAAGTGTTAAAGCAACTACATCAGAAGATCTTGCATTAATTAATAAGCAATGTGAAGATTATAAATTAATATTAGAAGATGAAGGACCAGATATAACAGATATAGTTGTAACTATTACTCCAAATATAAGAGAAGGTGAAAGTAATAGTAAAGCAAATGCAATTATAGCTACTTTAAATTTAAAAGGTGGAACAGAACCAGTAATCTATTCTTTAGATGGTGCAGATGCTAATAAATTTATATTAGAAAATAATATTATAAAAGCTAAAAATAATTTAACTGAAGGAATTTATACTATTATTGTATCTGCTATAGATGCTACTAAAGAAACTTATTCGGAAACTGATAAGGTTACTGTACTTAAAGCTTATCCTTTAATAACAGATGCTAATATTTCTTTTAATAATAATATAAGAGAAGGAGAAAGTAATGCAACTGTTGGATCTGTTGTAGGAACAATACAAGTTGTTGGAGGAACAGAACCATTCACAACACAATTAAGTGGTACTAATTCAGATAAATTAGAGATTGTAGATAATAATATAAAAGCTAAACAAAATTTAACTGAAGGAGAATATAATATAACTTTTAATATTACTGATAAAAATAATAAAACGTTTAAGAAAACTTCTAATTTTTCAGTATTAAAAGCATTTCCTTTAATTACTAATATAGAGACAACTTTAGAAAACAATCTACGTGAAGGAGAACTTAATACTAAAGCTAATGCTCAAATAGGAAGTCTTAGAGCTATTGGAGGAACTACTCCTATAACATTTACTTTACAAGGAACACATGCTAATAAATTTGTTATAGAAGGTAATAATTTGAAAATAGGAAATACTAATTTAACTCAAAGTAGTTATAGTATTTCAATAAAAGCTACTGATAAAAATAATAAAACTTTTACAAAGGCATTAAATATTAATGTATTAGAAGCATTTCCTTTAATTACTAGTGTTAGAATAACAAAAACAAATAATTTACGTGAGGGAGAAGCAAATGTTAATAAAGGAGCTTTAGTTGCAAACTTTCAAGTAGTCGGAGGAACAGCTCCATTTACATATTCTTTAACAGGTACAGATGCTAGTAAATTTATTTTAGATGGTACTTCTATAAAAGTAGGCAATACTGCATTAACTGCTAAAACATATTCTATATCAATTCATGTACAAGATACAAATAATAAAATATTTGATGCACCAACTACAATAGAAGTTTTAGCTGCCTATCCAGCTATAACAAATGTAACTTTAGGTAAAACACCTGATTTAAGAGAAGGAGAAGATAATGTTAATACTGGAGCAACTGTAGCTACACTAACTTCTGTAGGTGGAACTCAACCATTTACATATACTATAAGTGGAACAGATGCATCAAGTTTTGTTATTGCTGAAAATAAATTAAATGTAGGATCTAATCCACTTACAGCTAAAACATATAGTATTGAAATTACATCAACAGATAAAAATAATAAAACAAAGACTGTTTCTGATACTATAGTTGTACAAGCTGCTTACCCAGAAATCACTAGTTTCACAGTATCTCCAACAGGTGGTTTAGAAGAAGGAAATGCTAATGTACAAGCAGATGCAATTGTAGCTACAATGTCTGTAGAAGGTGGTTCAGCTCCTATTACATATAGTTTAAGAGAAGATGCTTCTAATGGGGTTGACAATGCTAGTTTTAAAGTAGATGGTTCTAATTTAAAAGTTAATACAACACCTTTAACTACAAAAGCATATAAGGTAGCTTTAACTGCAACAGATACTCATGGTAAAATAAAAAATCAAAATGCAACTATTTCTGTGGCTGCTCCTAATATTACTTCATTAAATGCTCAATTAACTTCAGGACTTGAAGAAGGTAATGAAAATGTTGCGGCAAATGCTAAAATAGCTGATTTGTCTACAACAGGAGGAATAGCTCCATATACTTATAGTTTAAATACAGATGAAGTAAATGGTGTAGATAATGCTAACTTTAAAGTTGAAGGAACTCAATTAAAAGTTAATACAACACCTTTAGTAAAGAAAGATTATAAAGTTTCATTAAAAGTTACTGATAAAAATAATAAAACAACAACTAAAAATATAACAGTTTCAGTAGGTACACCTGCTATATCAGCTTTAAATATAACACCTGTTGAATCTTTACAAGCACCTTTAGCAGCTAATACTGTAGTAGCTAATTTAACTACAGTAGGAGGTATAGCTCCTTATACATATTCTTTAAAAGCTAGTACACAAGATAATGCTGAATTTATTATAGATGGTAATACTGTAAAAAATAAAGCTAATATAGATACAAACGCAACAAAGAATATAACTGTTATTGTTACAGATAAAAATTCAAAAACTAAAGAGCAAACTGCTACTATTGAAATTGCAATTGCTTCAGTTTAAAATATTTTAAAATATTTTTTAAAAAGAGTATATATTATCTATATACTCTTTTATTTTTATGTAAAATATTAATGATATAAAAATTATAATGAGGAGGTCCTTATATGGAGGAAAATCAAATAATAGCAAGATATTCAGGTAGTGACATTACATGTTATCCTGGATCTAATCAAGAAGATGATGGTAAATTAAACTTAGAATATAACATGGCCAGATTAGTTACTAGAGTATCTTCTAAAAACTTTTGTATTGTTAAACCTTCTTTTGAAATTAGTAAGATTAACGATCAATCTTCAAATAAAGTTAAATTACAAATAAGTATTGGTCAATGTAGTATTAATGGTATGGATTTGATTATGACTAATACTTTAAAAATAGACCCACCAGCTAAAAATGGTACTTATCATTTAGCTTTTAAACTAGCTAGAGATAGTTCTAATAACGTTTTAGGTGATTTAAAAGTAGGTGTTACAACTAGATTTGAAGGAGTTTATTTAACTTATTATAGTGAAAAGCCAGAACCTCAAATAGATATGGATATGTTATATTTAGGTCAAGTAACTTGGGATGGTAATGACTTTACAAATATTATAGAAGATGAAGATAAATATGGTAGAATATGGGCAGAAGATGTATTAGGTAAATTTTTAGATCCAAAACATCCTGATACAACTAGATTAAATCTTCAACAATTTATCTATACTTTACCTAATTGGTATTTTAGTAAAGAAGGAGATACAGTTTATGGTCCTATTATCATCAAAGATAATAGAACTGATAATAATCCTGGAATTATTATAAATGCTGATTCTAATAGTTCTCATATTGTAATTAAAGACCCTCAAGCAGATAATGATAAATTACAATTATATGGAGATGTCAATAGAGATGGTATAATTGATCAAAAGGATTTAGATTTAATAAATCAATTTATAAATAAAACAAAAGTACCTAATGCTTTACAAACTATATTAGCAGATGTAAATCATGACGGTGTAATTGATCAAAAAGATGTTATTTATATAAGTAATTTTATTAAGAAAAAAGGAAATCCTGCTGATACAGGTAACATTTATTTTATAGATAATACAACTCATGGATTATCATTTAATAGTAATGAAAATAAATCAGATATAAATTTAGGTAGTGCTAGTATTAATATTAATAAATCTGATAATTATAAATTACATATTACAAATCCTGAAGATATTATTATTAAAAGTGAATCAGATACAATTATTCAAGGTAATGAGACTGTTCAAATAGGTACTAATAATAACAGACCTAAATTAACCTTAGGTAATGATAAAGCTTCATTTACAGATACTGCAGTATCTCCTGATTTAAAATTTGATATAAATTTTGTAGATGGAAATAATATACAACAAACTTTAGGAAAGGCTATATGGCAATATAATAATACTACTCAAAATATATCATTGTTACAAAATAATGTTAAATATTTAGACATAGTACCTAATGGAATTTATAGGCAAAATTTAAGGGTTATAACAAGTTTATATTTAGGTAGTAATGATTCTTTACCTCAAACTACTTTATCTAGAACTGAATGGTGGTTAAGACAAAATGTAGAATCTAATGGAAACACTATTAACTTTACTCCAGATAGAATTATTATGACTAATCCTACATTAACTGATAAAGATAATTCTTATATATTATTAAGAAATACTCAAGATACTATTCATACAAAAATATTTGATGATGCTAAAATTGAACTTTTAAATCCTACAAGAGCTTCATCAATAGTATGGAAAGATGGTAATGTTGCATTTGATATTATATTATCTAAAGTTATTAATCAGAAGAAATTAAATTTAGATGGAGATTTTAATTTAGTTAATTTAACTGCATCTGGTTCAGTAACTGGTAATAGATTAATAACATCAAATGGAATTTTAACATTTAAAAGAGGTACAAATGATGCTACTATTACTAAGGATAATAATGGATCTTCATTAAGAACAAATGGTCCTCTTTATGTAGGAGCTTCAGGAACGCAACCTCTATATTCCGGAAATACTGTTGTTAATGGTACTTTAGGTGTTGGAGGTAGTACATATGCTAATTCTGAATTAAAAGTAGATTCTTCTGGTAATTTAAATACTTCAGGTACTATAACAGGTTCTAAAGTTTACAATTCTGTATATAATGGATTTGGTGAAATATTTAGAAAAGATAAAAATGAAGTTATTGAATATGGTGATGTTGTTTGTATAAAAGAAGATGGGTTAGCACATAAAGTAAATAATGTTCAAGATTTAGATACTATAATTGGTATATGTTCTAATACAATAGGAGTTCAAATGGGTGGAAAAGATATTCCAAAAGAAGAGCAACTTGAAGTAGAAATGTTAGGACAAATATGGGTTAAGACAAAAGAGAATAATATCAAACCAGGACAATTAGTTAAAGTAAATACAGATGCTACTGTATCAGTTACAACAAATAAAAATGAAAAATTTGGTATTACTTTAACAAATGTTATAAATGGAAAAGTTCAAATAGTTTATAATGGATAATAATTTGTGGGACAGCAGGTTGCAAACTGTTTCTTAATACCTAATCTATTAAGATTACCACAATTTAATATAAATCTGATTAGGAGATGTCAAAATGAATATATTTAAAAGTTTAGATATGACCAATATAAATTTACATTATTGGAATAGATATGTAAAATTTATAAATAATATACAAAATAAAGGAAGAAGAAAATTACAATTCAAAGAAAAACATCACATTATACCAAAATGTATAGATGATACTTTATATACAGATATAAATAATATTATAATTCTTACACCTAGAGAGCACTATATAGCACATAAAATACTATCTTATTGTTATAGGCCTAATACAAACGAATATAATAGATTAGTGTTTGCATTATTTGCTATGTCTAAATTAAAAATGAAATACCATAAAAGAAGTGATATAAAAATAACATCTAAAGAGTATGAACAATTAAGAATTAGATATAGTAAGGCAAGAAAACTATATATGAAGTCACATATTAATGATGATAAATATTCGAAATTAAAGGGAAAAGGACAGCCTAGCTATAATAAAGGTATGATATGGATAACAAATGGCATAAACAATAAATATATAAATAAAGAAGATATTATACCATATGGGTGGTATAAAGGTTGTACTCAGATAAAACATTGTGAGAAGTGGAGGCAATCATTAAAAAATTCTTGGCAAACCAATAAAGAAAACAGAGTAGGTAAAAATCATCCAATGTATGGAAAAGGTTATTTATTACAAGGAAGTAAAAATGGAAGATATGGTGTTAAATTAAAATATATGAATAATGGTATTAAAAATAAAATGGTTAAATTAAATGAAGTAAATACTTATTTAGCTAATGGTTGGAAATTTGGTATGCTAAAGAAAAATTTATAATAAAGTAAAAAACTAATTTAAAATAAGAGGGTTTATATTATGGAAAAAGATATAAATAAAATTTCAGGAAAAGATTTAATTTTATGGAAAATGCGTAATATGCTAGAAAGTTCAGCTAGATTATGTATTGAAAATTCTACTTTAACTGATAAACAAAAAATAGAAGAAATGCAAACTATAGAGCAATTAGTAAATTTTATAAAAGATTATGATTCCAATATTAGAATTTTAGAACAATACAATAAACCATTATCTGTGCAAGAAATGAATAGAATAGAAAGAGAAGATTTAGGATACAGATAAATTATTATTAAATTAATTTAGGAAAAGAGGATTTCTATGACTAAAAATAGTAAAGGTAGAAAATCTTTAGAAAGAATTTATGGGAAAGGTTGTATGTTTAAAAAAGCTAATATAGAAGAACAAATAGAAAAATTACATACAATTAAAACATATAAAGTATTTTTAAAAGAAACTCATTATTCAGGTAATATAATTAAACAATTAGAAAATAATATGACTTACCATCATTTAAGACATAAATCAGAAGGTGGTAAAGTAACTGATGAAAATGGAGCAGTTATTAACGAATTAGCTCATAGATATATGCATTCACTTCCAAGAGAAGATGAAGAAGTTGTAAATAATATGCTTAGAAAATTTAAATTACAAGGAGGAATTATAACTCCTACCTCTAGAGATATAGATATGCAACCCTTTGAAATTGAAATGAATATATATGATTTAGATGAAAAAGATTGTTTAGTTATTCCTGTTTATGAAAATACTTTAGAAGATTATAAAAAAAGACAAAAATTTAATCGAGCTAAAACAAAAAGAGAAACAGATCAGTTAATACAAGAAGCTTATGAAGATTTAGATAGATGAATTAATTTTACAAAATAAATAGCATTAATTCTTGTTAAAATCAATTTTAAACAATTTTATAATATAAAACATATAATTACATTAGATCAAAATAATTTTAGTTTAAATTTGATTTAGATTGTAATAAAACCTCTCAAGCATAAATGATGTATGGGGAAGGTAATATAAAACATAATAATTTACTCCCAAATATTTTATATAATGAAAGGAGTAAATTATTAGGATATTAAACTAAAAAGAAATAAATTAATGTAAAATATTAGTAGATGAATATAATCATCTACTAATTTTATTTTAAATAAGAGGAGGTTTTATTATGGATTGGATGGCTCTTTTAAATGAATGTTTAGATATTTTATTACCAGCAGTAGCATCTATTGTTACTATAGTATTTGGTATTATAGGTACTAAAATTAAACAAGCTTATGACACTAAAACTAAAAATGAAACTGTAAAAGTAGTAGTTGATGATGTAGTAAAATTTGTTCAACAAGTTTACAGTGATCTTAAAGGACCTGAAAAATTACAGAAAGCTTTAAATGAAGCATCAACTATACTAAATGAAAAAGGTATAACAATATCTCAAACAGAATTAAATATGTTAATTGAATCTGCTGTATATGGTTTAAAACAAGGAATAGTAAATAACAAAGAAGTTATTGAAAACAATACAGTTATTGAACAATTACCAGAAACAACAGAACAAGAAGGAAAATAAAAAAGATTTATAATCAAAGCTGGTAAATTAAATACCAGCTTTATATTTTATAAGAAAGGAGATATATAATGGCAACTAGTGTAAGTAAATCTGTATATAATAATAGATCTTGGCATACAAGACACCCAATGACTTGGGTTACTGCTAATTGTACAGTATCCTTAGATCCTAATAATTATAATCGAGTTTATATATCAGGTTCTGTTGATTTTAGATTATTTACAAATGCTGAAGGTGGTTATAATGAAAGCTATGGAGTACCTCCTTATACAGGTAATGCTAGAGGTATGTCGGCTGAAGTTGAAGTCCAGGGAAGAAATGTGTTAGAGAATTCAACTTATAGTTTATCAAGAACAAGTTGGAAGTCAGTTAGTTTAAATTGCGGTCCTGTTGATTTTACCTCAGGTACAATCAGAATTAGATTATGGTGTTCTTGGTATAAATATCATGATTGCGATGGAACTAGTAATCCTGGATATACAATATTGGAATTTAATTGGAATGAATTAGATCGTTATAAATATCCTACAATAGGATGTGGTACAAGTTATATTATATCTAGATATGATACTAGAAGGGAAATGTGGGTAGATGGAAATGCTTCTGGAGATAATACTGATACAGATACTTGGGTAAATATAAATGGTGTTAGAGATAATTGGGATATAGGCAATAGTGGAGGAACTTATGGATTTTATCCTAATCAAAAAAATGTAAGTGATGGTTCTTCTTATTCTTTTCAAGCTTATAGACAACACACTCAAAGAAGAGATTGGACAGTAAGTACTTCTATAACATTATATACATATAGAACTCCTAGAATTGATTCTTTTGATTTATCTAATATTAATTTTTCAGGAAATGGAAATACAACTTTATTATGGCAAACTAATGGAAAAAGATGGGGTAATAATATAGGTAATTATGATGGTGAAAAAGATTTTAAAACTTTATTAAAATTTAATAGTGATAATGTTTGGTTTGAATCATTAAATAATCAACCAGCTCAGGTAATAGATAATGGTTTATATAATCAAACTCAAACATTAAATAAAAATATTATAGATTCTCATTTTAATATAGATCAAAGAAGTAAAGAAAAAATAAATACAGTCTTATCAATTAAACGAAATAATCCATCTTCTAATGTTGATAGTGGAACTTTAAGTAAAAATATTTCTGTGCAATTTTGGCCTAAATATAGACCTGATAATGATACAAATATTAATAATCCTCCTATATCTCTTATATATAAAGAAAATAATGCAAATGGTAAACTTATATCTCCTGCGCAAATTGTTTATATAGATGATATTGAAAATGTATATGTACAATGGACATATCCTGATAAAGCTGATGCAGGTATTGTAAATGGATATACTATAAGAATATATGAAGATAAACATAAAACAAAATTATTTAAAACTTTTACAATTAATACAAATAATCTAACTAGTAGTAGAATATTTAATATAAAGACAGAATTAAAAAGAGGAATATTAAATTATATATCAATAAGTGCTTTTTATAATAAACCAGATAAAACAGGTAAAGTAGAAGGACCTGCTTTGGATTATGCATTTATATTACCTTTAGGTAAATTACATAAACCTGTTATATCATATCCTATTAATAACACTCAATGGCACAATACTAAATTTAGAATTCTATTTGAATTACCTGAAGATAGTGATTATGATACCTATAGTACAGATATAAAAAATAATTATTTATATAGAAATATAGAAGTCTGCATTAATAATACTTTTACAATAGCAATAAATAATGCAACCGAACAAATGACACCTAATGCTGTAATAGATCAAAATGCATTTAGTACAATGAAACTTAGACATAAAACTAAAATATGTATAAATCCTTCTTTAGTACAAAACTTTCCTATAAATAATTCTTATTCTATAAAAGTTAGAGTTCAAAAAAACTATTATGAACCTATATGGTCAGAATGGTCAGATACTATAAATATAACTCAGAAAGCTATATCTTTTAGTGTTAATAAGGGAGATTTAATATTAGCAGAGCATTTTAATAGAATGAGAAATTGGAGTATTCAATTGTACAATGTATATCCTATAAATAAATTATCTAATCAGAATATTCAAGTTAATAAAAATGAATTTATATTAAAAGATATATATGATGTTATATATAATACTATATTAGGAATTCAAACAGAAGTAAATAAATGGGCAGTATTTGATACTAATAGATCTAATGTAAAATTTAATCAAAATATATATGAATTAAGTGGAGATAATAAAGTTAAAGTAGAAGTTATTACAGCTTTACCAAATAACGCAAGTGAGAATGGTAGAAACTATATAAAATTAATTGTAGATTGCATGAATAAATTATATTAAAGAAAGAAGGTTATTTTATGAGTAAGGTTAAAGGAAAATATTTAAAAGATGAAAATGGAGAAATTTTTAGTCCTATAACTCATATGGATTGCATTGTTGCGGGGGGGAGGCTATCTTTAAAAGAATACTTAAAACCTAAAATATTATTTAGTGGAGATATAAGAGCATCTAATGATACTTGGGTAGATGTTAAATGTACTGAAAGTTTCACAAATTATAATTATATAGATGTAATATTGGGAGCATCTTTAAGTGAAAGTATTATGATAACGTTTCCTGTAATATTAGGCTCTCTAATAAGACAGCCTTATGAATGTAAAGCACTACATAATTATTATGCTATAGGATTAATAAGAATAAAAGAAGATAATATATCTATAAGTTTTAATTGTAGATTAAAAGAAGGATGGCCTAATGTAGCTGTATTTAGAGTATTAGGGAGACATTGAAATATATAAATAAAATATTAAAAAAAGTAAAATATTAATAGAATATATAAAGAGGTGATATTTTATGGAAGAAGAAAATATAGGCAATGCAGAATTACAGCGTACTGAAGCTGAATATAATGAAGATGAAATGTCAATGGAAGGAGTTGAAAACTAATGGCAAAAAGAGGAATTGATATATCTACTCATAATGGTAATATAGATTTGAATGCTTTAAAAAATCAAATAGATTTCGTTATTATAAGAGTAGGTTATGGAACAAAAGGAACTATTGATCCTAAATTTAGAAGAAATGCTGATTTGTGTAAGCAATTAGGAATCCCTTTCGGATTTTATTGGTATTCATATGCTTTAAATGAATATGGAGCTGAACAAGAAGCTAATGCTTTTTTAAATGCAATTGCTCCATATAAAGATAGTTATTCTTATGGATGTTGGTTTGATATGGAAGATGCAGATGGTTATAAAAGAAAAAATGGAATGCCTTCTAATAGTACTTTACGAGCTATATGTAATAGATTTTGTAGTATAGTTCAATCACAAGGATATTATGTTGGTATATATGCTTCTTCTAGTTGGTTTGCAAATCAACTTGCTGGACCAGAAATTAATAAATATGATAAATGGGTAGCTCAATGGCCTACATCAGGAGGTAGACAAAGAGGATTAAATGTTCAAGCTTCTGAAAGAACAGATAAAACAATGTGGCAATTTACATCTATGGCTAGATTTTTAGGTTATAATGGTAATTTAGATGCTAATTATGCTTATATAGATTATCCTGCTTTAATAAGAGGAATACCATCTCAAGGAGGAGAAGTGCAACCTCCAGTAATACCTTCAAAATCTAATGAGCAAATAGCTGAAGAAGTAAAAGCTGGTATGTGGGGAAATGGTCAAGATAGAGAAAATGCTTTAAGAGCAGCTGGATATGATTACAGTGCAATACAAGCTTTAGTTAATCAAAGCTATGGTGGTAATGCAACACATGATAAAACATATACAGTAAAATCAGGAGATAATTTATCTAAAATAGCATCACAATTTGGAATGAATTGGAAAGATTTAGCTGCTTTAAACAATATTGCAGGACCTAAATATTTAATATACCCTGGTCAAGTATTAAAAATTACAGGTAGTACATCAAGTAATACATCAAGTAATACTTCTACATCTACCTATACTGTAAAATCTGGTGACACTTTAAGTGGAATTGGAAATAAATTAGGAATAAATTGGAAGGATTTAGCTAATATTAATGGTATTACAAGTCCTTATACAATATATCCAGGACAAGTATTAAAAATTAAAGGATCAACAAATAATACTGTAGCTTCTAAAACATATACAGTAAAATCAGGAGATACCTTAAGTGGAATAGGAGCTAAATTAGGAGTTAATTGGAAAGATTTAGCTGCAAAAAATGGAATTAATTCTCCATATACAATATATCCTGGCCAAACTTTAAAATATTAGTAAATAATAAATATATGTAAAAGGCTAGATTTTGGTTATCTAGCCTTTTATAAATGTAAAATAATATTAATAGAAAAAATTTATAAAATACCCGTTACATTTTTTAAAATATATTATATATTATATACAATAAAAATAAAGGAGTTATGATTATATGTGGTTCAAACAAAAAACTGATATATTTAATCAAATAAAAAAGATTAATCCTAATGCACAAGCTAAAAATTATGAAACAAAATCTGTCGATGAAATGTTAAAGATTTTGCAGTCATATAAAAATAAATCTAATAACAAAAAATCTTTAGATAATAAAACAAAATCTAATATTATAGATATTGATATAAATGCTTATAATAAAGATTATGATACTGATGAAAGTAGTGAAAGTAAATTTAATCAAGGATTGGAATTTTATAATTTAAAAGATGTAGCTAATGGTAAAAGTTTTGATATATTAGAAAAGGAAGAAAATAAGATAGAGGGAGGAATGCAACTAAAAGCTATAGTTAAAGAAAAAACATCTGGAGATATTA
>CALESE010000181.1 GCA_937907205.1 uncultured Romboutsia sp. | reverse complement strand
AGTTCGTTTACTATAATTTAGTATATAATATAAGTATCAAAAAAACGAGTATTAATAAACTCGTTTTTTTCTTCTATCATATTTAATTCTAAAGAGATATTATTTATAATAATTCTAAAATCTCTTTTTTAAGTTTAAATATATTTTCTATATTTTCTTCGTTATAATAGTTTCTATTTAATATAAATTCTTTTTTTACACTTGATGGTTTTTTTGCAATAACATATATTCTATCTGACATCATTATAGCTTCATCTATATCATGGGTTATTAATAATATAGTTGAATTTACTTTACTTTTAACTTCTAACAACCATTTTTGCATACTAGATTTAGTTATAGAATCTAGTGCTCCAAATGGTTCATCTAACAGCATAATGTCACTTGATGCTACATAAGTTCTTAAAAAATTTGCTCTTTGCTTCATTCCACCTGATAATTCACTTGGATACTTATTCTCGTATCCTTTAAGTCCAAATATATTAAAATATTCTTTTACTTTTTCATATGCAATGTTTTTCTTTTCTTTGTTTAAAATCATGGGTAAAGTAACATTATCTATTATAGTTTTATAAGGCAATAATAAATCTTTTTGATACATATAGCTTAATTTTCCATTTATATCTACTTTTCCATTATCATAATTTATTAAATTAGCTATTATATTAAATATTGTACTTTTACCACATCCACTTGGACCTAGTATGGATACAAACTCACCCTCATAAACTTTTATATTTATATCATCTAAGACTACTATTTTATCGTATATTTTTTTTACATTTTCTAAATTTATTTTTACTTTATTATTGTGGCAAGAATTCATTTGTATAGGCCTCACTTGCTTTCATATCTTTATTTATAACATTATATTCTCTTAAAAAATTTGTATAATTATCCCATACACTATCTTTCATTTCTCCCCATATAGATGCTTCAGCTTTATATTGATTAGCTAAATATTTTTGACTTTCTATTGCTAAGTCTTTATTAATTTCTGGTGAATATTTTACTAATATATTTGCAGCTTCAATGGGATTTTCTATTGCATATTCATATCCTTTAGAAGTTGCTTTTAAAAATTTCTTAGCTAATTCTGGATTTTCATTTAGTAATTTTTCATTAGATATTATTACAGGAGTATAATAATCTAATCTTTTATCTAAATCTTTCAATGGCATATAGTTAAGATCTATTCCTCTAAGCTTTGCTTCTATTCCTGTCCATCCCTCAAATATCCACATAAAATCTATATTACTTTTAACTGCAGTGAAGAAATCATCATCACCAACATTTACTACCTTTAAATCTTTAAATTTAGCTCCGTATTTTTGCATAACTACATCTAGTATAGCATCCTCAGATGGTGATCCCCATCCACCATAAGTTTTACCTACAAAATATTTTGGTGAAGTTATATTTTTATCTTTTGGAGATGCAAATCCTGATGTATTGTGTTGTATAACAGTTGCTATTGCTTTTATTGGAAGTGGATCTTCACTAGTTTTTGCAAAAGTAACCTCTTCTTGATAACTTATTCCAAAGTCAGCCTTTCCTGTTGCAACTAATGTAGCCGCTCCTCCATCTGCTGGTTGTACTATATCAACATCTAGTCCTTCTTCTTTAAAGTACCCCTTTTCTAGTGCTAAATATAATCCCGTATGGTTCGTATTTGGCGTCCAATCCAAAACCATTGTAACTTTTTTATTATCTGAATTTGCATTTTCTTTTTTATTGGTACATCCACTTAAAGTACCTAATATAAGCGTACTTATTAATCCTAATGATAATAATTTATTTACTTTCATATTACTCTCCTTAATATTTATATCTTAAAACTACTTTTTTTATAATTTGTACTATTCCCACAAATATTAAACTAAATATTACAACTAATATAGTTGAAGCAAATACTTTATCAAGTGAATATGCACTCTTTGCTCTTACCATATATACTCCAAGTCCTTTAGTTCCTCCTAACCATTCAGCAACAGTTGCGGTAACTACTGCATATGTGGCTGATATTTTAAGACCTACAAATAATTTATCTAATGCCATAGGAATTTTTAAGTGCAAAAATGTAGATACTTTATTTGCATTCATAGTTTTAAATAAGTTTAAGTAATCTTTATCTATATTTTCTATTCCATCTAGAAAATTTATAAGTATTGGGAAAAAACATGTTAAAGTTACCATAAGTATCTTAGGTAAACTATCAAATCCAAACCATATTACTAAAAGTGGTGCTATAGTTATTGTTGGTATAGTTTGAGATACTAACATAATAGGATATAAGCATTTCTTAAATATTGGTATAAAATCCATAACTGTTCCAATTATAATTGAAAATATTATGGCAAATATAAACCCTATTAATGCTTCGTTTAATGTTACTAATGTATTTAAGTATAAATTTTCGTAATCTTTAATAAATACCTTTAATATATCACTTGGAGTTGGCAATATGTACATTGGTATATCATTAATTTCTACAATTAACTGCCAAATAAATAGTATAAATAAAAATGTGGCTATTGGGTATATACTATCTTTTAACTTATCTATGGTTTTTAAGTTTTTCATTTATAGTTATTCCTCCAGCTTTTTCATCTATTCTAGCTATTGTTATAACCCTCTCACAGCCTAAATTAAAAGGTATTTTATGTATTATTTTTAGTAAATCAAATACTTCATCAAAATCACCTTCTATGGTAGTACTCATTGCACCAACTTCATAATTTAAACCGCTTTTTTCAATTTCTGATATACAAGCATCAACTACCTTATACATTTCCTCTTCACAACTATATGTTCTTAAAGGCATTACAGATACATCAGCTATTACCATTTTATCACCCTCTCTATTTTTCTTTATAATATATCTTGAGAAGTTTGTACTATGTAAATACAAAAAAGTCATACCCAAAATAAGGATATGACTTAACTACAATCATACTATTGTCTCCCTACGCTGGCATTACCCAAACAGGTTAAAGGGTCGAGATTTAAATCTCCTCTCAGCAATTAGCTCCCCTGATATATTTATTTTCAACTTAATTATACTATATATATCATATATTAACAATTAATTTATTCTTTGTTATATAATTTTATATTTATAAAAAATTTTAAAGCATTTATAATTTTTTGTCTAATTTATAAATAATAATTATATTTATATTAATTTATCTTTATAATAATCATATAAATATTTAATTTAAATAGGAGGACATATATGATTAATGACATAAAAATTAAATTTAAAAATTATAAACCATATATAAACGGATCTAAAGACATGAAAAAAGCATCTGTACTAATACCAATAATAAAAAAAGATGATTCATATTTTATATTGTTTCAAGTTAGATCTTCAACACTAAAAACTCAACCAAATGAAATATGCTTTCCTGGTGGAAAAATTGAGTATAATGAAAAACCAATTTATACTTGTGTTAGAGAAACTTGCGAAGAGTTAGGAGTTACTATTGATAATATTGAAATTATAAGTGAGTTAGATTTACTTATAACTCCTTCAAATATGATAATTCATCCTTTTTTAGGCATCCTAAAAAGTATAGATAATTTAAATATTAATAAAGATGAAGTTGATCATGTGTTTTTAGTTCCAATAACTTATCTTTTAAAAAATAAACCTATAACTTATACTAACGAAGTATCTATAATACCTAGTAATGACTTTCCATATGAAATAATCCCTAATCAAACAAACTATAAGTTTGCAAAAGGAAATTATGATGTATTATTTTATAAATATAATGATTATATAATATGGGGGATTACGGCTAAAATACTTGAAAACTTTTTAGACATATTAACAGAATAATTTATTAATTATTATCCCTCAATTAATAATCTATTGATTTAGAGCATAAAAAAATATAAAATCCCTAAGATTTTTACATCTTAGGGATTTTATACTATACCTTTTGTAATTATTCTTCTATTAAAATTCCATTTAATGAGAACGATTTAGGATCAACTATCTTTACTTTTACTAACTTTCCAGTTAAATCTTCACTTCCTCCAGTAAAGTTTACTAATTTATTTTGTCTAGTTCTTCCGCTTAAAACATTCTCATCTGTTTTACTCTTACCTTCAACTAAAACTTCTACTACTTTATCTTTGTAGCCATCATTTATTTCTTTAACTATTTCATTTACTTTATCTAATACTCTATTAAATCTTTCATGTTTTACATCATCTTCTATTTGGTCTTCCATTTCAGCTGCTGGTGTACCTTTTCTTTTAGAGTATATAAATGTAAATGCTGAATCATATCTTACTTTTTCAACAACATCTATTGTATCTAATAAATCTTCTTCTGTTTCACCTGGGAATCCTATCATTAAATCTGTTGAGAATGCAATATCAGGGATTTCCTTTTTAGCCTTTTCTATTATTTCTAAATAATGCTCTTTAGAATAATGTCTATTCATTTTTTTAAGTAGCTTTGTACTTCCACATTGAACTGGTAAATGTAAGAATTCACATACTTTATCACAATCTCTCATTGCATATATAACTTCATCAGATATATCTTTAGGATGAGAAGTCATAAATCTAATTCTTTCAAGACCTTCTATTTCATTAGTCATTCTTAAAAGCTCTGCAAATGTTACAGGATTATCTAATGTTTTTCCATATGAATCAACATTTTGTCCAAGTAATGTTATCTCTTTTGTTCCATTTGCAACTAATTCTTCTATTTCTTTTATAATATCTTCAGGATTTCTACTTCTTTCTCTACCTCTTGTATATGGAACTATACAATAAGTACAGAAGTTATTACATCCATACATTATATTTACAAATGCCTTAAGTTCAAATTTTCTACTACTTCTAAGACCTTCTACAACTTCTCCATCTACATCCCAAACATCTACTAATATTTTCGAACTATCCATAGATGTTACTAATAATTCTGGGAATTTATATAAGTTATGTGTCCCAAATACTAAATCAACATGATTATATTTAGATTTTATTTCTTCAACAACATGAGACTGCTGAGTCATACATCCACATACAGCTATTTTCAGGTCTGGATTTTTTCTTTTTGCAAATTTTAAATGTCCAAGGTTTCCAAATACCTTAAGTTCTGCATTTTCTCTAATTGCACATGTATTATATATTATTAAATCACATTCTTCTACCATCATACCTTTAACATAACCCATATCATCTAACATAGCACATAACTTTTCTGAATCATGTTCATTCATTTGGCAACCAAAAGTTTGTATCATATATTTTGGTTTAGTTTGATGTATAGCAAAGAATCTATTATTTTTTTCAGCTATTGCTTCTATAAACCTATCTTGTTCTTGAATTTTCTCCATAGGAACATGTACTTGCTTTCTTTTTCCCATAGTAATATCCTCCTTAGTTTAACTATTGTAATTTATATATGAAAATTTAGCTTTATTTATAAACAATTGTTATTTTCAGTGTTTATACATACTCATATTTTAAATTTTATTTAACTATTATACCAAATTTATACCCTATTTAAAAGCTATTCTAACAAGTTTTAAGCATCAATATTTATATATTGGTAATAATAAATTATTATAACTTTTAAAGGGGAAATTTAATATGATTACAGTTTTTATAAGAAGTATAATCTTATATATTGCATTATTAATCTCTCTTAGAATTATGGGAAAAGGTGAAATTGCAGAAATGAATTCTTTTGACTTAGTTATAACATTTTTACTAGCAGAAGTAGCTTCTATCCCTATGGAAAATAATAATATTCCTTTATTATATGGAATAGCTTCTATAACTGCTCTGGTTTTAATGCAAGCATTTATATCTTATTTTACATTAAAAAGTAGAAAAGTAAGTGCTCTATTATCTGGAAAACCTTCAATTTTAATTAATAAAGGGAAAATAGACTATAAAGAATTAAAAAAAGAAAGAATTAGTATAGATGAAATATTTGAACAGTTAAGAATTCAAGGTTATTTTAATATTAAGGATGTTCAATATGCAATACTTGAGAAAGATGGAAATTTAAGTGTTGTTCCATCTACATCTTATGAAGATAACCAATTTAAAGATTTTAAACATCTTCCAATTCCTTTAATTATAGATGGTAAAATAATAAATGATAGTTTAAAAAGTATAAAAAAAGATAAAAAATGGATTTTAAATCTATTAAGTTCTTATCATATAAGTAATTATAAAGATGTTTTAGTTTGTATATTAGATGAAGATGATAAAATTTTTATTCAAAAAAAATAAAATTTAAATTGAGGTGACTATAATTGAAATCATTTATTTGTGTTCTAATTTGGACGATTATTTTTATATTATTTGGTGTTTATGTTAATAAAGGTATTAGTGACTTTACATACTTATATAAAGATAAAATTATAGTTATTGAAAATAATATTGAAAATGATAATTGGCATGACGCTAAAATTCAAATTACAAAGTTAAAAAATTCATGGTTTGAGAAAAAAGATATCTGGTATAAACTATTAAATCACGAATCTTTTGATGAAATCTCATTACATATTAATATACTAGATAAATGTATAAATATAAAAGATAAATCAAAGTCCTTAGAAAATATTGAGATAATAAAAATAACTTTAGAAAATATTTTAGAAAATGAAACCTATGATATGCAACATATTTTATAAAAAATTCGCTTCACTTTAAATACTGCGTAAAAAAACTACTTCATATCACCAACAACTAAATCCATTGCTAAAGTTTAGCAGTTAGAATTATAAATTATAATTTCTTATTATATTAAAAATAGTAGCTTTTAGCTACTATTTTTAATATTTTACCTTATATAAATATAATCCTTTACTTGGTGCAGTGTCTGAAGCTACTGTTCTATCTTTTGCTTGTAACATATCTTTTATATCTTCTGGAGATTTTTTATTTAATCCAACATCTATTAATGACCCAACTATAATCCTAACCATATTGTATAAAAATCCATTACCTTCAATATATATATCAATTAATCCATTACTTTCTTGTATAGATATAGATGTTATAGTTCTTATATTGGATTTCTTTTTAGATTTAGAAGATGCAAAACTCGTAAAGTCATGTTCTCCAAGTAAATACTTACTACCTTCTTTCATTAAATCTAAATCTAGTTTTTTTGGTATATGAGTAGTGTACTTTCTTAAAAATGGGTCATGTACTTCATTATTGAATATTTTATATAAATATATTTTAGATTTTGCATTATATCTACTATGAAATCTCTCGTCAACTTCTTCTAATAATGTTACAACTATATCTTCTGGTAAATATTCATATAAATAGTTTTTCATTTTCTTTATAGACATATCACAATTTGTTTTAAAATTTGCAATTTGTCCATATGCATGAACTCCCATATCAGTTCTTCCAGATCCTATTATTTCTATATCTTCTTCAGTCATTTTACTTAATACTGATTCAATTTTTCCTTGGATTGTCATATCATTATCTTTTAATCTTTGAAACCCTTTATACCTTGAACCATCATATTTTATTGTCATTTTTATATTTCTCATTACTTCCTCTTTTCATAAAATAGAATATTTTAAATAGATTCTATTAATTTATTTTTTATTTTTACAGTTATTGATGTTCCAACACCTTTTTCACTATCAATACTCATACTTCCACCATGTAGTTTTACTATTTCATTACTTATAGCAAGACCAAGACCACTACCTGCTTTATTGTAATCTTCTTGGAAAAATTTATCTAATACTTTATCTAAATTCTCCTTTTCTATCCCTAATCCATTATCAACAACCATAATAGTTGTAAACTCTTCGTCTTGAGAAACTACTATTTTTATATTTCCTCCATATTCAGTGAATTTAATTGAATTTTGAACTAAATTTATAAGAACTTGCCTTAGTCTATTTTTATCACCTTGTATATTTTCTATAACTTCAGTATTAAATAATACTTCTAATTGTATATTTTTTTCTTTTGATTTTACTTTAAGTTGATTAACTACACCTTTTGATAAAGCTGTAATATCAACCATATCTATTTGAAGTTTTATTCTATCTGATGCTAATCTAGAAAAATCCAGTAATTCTTCTACTAGTTTTATAAGTCTTTCTGTTTCATCTTGAATTATACCAAGACCCAAATCAAGTTCTTCTTTACCTATACCTTCATATCCTAAAGTTTCGCTCCAACCTTTTATTGAAGTAAGAGGTGTTCTAAGTTCATGAGATATAGATGATATAAATTCTTCTTTTAATTTTTCACTTTTATCTATCTCTGATGCCATATATTCAAATGTTTGCGCTAAATCCCCTATTTCATCATCAGATATTTTCTTATTTTTAAGTTTAATTTTATAATTACCATGAGCTAGTTCATTTGCAAATTCTTTAAGTTCTATTAATGGTCTTATTAATGTTTCTGCAAATCTAAGACTTAATGAAATTACTATTAAAAGTATACATATTCCAGATATTATAAGTCCTAAAGCTATCTTAAATATATTTTTATCTATATCTGTAAGGGATACAGTGTATCTTACCACCCCTTCAATAATATTATTTGTTTTTATAGGTACTGAAATACTCATAACATGTTCTGACGTTTCCTGGATTTTATAAGCATAAGGAGTCAACTCTTTTGCATCTTTTAATGCTCTATCTACATCTTCAAAGTTTGCTTTTTCATTAGTTCTAAAGCCATATCGATCTAGCATTATATTTTTATCTTTGTCTATTATAGTTATTGCAAATTTATTACTATATCCTAAATTTTCTTTTTTTATTATATTATTTATTTTTGTTTCAAAACTACTACTATCCATAGCATTTGTATCATTGTATTGTGAATATGTATTCTCAGCTTTGTATTTTAAAATTTGCCTTACATAATCATAATAATAGTTTTGAATATATGCTATAAACATTCCTTCAAATAATGTTACTGTTATCATTATTATTGTAAAATAATTTTTTATTATTTTTTTTCTTAACCCCTCAAAATGTAGCACTTTTATTCTTCCTTTCTAAAACAATATCCATACCCCCATATTGTTTGTATGTATTTAGGCTTTGATGGGTCATCCTCTATTTTATTTCTTATTCTTCTTATATTAACATCTACTATTTTAAAGTCATATAAATAATTTGTTCCCCAAACTTCATTTAATATTTGATCTCTGCTTAATGATTGTCTTGCATTATTCATTAAGTATTTTACTATAGAAAATTCAGTTGGAGTAAGTTCAATTTCTTTACCATCTTTAAATAATTTTCTTTTATCTAAATCAAGTACAAATGGTGCTGATACTATTTCATTATTTTTTGACATATTTTCATCTTTTTTAACTCTTCTAATTAATGCAGATACTCTGACTAATAGTTCTTTTATACTAAATGGCTTAACTATATAATCATCAGCACCTGATATAAATCCTTCTATTTTATCTTCTTCTTGTGCTTTAGCCGTAAGCATTATTATACCTACTTGGTTAAAGTTTTCTCTTATATATTTACATACATCTATTCCGCTCATATCTGGTAGCATAACATCTAATAAGGCTATAGATATATCTTTATTATCATTTATCTTTTGTATAGCTTCTTGTCCTGTTCCAGCTTCTATAATTTCGTATCCTTCTCTTTTTAAATTTATACTTACAAAACTTCTTATTCCAATCTCATCTTCCATCACTAATATTTTTTCTTTCATTTTTCTCCTCCATAAAACTTAATATATTAAACTAAAGTACTCTTTTAATGATTCTTCTGTTATTTTTAATTTTTCCATTTCTTGTATATCATTTATATACAATACAAATGTATTATCCAGACTCTCATTTAAAATAATTCCATTTGAAGTTGTCATAACTTTACTTTCATCTATAGATTTTTTACTTATTACACTTATACTAAATAAATCTTTTAAGTTCTTTAATTCATCATAATATGAAAATTTAAATAAAGTATCTTTATTTTCAATATCTTGAGTAACATCTAATTTTTTAGCTATATTGTTTGGTAATAAAAATTTAAAATTATATTTATAATTATAATATATTTCACTTACAAATACTATTTCAGAATCATCATCAAATTTGCCATTCCATCTATACCAACTAACATTTGAAGCTTCATTTTTATTGTAATTATTTCCCGTTATATAACCTATTGGTATTTCTATTACTTTATCATTGTTAAAATCTTGAGATGGTATATAATACGATTTCGTTGTATAAAAATCATTAAGAGCCTTTTTTAATTCTCCATTATCAAATAATACAATTTGTGTTTTGTACTCATTATATATAGTAGGTATATCTAAAACTATTCCCTTCTTCTTAGGAGCAACATTTCCTATAGTTATATATAAATCATTTATATTTTTTACATCATCTATCTCAACATTACCCTTAAGATTTAATTTCTTATCAAAATCTAAAACACTTATATTTGCTTTCTTAGTAGCTGAATCAAAAGTTATTAATAATATATCTTCTTTTTTATCATCATCTATATCTGAAACACTAATTTTAACATCAAGGTTTTCAATAGCAGAATCTAATGAATATAATTTAGAAATCTTATTATCTTTATAAGAATAAATATTAAGATCATAAGTATAACCTAATTTACTTAAAAATATTATTTCTTTGTGATCATCATTATTTAAATCACAAAATTTTGCATATTCTATAGAATCTCCATGTATATACTGACTTCCTTTTGCATCGTAAGTTTCATTGTTGTTTTTGCTTAATATTGTAAATCCAACTTCACTAGTTCCTTTATTTTGATTTTCTTTTTTACTAAAAGCTATAACCTCTTTAGTTCCATCTATATCTAGATATTCTTCATTTATTTGTCCAACATCTTTAGAGTTCTTTGGAAGCTCTAAAGTTGCATTTAAAATAACTTGATTGATGCCTTTATACAAACTTTCTTTTTCTTTACTATATATTGGTTTTTCTTTTAATAATTGTTCTGGAGATCGTGATTCAATATTACACCCAGTGGTAAAAAATACCAATCCCATAAGCAACGTTAATTTTAATAATCTCATTTGTTCCCACCTATTTTTTATATTTCTTATAATAATTTATGAAGTTTTCTATTTTTAACTTCTCTTCTTTTTCCTTGTCTATATCAATATTTCCTTTTCCTAATCTATCACATAATGATAATAATGCAACCTCCATATAATCAGTCTCTTCAAATAATTGTTTTGGTTTAAAAAATGGAAGATTTTTATCATAAAATAAAGGTTGCATATGATATCTAACTAATTTAGATACCTTTTTATTGAAATTAATATCATCATTTAATTCATTTAAAATTTTTAATGATATCGTTTCACCTTCCACATCATGGTCATAAGATGTTATTTTTCCTCTTCTTATTTTTGTTGTAGTTAATTTACCTATATCATGCAAAAATGCAGCCCACATAAATACTTTTTTATCTTTAGAAAATTCTTTGTATTTACTTGCATTATCTATTACTAAAAATATATGATTTAAAACATTTCCCTCTAGATGATATTTTAAATTTTGATCTATATTTTGTAATTGCTTTATTTTATTCAATGGGCTTTTATTAAATTTACCCTCTATTATTAGACGTTTAAACTCCTCAGAAGGTTTCATACTTTCTAATAAAATTTTATTTATTTCATTGAATAGTTCTTTTTTAGACATAAAATTAACCACCCTCTTGTTTTATTACATATTGTTATTTTTTACAAGCATTTTTTTGTATTTTTGTAAAAAATAAAAGCTTAGTATTTATTACTAAGCTTTATATATATTCTAACACTTTTTTATAAATTTATTTACTATTTTCTATTATTTTTTAGGAAATTTATCCTCAGACCACACTAAATTTTCAAATTTTTGCTTTAAGTTTTCTTCATTAAATTCATTATTTACTTTTTCTTCACATCTAAATCCATTATTTTCATCTATTGTATCTTCTAGCTCTACTTCTGGTTTGTCATATCTAACTTCTTCTATTTTTAGTTCATTTTGAGAAGGTCTTCTTTTTCTTTTATTATGTGATACTTTTTTACTACCTTTTTTATTTAAATGAGAACTTTCTATAACTTCACTATTATCTTTTAGCTCATTTATTATTTCTGTAATTTCTTTTTCTTTATGTTGTGCATATGATGTTGAATGTTTTTTATGTTTATTTTTCTTATCTGATATTTCTTGTTCATCATTTACTTGATGTTTCTTTTTAGAACTTGGTCTTTTAGATGATTTTTTACTACTTAAACCTAAGTTTATTTTTAATCCGCTAGCTTTTTTAGACTTTTGTGTATCTTCTAATCCAAATTCTTCTTTTTTATCATTTGGAACTAAATCATTTAATATAATTTCATTAAAATCTTCTTGATATTCAGATTTAGATTCAGTAACTGGTTTTTGATTTACTTGATTTGATAATTTAGATTTTGATGGTCTTTTTCTATTCCCATTCATTCTAAACATTAAGACACCCCCTAAAATTCTCTTGATATTAATATATTAATTTAGGGGGTAAAAATTGACTATTTTTTAGGTGGTCTAGGTCCAATATATTGATACAAGTTTGTTTTTAACATACCATTATACATTTTTCTTCTTTTATCTGCTTCTTTACCAAATTCATTTTCAAAATCTTCGTAAGAAGTTATCAAATAATAAGACCAATTTTTTAAATTTCTAAATGTGTATCCTAAGTTTTTATAAAGATTTTGTACACTTTCTTTGTCTTCAAGTCTTTCTCCATAAGGAGGATTTGTTACTATAAATCCATATTCTTCATCACTTTTAAAATCAAGAGCATTACCTACATTAAATTCAATGTACTTATCAACGCCAGCTATTTCTGAATTTTCTCTTGCTATTTCAATAGCTTCCTCATCTATATCATATCCATATATTTTGAAGTCTATATCTTCATTTATCTGATTAAATGCATCTCTTCTTACATCCCACCAAATTTTTTTATCTATAGTCCTCCACTTCTCTGATAAAAACTCACGATTAAGTCCTGGAGCCATATTTATACCTATCATAGCTGCTTCTATTAATAAAGTTCCTGATCCACACATTGGATCTATTAATGTTCTACCTGGCCTCCAAGGTGTTAAGTATATCATAGTTGCTGCTAGAGTTTCTCTTATTGGAGCTGCATTAGCTTTTTCTCTATATCCTCTTTTATGAAGAGCATCACCTGTTGTATCTATTGATAATGTTACCTTATCTTTATGTATAAATACATATATTGGATATCTTTCTTTGTCTTCTTTTATTAATCCATCTTCCATATAACTATTTTTTAAACTTTCAGCAACTGCTTTTTTTACTATTGCTTGTATATCTGTTGTACTATATAATTTTGATTTTATAGATGATGCTTTAGCTACGGGAAACTGTGATCCATAAGGTATAAATTTTGACCAATTTATCCTTTTAGTATTCTCAAATAACTCATCAAAAGATTTAGCTTCAAACTCAGCTACCTTTAGGTTAACTCTTTCTGCACATCTAAGCCACATATTTGCTTTTGCTATACCATCTTCTCCTGTTTTATATGTTATTCTTCCATCTTCTGTTTTTATAATTTCAAATCCTAAGTTCTTTATTTCTCTTGCTAATAACTTTTCTACACCAAAAAAACATGGTGATATTAATGTATAGTTTTTCATGTCTTCCTCCTATTTGTCTAATGCTTTATTTATACTTCCTGTTATATATTCGTTCATATCTAAGGTAGTATATTTAAATCCTATTTCCTTAAATTTATTATCTGTTTTTTCTAAAATATCATTACTAAAAAATTTATGCATCTCAGATTTTTCTACTTCAATTCTAGCTATATCATTATGATGTCTTACTCTAAATTGAGAAAATCCTAATTCTAATAAATATTTTTCTCCTTTTTCTATCATTCTAAGTGTATCATTATTTATTTTAGTTCCATATGGTATTCTAGTTGCAAGACAAGCAAATGCAGGTTTATTATATGTACTTAAGTTCATTTTTTTAGATAATGCTCTTATTTCATTTTTAGTCAAATTACATTCTTTTAATGGACTTACTATATTTAACTCTTCTAATGCTTTAAGTCCTGGTATATAATCTCCTAAATCATCTAAATTAGTTCCATCTAGTACGTGTTCTATATTATTTTTTTGCTATTTCTTTTACTTTAGTAAATATAGATTTTTTGCAATAATAACATCTTTTAGGTCTGTTTTCCAAAAATTTTTCTACATTAAAATCTTTAATTTCTTATACTATATGTTTAACTCCAAAGTTATTTGCAAATTCTTTAGCTTCTTCAATTTCTATACTTGAATGTATTAGTGCATATATATTGACACACTCCCCATAGCTAAAGTAAGGGGATTCTTGGTGATTAAAATCTAATTCTAAATATCTACCTTTTGACATTGATAATTTTAAATTACCTTTAGAATTAGTATTTATTGCACTAGCTTTAAATGGGATTACATAAAACTTCTTAGTCTTATATGGATACTTAGCTTTAGTGTTACCTTTTTTTCTTAACTCGGATATAGTTTTTCTATTTGCATCAAATTTATCTGATATAGCTTGTATAGTTTGACTATGTAGATTATATTTACCTTTTATTAACTTTTGTATATCATTTTTCTTTATCCATTGTTTATGTTCAAAATAGTATTCTTTAGATAAACTAACTATGTAGTTCCAACAATTAGCACTTTCCATTTGTTTCTCTCTAACTAATTCAAACTGTGATTTAGTTAGATTTAATTTTACTCTATGGGTTTTTATCATTTCTTTTTAGTCCTTAATTCTTGATTTTCTATATATTGTTTCATAACGTCTAAAAAAAATGATCCAACAGTAGCACAGAAATAACTATTAGTCCACATAGATGGCATAGTTGATTTTAAGTGTGGAAAATTCTCTCTTAATACTCTTGAACTAAATCCTTTTAAACCTTTTATAACTTTATGAATACCATATTGAGGATCACAAGATATTAGCAAATGGACATGGTCTAAATCTATTTCCATTTCTATTATCTCTGCTCCTAAAGTTTCTGCTTTAAAAGGCAATATTTCCTTTAACATTTTTTCAACATCATCTTTTAATACAGGTTTTCTATACTTAGGACACCATATAACATGATATTTACAATCATATACTATATTATTGTTAGACTTATACATCATAAAATACCTCCTAAATACTATTATACCTAGATCAGTGTTATTTTTCGATGATATATATAACATACTTTATTAAAAAAAAATAAAACCTTGCCTTTCATCCCCACATCTAAAGAAGGGAGCTTTTCGGCAATTTATTGTAAAAATAGCATGTCAAAAAACACTACATAGTATAACTTATATATTTTCTTTAATTTTTAATTTAAATAATAGAGTCACTATAAGTTAATTTATAAAACAAAAATTTGTTGCAAACTAAAATAAAATCTACTACTATACAAATTAAATGTTAATGTTAGGTACAGATTTATATTTTTCAATTAGTTTAAAATTTTTTCAAATTAGGTATTTTTATTTTATATTATAGGCTTAAGTTTGTATTCACCAATGCTTTGGCTTCTGTCATAGGGTATACTGGATTATTTTTTTATCTTTTGCCTCTTCTTATTGCCTTAATAGCTCTAGTTCTTCATTGCATTTATTTATTAAATCATTAACTAACTGTGTTTCTTCAGCTAAAACTTTTACTTCTTTAATTTCTTCTTTTAAACTATTTAATTCTTGTTTTGCATCTTCATATTCTCTGTTATTTATAGTCTTTTCTATTTTTGAAATTTTTTCTTGAATTTTTGATTTTAATGCATTATTACTTTCTACAATAGAATTTATTTCTTCTAATAAGATTTTAGCTTTATTTTTTACTATATTAGATTCAGTTTCTATGTTTAGTACTTCTTCACATATAGATTTTGATTTTTATACGTTATCTTCTTTTAGCTTAGTTGCTTCTATTAATTTTGTTGTTTGATTATATAATGCTTTTGCTTCTTTATTTTTAGGTTTTTCTTCAAGTGCTAATACAAACATTTCCCTTGCTGTTTCTAAATCGTTGCTTGCTACTTTTCTTTTCCCTTCATTTATAGCATCATCAAATGGCTTTATTTGTACCTCTTGTAACCATGACTAGTGATAATATCAACAGTAATAGTAATAAAATCTTTTTTGTAAATTTCATATATTGTCCTCCTGTTTGTTTAATGCTTTTCTATTATGCAAAATTTTATTATCATTTTCTGTATTTTTTATCTTTTTTAGAAAATATTTGTCTTAAATTATTTATGTTTTTATTCTTCTTATTTATTTTTATATTTAATTACATAATATTTTTTAAGACCTTTATATTTATAGTAATCGTACTTAGAAAAGTTAGTA
>CALESE010000180.1 GCA_937907205.1 uncultured Romboutsia sp. | reverse complement strand
GTTTTTCTAATTTTTACTTAATTTAATTAAGTAAAATGCTATTTAAACAGATGAGATTACTTAAAAAAATTAAATATGCATGCATATTTACAAAAAAGTAGTAGTATTAGATAATAAAAACGTATTATATACTGTTATTTTATTTAATGAATAACTAGTCTTTAAATGTATATTTAGGGTATAGTTTTAAATTTACTAAAATAATTACTCATTTATGCATACATATTTAAGTTTTAAATAATATCACAAATTTATATAATTTATTTCTTCTATATTTTTATATAAAAATATAGAATTAAATCCTCATTATATACGATTATATAAAAATTATTTATTTTAATAATATTACTACTTTTTTATATTTTTTATTATCTTATATTACATTATAGTTACTATAAATTAAATAGCCACTATATTTAATTTATATATTAATCTTATATATATAAATTTAAGGTATAGTTGAAACTCTCTCTTTTATATGTTATTTTATACTTATAATAATTAATATTTGGAGGTAAACTTTGAGTAATCAAAAAAATATTAAAATTCATAATAAATCTAATAAACCAGATAACATTGTTATTCGAGACAATAACATAATAGAAAGATGTATTGCTGTTGAAAATAATCTTCCTAAATTTATGAAAGATTACTTTATATATCTAAAAGGATCTGTAGCTGTATCTACCAGACTTGCTTATTTAGAAGATATCCAATTCTTTACTTCTTATTTAGTAGAAATGCAAGAATTAACAAGTGCAAGTAATATAAAAGATATAACTTTAGATGAATTTAACAATATAAAAGCTAGAGATGTAAATATGTTTTTAGGTGATTATTGTTCTAGATATTATAAACAAAGTAAAAATAATACTTTAGTATTTGAAAATAATAATCGGGCATTGGCTAGAAAAAAATCATCTTTATCTACTCTATTTAAATTCTTATATAGAAATGATCAATTAGAAAATAATATTACAGATGGATTTAATCCTATTAAATTACCAAAGCCTCAGCCAGATGCTATAAAACGTCTTGAAATTGATGAGGTTGCTAAGATGTTAGAATCAGTTGAAAATGGTAATGGGCTTACTGATAAAGAAAAAGTATATTGGAGAAAGACTAAGCTTCGTGATAAAGCTATATTAGCTTTATTTGTTACATATGGTCTTAGACTTAATGAACTTAGAGAATTAAATATATCATCATTCAACTTCTCTAGAGGCGAATTTATGATTTATAGAAAAAGAGGTAAAGAAGTTTTAATGCCTATAAATAATACATGTGAGCTAGTTATAAAAGATTATATTTATAATGAAAGGACACAAAGTGAGCTTCTTGATGATGAAAATAAAGATGCTTTATTTTTATCATTACAAAATAAGCGTATTAATCCTAAGGCTATTAGACAATTAGTAAAAAAATATACATCTATTTCTATGGAAACATCTAGAGAAAAAGGATATAGTCCTCATAAGCTTCGTGCTACTGCTGCTACGAGCTTAATACAAAATGGATTTTCCATTTATGATGTTCAAAATTTATTAGACCATGATAATGTAACAACTACACAGTTATATGCTGCTCATAAAAAACATGTTAAGCGTGATATAGTAAATAATTTTGAGTGGTTAGATAATGGTGATGATTTTAATGACATTACTATAGAAACTCTAGATAATATATAACTTTAAAATTTTAAGAACGAATGTTTGTTAAAAAAGTTCTAATGTGCTAAAATATAAGTATATAATATTAATTTAGAAAGGAGTGATTTTATGTATTTAGATTTAAGCAATAAACAAGTTGCAATTTTAGAATTTATAAAAGAACAAATTGCATTAAAAGGATACCCACCTTCAGTACGTGAAATGTGTATTGCTGTTGGATTAAAATCTACTTCGACAGTACACTCTCATATGAATAAATTAGAAAAATTAGGATATATAAGACGCGATCCTACTAAGCCCAGAGCTATAGAGGTTTTAGACTCTAATAAGCATGAGGTTGCTAATAAAGGACTTAATCAGGAAATAATAAACTTACCTTTAGTAGGACAAATTACAGCAGGTAGTCCTATTTTAGCAAAGCAAAATATTGAAGAATACATTCCTCTACCAGCTAATTTAATTAAAGGATCTGATAACTTTGTATTAAAAATTAAAGGGGATAGTATGATTAATGCAGGGATATTAAATGGAGACTATGTAATAGTAGATAAAAAAAATGTGGCTTTTAATTCTCAAATAGTTGTTGCTCTAATACATAAAGAATATGCTACAGTTAAAAGATTCTTTAGAGAGGGTGAGTTTATTAGACTTCAACCAGAAAATGAATTTATGGATCCTATAATATTAGGTGTTAAAGATGTAGAATTAGTAGGTGTTGTAACTGGAGTATTTAGAGTTATATAAAAAATAAGATATGGAAATTATCCATATCTTATTTTTTATCTTAAGCTAATTCTAAAGCTATTTCCATCATTTTAGTAAATGCAACTTGTCTTTCATGTGCTGAACATTCTTCTCCAGTAAATGGACAATCAGATATTGTAAGTATAGCTAAAGCATTAACTCCTGCTCTAGCAGCATTCATATAAAGTCCTGCTGCTTCCATTTCTACACAAAGAACCCCCATCTTCTTCCACTTTCCAAGTCCACCTTCTAGTCCCCTATCTGAATAGAATACATCATTAGAAAGTATATTACCTACTGTAATATCTATTTCTTTTTCTTTAGCTATATTAACAGCTTTTTGTAAAAGTTCAAAACTTGCTATTGGTGCGTAAGTACCTGGTAAATCAAACTGTGCTGCATAGTTTGAATCTGTACAAGCACCCATTCCTATTACAACATCATGAAGATTTAAATCTTGACTTATAGCACCTGCAGAACCTATTCTTATTAAGTTCTTTACTCCATAAAAATGTATTAATTCGTATGAATATATACCTATTGATGGTATCCCCATTCCACTACCTTGAACAGATATTCTTTTGCCTTTATAGTATCCAGTATATCCAAACATACCTCTTACAGTATTGTATTGTGTAACATCTTCTAAGAAATTTTCTGCTATAAATTTAGCTCTTAGTGGATCTCCTGGTAAAAGAACCGTTTCTGCTATATCTCCAAATTTAGCATTGTTATGTGGTGTTGGTGTACTCATGTAGTTTTCCTCCTTAAATTAAAAAAATATGTAACATTATTAAGTATTATGTACAAAAATAAAAAAATTAACAAAAAAAATAGCCAAAGATACTACTCAAGTTATAGCATTAATAATGCTAATTCCAATGTTAATAGTAAGTTTCTACTTAGCATTAAAGACAAATTCTAGTACTACAATTAAAGAAGAAATTAGTAATATTGAAATTGAATATAATAAAAAATAAAAGGTGGTTATTATACCACCCTTTATTTAGGAGAATTATTTACTTTTATTTCATATTTTATCTCAACTCTTCTTGAAGCATCTTTATTTACACTTCCATCGTCATTTTTTATAAGTTCAGCTTCAGATCTTCCTATTGCTTCTATATCTTTAGTGACCTTATCCTTATACTTATAATCTCCTATTTCATCTCCAACAATAAATTTTGCTACACTCAATGCACGTTTTTGTGATAGATCTAAGTTGTATAAATAGCTGCCTATATCATCTGTATGACCTTTTATAACTATTTTAGATATATTATCTTCATAATCTTTATAAATAGTTTCTATGTACTTTGGAATAAATATTTTTAACATATCTTTAGCCTCTTGCTTTAATTCATAGTCATCAATATCAAACATAGTTTTTTCACCAAATGTAACTTGACCAGTATTCATATCTACTTCAACAGGTATACCATTTTCTTTTAAAGTTTCCTTAACAGACTTATTAACATTTTGAGCTAAGTTTTTTTCAACAGATCCAGCAATTGATTCTGAGCTAAACAGCATTAGCATAACAACCATCAATATTGTAGATATCATATCTGTGAAAGTAGGCCAAAAGCTACTTTTTTCGAAACCCTTATTTATTGTTCTTCTATATCTATTTATCATAACTATCATCTCCAATTAAATTGGTTTTAAATTTAAATTTATTCTTAGGACTTTTTGACAGTTTTTTATTATTTGAAGTTTTAGCTATTTCATTTTTCATTTCATAAATTTCATCATTAGATGATTTTTTAAATATATCATTTTGCATTGCATTAATAGTAGAAGCTTCTTTATAAATATCTATATAGTCAAAAATCATATTAAGCTTTTGTTCTATATCTTGAGATGATAAGGCTATAACTGAAGCTAAATGTTTTACTGTTGTATCTAAATTTATTTGTTCTTCATTTAGTTCTCCTTGAGTTTTGGTTATTCTATTTTCATGTTCAATTAATTTATTAAGTAAATCTTGAGAGGTTCTTTCATATAAAGCAAAATTAGCAGACAAGCTCCTTAGATAATCTTTTGTTTTAGATTGTGTTTCTGTAGTAGTAAATATATTTTTAGAAGTTTCTTTTATATCTAGTAGTATTTCTTTATTAATGTCTTCTTGGCTTTCAAATGTATCAAATAATCTAGTAAATTTCATATTCATTATGCTAAATTGTTTATCTAGCTTTCTAACACTTTGATCAAATGTTTTAATAGATGTTTGAGATCCTTCTAATAAATCCTTTAATGTGTTTATACCATATATAAATTCTTTATTAAACTCCATTAAATCCTTAGATATATCATCAAATCTTTCTATACACTTTATTGATGTACTTATTTCTTTTATTGTACTTTTAACATCTTCGATTTTATCATCCATTTCTTTAGATTTTTGATTAGTTATTTCAGATGTAAGTAAATTTTCAAGCTTTAGCATTAATTGTATTAGTATATGTTCACAATCATTAGAATTTAAAAATATATTTATTACTATTGAACAAACTATACCAAAAATACTTGTTATAAATGCAGTTTGCATACTATTGATTGTTTGAGGAAGTGAGTTTATTATATCATTAGTATTTATGCTTAGAAGCATCATAGAAAGTCCTGTAAATGTTCCTAAAACGCCTAGTAATATACAAGTTGAAGATGAGTTCTTTGTTATTCTTATTTTGTCTAATATAAACTTATTTTTAAATGTAAATCCTGAACAAACTTCTTCCACAAAGGTAGTTATATTAATTTCAGCATGAGGGTTATCAATTGTATAGTTGATATATTTAGATTTAACATTAGAATACAATATACTTCTTTTATAGTCTTCATTTAGCTTCTTATAATCTTCACTTATAAAATTATAAATATTCTTATTAATTAAAACTTGAGTTACTGAATAAATTATTATGGTTATTAAGAATGCTATAGTTATGCAATTGATAATTAAATTATTCAATTTTTATCACACTCCTTAAATTTATTTATACAATTAATTTATATGTAGTGTAATTTATTAAAATACAAAAAATATGAAGAAGCTTAACTAATTTATTAGTAGTATAGAACATATTTAATAAATATTTAATATTATATAGTACAATAGGAGGTGCTATATAATGGTAATATATTCAGTTTTATTATTATTTTTCCTTGTTTTTTCCATTTTAGTAGTCCCTGGAATCGTTGGGTTAATAGCAATTTTATATGGAATATATTTAGCTATTAAGGGCAATAAAAATGATTGTATAAAAAAAATATGTATAGGACTAGTTTTAATACTTTTAGGTATTATAGCTTTTTTGAACTTTAGATTTAATATAAATTTTGAATTAGAAAATCAAAATAATAAAATTATAGAAGAATATAAAGTTAATATATAAAAACTCCAGTACTTATTTGTGTACTGGAGTTTTGTTTATATCTTATTAAAATAGGCTTTACTTCCTTTGCTATCCATCTCTACTATTAATTTAGCTGGTATCCTTTCTTTTAATTCATTAACATGTGATATTACACCAATAATTCTACCATTATCTTGAAGCTCCATAAGAGTATCTATAGCATTATCTAATGATTCTGAATCAAGTGTACCAAAACCTTCATCTATAAACATAGTATCAAGTCTAATTCCTCCAGAACTATGCTGAACTGTATCTGAAAGTCCTAAAGCCAGAGCTAAAGAGGCTTTAAAACTTTCTCCACCAGATAAGGTGTTTACTTGTCTAGATTTACAAGTATGGCTATCATATACATCAAGGTCTAATCCTTTTCGACCTCCACCCTTGCCATCCTCTCTTCTTAAAAGATAATATCTCTTTGAAGTCATAGATTCTAATCGTTTATTAGCTTCTCTAATTACATCTTCAAAGTAGCTAGATAATACAAATGTTTCAAAAGATATTTTATTTTGGCTACTTCCATTAGCAAGTTTAGATAAATCAGCAACAATTTTATATTGTTTTTCCTTTTCTTTTATCTTTTGATAGCTATTATTTATTATACTAAGTATATTTTTATTATGATCTATATTTAAATTTATAGTTTTTAAGTTAGTATCTAATCTATCTTTGTTATCTTCTATAATTTTTAAATCATTTTCTAGTTTATCAATATCTACTATACTTAAATTTTCTAATTCTTGGTTTAAGTTTTCTATATTGTTCTTTGTTATTATTAAAGACTCACTATATGAATTTATTTCATTTTCTAAATTATCTATTGTTAGTTTATCAACCTTAGACATATTATATTCATTTAAATCTTTAAAGTTTTGATTAACTAATGTTTCAAACTTAGATTTTAAAGTATTTAAGTTATTTGAAGATTTCTCTAAATTAGATTTTAAATTCTCTAAGTTACTATTTATAGTTATAAGCTTCTTTGATATAGTTTCATATTCATGTCTAGTCAATTTAATATAATTATCTAAGTCATTTATTTCTTTATTTAAAGACTTTATATTTAGTTTTAAATTATCTAAGTTTTGATATTCACTAGGAACTCTTCTTAATATTTCATTATAAGAATTTTGTTCTTTTATTAAAGATTCACTTATATTTTTATAATTTAATTCTATTTTTTCAATTTCTTCTTTTAATGATTTTTGCTTAATTTTTTTACTATTTATAAGTTGAATTTCTTTATTTATATACTCGATTTTCTTTTCTAGTTCATTTAGTTTGTTTGAGTTAGTATCTATACTATTCTTAACTTCAATACCTTTAGGAAGTATGGTATTTTTATAATCTAATATATTTTCATTTTTATCAAATACTCCATCTTTAACAAATTCTAAAAAAACATCTTTTATATATGTATCTAGACCTTTTAGATTAGACTGGTATTCACTTTTATTATCTATTATCTCTTCTTTTTCTTTTTCTTTTTCCTTTATGAATAATTTAAATGTATCTAATTCATCCTTAGTAGGTATTTTTTTATCTGTAGTTCTTTTTTTAGGATGATTTGTAGATCCACAAACAGGACATTCACATCCATCATGAAGATTTTTTGCTAATCTTATAGCTTCACCATTTATAAATAGATCTGTTTTTATAGTTTCTTCATTTTTTAATTGGTTTATTTCTTTATCTAGTAATGATTCTTTTATTAAGATTTCTTTTAAGTTAACATATAAAGTATTATACTCTTTAGTTTTAGAATAGATTGTTTGAAGTTTTATTCTAAGATCATTATAAGTTTTATTTATATTCATAAGATGTATTTGTTCTTGTTTATATTTGTGTACATCTTCTTGCATTTTAAATAATTTTTCACATTCTTTTTCTAATAATTCATAATCCAGTCTAGATTTTTTTTGAATATCTATTATTTTATTATTTTCTTCTTGTAACTTTTTTATATTATTTTTTTTAACGTCTATGCTTGTAACATCATTTATATAATTATTTAAATTATTTAGTTTTATTTTATATTCTTGGATTAATTTTTCTTTAGACCCAAGATCATTATATTTAATTCTTATATAATCTAATTCTTTTTTACATTTTGTTAATTCTATTTGAGTAAGATTTATATTATTTTCAATCTTTGATTTTTCTATATCTTCTTTTATATAATGTTCTTCATGTATGATTATATCTAATGCTTTTTTATATTTATCAAGAATATTTTTCTTATTATTAAAGTTATCTTCTTCTTGTAAAAGTTCTTTTAATTTTATTTTTTCATTTTCCATAGTTTTAAATTTATTATTTACTATTGTAGCTGTATTTATTTCATTATGTTTATTTTTAATCTCTAAATTTATTTTTTCTATAATTTTAGATTCTTCTTCTTTTCTTAGTATTTCTTCATTGATATATTTATCTAACTTTTCTATTATTTTTGAATGAAGCTCATTATTTTGTATCATAGAATAAAGTTCTGAATCTTTCTCACACTTAACTACTTTTAAATTGGCACTGATATCTTTACTAATATCTTCTACTCCATCTGAAAGAGATATAGCTTCTTTATGTAATTTCTCTTGAATTTTTTTATACATGTCTGTTCCAAATATTTTCCTTAATATTTCTTCCTTTACAGATGTATTAGCATATAAAAACTCTCTAAAATCTCCTTGAGGTATCATTACTATCTTTCTGAATTGCTCTACATTTAGTCCTATAATTGATAAAATAGCATCACTTACATCCTTTTCTTTAGTTAATGGCTTTTCATCACTACTTAATTCTTTTAGTTCTACACTAGCACTATCTTCAACTTCACCATTACCTCTTTTACTTTTCCTTTTTTGCTTTGGTGATCGCCTTATATAATATTCTTTATCTCTTACAGAGAATTTAAACTCTATTTCTGTTTTATCTCCATCAAGTCCAACAAAGTCACTTCTAAGTTGTTCTCCATTTCTTTTATTTCCACTTGTCTGACCATAAAGTGCATAGCATATAGCATCAAATATTGTAGTTTTACCACTTCCTGTAGGACCTGTTATAACAAATATATTTTGATTTTTTAAGTCATTTTTAAAATTCAAAAACGTAGGCTTTGCATATGGACCAAAGGCTGTTATTTTTAATGATATTGGTTTCATATTAACATTCCTCCCCACTTATATCTTTGACAATTTTATTTATTATTTTTTTACCTTCCTCACTTAGATCATCCTTCATATGATACTTATAAAAATCACTAAATAACTCAGATGTGGTTTTATTAGATCTTTGACTTGATGTTAGTGGAGATTGATTCATATTTCCAAGAACTCTTTTTATTTCAAGTAACATGATATTAGGATAAACTTGTCTAAGCCTAGCCATAGGCTCTATAAGTTCACCATCATCAGTTAATATTGCTCTTATATAATCATTTTTTATATTTTCATCTACATTTTCTAATAATTCTTCAAGTTTTCCTTCTAAAGTTTTCATATCTCTCATAGGAGTTAGTGGTAATAGCTCACATGCTAACTCTTTATTTTCATTAATATCTATCATAGTAACATATTTATTATAATTTTCTTCTGAGAAAGAGTATTTTAGTAAAGATCCTGAGTATCTTATCTTATCACTACCGATTCTTTGAACTCTATGTAGATGTCCTAGTGCAACATAGTCAAAGTTTTCAAATAATGATGATTCTACATACTCCTTTCCACCTATAACTAGCATTTTTTCAGATTCGCTAGTTTCTGGATTCTCTCCACCAGTAACGTATGCATGTGTTATAAGAATATTTCTTTCATTTAAGTTTATATTTTTGTTAATTAATTCTACGGTATACTTCATAGCATCATTTAAAGATTTTATATCTTTATTATCTAACTCATCTCTTACTACTGCATAGTCAGCAAAAGGTACTAAATAAAAGTTTGTATTTCCATATTCATCTTTTAGTACAACTTTTTTTATGTTCTTAGTAAAATTACCTTCTATATATAATCCACATTTTTCAAAAATCTCACTTCCAAACTCTATTAAATCAGCTCCATCATGGTTACCAGCAATAGCTAATATTGGAGTTTTTAAATTTATTAATACATCACTTAAAAATTCATTAAATAAAGAGATTGCTTTAGCCGGTGGAACACTTCTATCATATATATCCCCTGCAAGTATTAAAGCATCTGGACTATGCTCTTTTATATAATCTCTTACTTGATTTAAAACAAATATTTGATCTTCTATCATAGAAAATCCATTAACTACTTTACCTATATGTAAATCCCCTAAATGGAATAATCTCATTGCTTTCACCTCATTATATTGATGATTTTTTATAGATTTCATTTTATCATAATATAAATAATATAAAAAGTCTTACTAAAACTAGTAAGACTTTTTATATTATTTATATGCCTTTAACCTTATTTTCTTCTTGTTGCAATAATATGTTTAAAGCATCATAAGTAAAATCTTCAATTTCTGAACAACTAACTTTACTTTTTTTTAAGTCTAGACATAATTCAGAATTATATTTTTCTCTTATTATTTTCATTAATTCTTTAGTATATATTGCTGCTTCATTTTTTTCATCATGATTTCTCTACCTTTTAAGTATCCAATAATCATTGCTGCTGCATTTACAGCTCCACATATACTTCCAACACGCATTCCACTTCCCATACCACTACCTAAAGACACTGGTATATTCTCATTATGTTCTTCATTAAATGATTTTATCATTGATTCAGCACAATTAAGACCTTGCTTATGATAATTTGATGGTTTTGGCATTTTAAATTTCCCCCTTAATTTTATAACTATATTTTATAATATTTTATATAAACTGTTAACCTATTATAATAATATTTTGATAAATCTAATTTTTTATACTTTATTTTTTTAACTAATCCCATATATATAAATCGCATTTTACTTAATTTAATTAAGTATATGCATATAAAAATTTAAATATATAGATTTATAATAAAAAAGAAGAAATAATTTTTATATTATTTCTTCTTTTTAAGTAAAATATTATTTTACATTAATAGTTATATTATCGTTTGACCCATCAATAACTACTATACATCCGCTATATACATCTCCATCTATCATCTTTTTAGCAATAATTGTTTCTAAAGTATTTCCAATATATCTTTTGAGAGGCCTTGCTCCATAAACTGGATCATATCCTTCTTTAACAATTATCTCTTTTGCAGAATCGGTAATTTCAATTTCTATATTTTTATCTTTCAATCTATTTTCTAAATCTTTCATAAATATATCTATAATACGTTTAATACCTTCTTTATCTAGAGGCTTAAACATTATAATATCATCAACTCTATTTAAGAACTCTGGTTTAAATTTATGTCTCATTTCACCCATTACTAATTCTTTAGTTTCATCATTTATATTTTCTCCAGCATCTAATAAATAGTGACTTCCTATATTAGATGTCATTATTATTAGAGTATTCTTAAAATCTACTGTTTTACCTTTATTATCAGTAAGTCTACCATCATCTAATATTTGTAAAAATAAATTAAATACATCTTCATGAGCTTTTTCTATTTCATCAAATAATATTACTGAATATGGATTTCTTCTTACAGCTTCTGTAATTTGTCCACCTTCTTCGTATCCTACATACCCTGGAGGTGGTCCTATAAGTCTAGATACTGCATGCTTTTCCATATATTCAGACATATCTATTCTTATTATATTTTCTTCACTATCAAATAAATTACGTGCTAATGTTTTTGCAAGCTCTGTTTTACCAACACCTGTAGGTCCCAAGAATATAAATGAACCTATAGGCTTTTTCTCATCTTTTAGACCTGCTCGAGCACGTATTACAGCATTTGAAACAGCTGTTACAGCTTCATCTTGACCAATAACTCTTTTATGAAGCTCATCTTCTAATTTAAGTAGCTTTTCACGTTCTCCTTCAACAAGTTTAGCTACAGGAATACCAGTCCATTTAGCAACTATTTGAGATATTTCATTTTCAGTAACTTCTTCTTTTAATAAAGCATTTTCGTAGCTATTTTGCATCTTTTCTTCATGTTCTTTTATTTTTTCTTCTAGTTTAGGAATAATTCCATATTTAATCTCTGCAGCTTTATTAAAATCATATTCTCTTTCATACTTTTCTACATTACCTTTTGCTTCATCTAGTTTTGATTTTAAATCTCTTATTTCTAATATTTGACTTTTTTCATTTTCGTATTTAGCAGTCATTTCATCATTCTTTGATTTAAGTTCTGCAATTTCTTTTGTAATTACTTCAAGTCTTTGTTGACTTTTTTCATCAGTTTCTTTTAATAGAGCTTCTCTTTCTGTTTCAAGAGTGAATAGCTTTCTTCTAAGTATATCAAGTTCTGTAGGCAATGAGTCTATTTCACTTCTTATCATAGCTCCAGCTTCATCTATTAAGTCTATGGCCTTGTCTGGTAAAAATCTATCTTGTATATATCTATCTGAAAGCTTTGCTGCAGCAACTATGGCACTATCATGTATTCTTATACCATGATGTATTTCAAATCTTTCTTTAAGCCCACGAAGTATTGATATGGTATCAGACACACTAGGTTCTTCAGCTATAACAGGTTGGAAACGTCTCTCAAGTGCTTTATCTTTTTCTATATATTGTCTATATTCATCAAATGTAGTTGCACCAATACAATTAAGTTCTCCACGAGCAAGCATTGGTTTTATTAAGTTACCTGCGTCCATAGCTCCATCTGTTTTTCCTGCACCTACTATTGTATGTATTTCATCTATAAATAATATTATATTTCCATCTGAGCTTTGTACTTCTTTAAGAACAGCCTTTAATCTTTCTTCAAATTCTCCTCTATACTTCGCCCCAGCAATTAAAGAACCCATATCTAAAGAAAAAACTATTTTATCCTTAAGCCCTTCTGGTACATCTCCCTTAACAATTCTTTCTGCTAATCCTTCTACTATAGCTGTTTTACCAACTCCTGGTTCACCGATTAATACAGGATTATTTTTAGTCCTTCTAGATAGTATTCTTATAACTCTTCTTATTTCTTCATCTCGACCTATTACAGGATCTAATTTATGTTTTTTAGCAAGGTCTACTAAGTTAGTACCATATCTAGATAAAGCTTCATAAGTTCCTTCTGGATCTTGACTTTCTACTCTTTGGCTTCCACGCACTTGAGAAAGTACTTTTAAGAAATCATTTTTATTTATGTTATATTGTTTTAATATTTTACCAATAGATGTGTTTGATTCCATATCTATAATTGCAATCATTACATGCTCAACGCTAATATAAGCATCCTTAAATTCTTTAGATATTTCCTCTGCCTTTATTAAAACTTCATTAATTCTTCTTGTAGCAACAACTCCTTGTGAATTTATTCCTTCTCCGTGAATTTGAGGAAGTTTGTTTAATTCTAAGTTTATGCTCGATTTTAATGATTCTATAGATATACTCATTTTTTCTAATATATTTGGTATAAGACCATCTTCTTGATTCACAAGTGCACTAAAAAGATGGATAACGTCAACTTGTTGATTATGATTTTTTACTGCAATGCTATAAGCATCATTTAAACTTTTTTGAACTCTTACAGTCATTTTTTCTATATCCATAAAAATACCTCCATTTAAATTATATTTCAATAAATAATTATTAATATGTAAATAGTATATGGAATTTTATTAATATAAACCTAAAATTTAATATACTATTTACATAAATTTAGTAGTTATTTTTATATTATTAAATTTATTTTATAAAGATTATACGCCTTTAATTTTATTTGTCAATAATAAATTATTTAATGCTCCAATTAAAATCCATGGCCTAATTTTATATTTATTTAGGTAACTTATTTTATTTGTTTAATAAAATAATAGTAGATATGACAATTAGGGGGTGTCTTCATGGTAGAATCGTTACTTTTAGTATGTTCATTGTGTATAGATACTTTTGTGACAAGCATTGCCTATGGTACAAATAAAATAAAAATACCTTTTAGTTCGGCTATAATAATAAATGGTACTTGCTCATTATTTTTAGCAATATCATTATTTATAGGTTCTATACTTAAAGATTTTTTAAATCCAAGTATTTCAACATCTATTAGCTTTTGTCTATTATTTTTGCTTGGTGTTTATAGATTATTTGAATCTTTTTTTAAAAGATATATTCAGAGATTTTTAGAAATAGGTGTTCCATTAACTTTTAAAATATTTGACTTTAAATTTGTACTTCAAATTTATGCTGATGAAGTAAAAGCAGACTATGATAATTCAAAAATTCTTACATCAAAAGAAGCTATATATTTATCTGTTGCATTATCTCTCGATAGTTTAGCAGTAGGATTTGGTAGTAGCTTAGGTAATGTACATTATTTAGAAGTGTTAATTCTTTCTATAATTATTGGTTTTATAGCTTTATCATGCGGTGGATGTTTAGGAAGAAAATTCGCTAAAAAAGTTGATATAAATTTATCGTGGTTATCTGGTGTTATGCTTATAGTACTTTCTATAATAAGAGTAATATAGGAACATACCAAAAAAATTATTTACATTTAATAAATTAAATTTCATAATTTACTATCTATTAAATTATATTTTATACAAA
>CALESE010000179.1 GCA_937907205.1 uncultured Romboutsia sp. | reverse complement strand
GAACTATTTTTTTATATATTTTTATGTGTTGCACTTAATATGATAATTTATCATTTGAAAATATAAGATAAAATTTTATATATAGAAATTATTGACATTAAATTTAAATGGTGTTAAGCTACTATAAAGAATAAATTTGCTTTTAAATTCAGTTCAGAGAGGCTGAAAAAGGAGGAAAATAATATGTTATTAAAAGGAAGAAGTTTAATCCAACCAGAAGACTTTTCAATAGAAGAAATAGACGATATATTATCGTTATCCCAATATATAATAGATGATCCGTCAAAATATTCCCGTATATGTGAAGGTAAAATACTGGCTACATTGTTTTATGAGCCATCAACAAGAACAAGGCTAAGTTTTGAAGCTGCTATGAATAGATTAGGTGGTAGAGTTATAGGTTTTTCAGAACCAAATTCATCATCAGTTGCTAAAGGTGAATCATTAGGAGACACTATAAAAACAGTAGAATGCTATTCAGATTTGATAGTTATGAGACATCCTATAGCGGGATCAGCAAAAGAAGCAGCATCATATAGTGAGATACCTTTTATAAACGCGGGAGATGGAGGGAATCAACATCCAACTCAAACACTTACAGATCTACTTACTATAAAATCACTTAAAGGAAGTTTAGAAAATCATACAATAGGAATATGTGGCGACTTAAAAAATGGAAGAACAGTACATTCTTTAGTTAAAGCTATGGCTAGATATAAAAATACTAAATTTATATTTATATCACCTGATGAATTAAAAATGCCAGATTATATAAAAGAAGAAATAAAATGTCATGAATATTTTGAAACTAATAACTTAGATGAAGTTATAGATACTTTAGATGTATTATACATGACAAGAGTTCAAAGAGAACGATTTGAAGACCAAGAAGAATACGAAAGATTAAAAGATTATTATATATTAAATAAAACTAAATTAAGTAATGCTAGAGAAGATATGTTAGTTATGCATCCATTGCCGAGAGTAAATGAGATAGATATGGATGTAGATAAAGATAAAAGAGCAGTTTACTTTAAACAAGCTCAGTATGGTATGTATGTAAGAATGGCTTTAATAATGAAGCTTTTAGGAGTAAATATAAATAGACAGACAATATTAGAAGGGGAATATATGTATGTATAAAGTTCTTGAAAATAAATATTTAGGCGAAGACATGTATTTTATGAAAATTGAAGGTAGTTTTGAAGGAAAAATGGGGCAGTTTTATATGTTAAGGGCTTGGGATATGTACCCGTTATTATCAAGACCTATAAGTATATATGATATAGACGAAAATAGTATAACTTTCTTATATAAAGTATTTGGAGAAGGGACACAAATATTAAGTAGATTACAAGAAGGAGATACAATTAAATTAGAAGGTCCATACGGAAATGGATATGAAAAAGTAGAAGGAAAAGTAGCATTAGTAGGAGGAGGTATAGGAATAGCGCCACTTTATTTAGTAGCTAAAAATATACCAAATTGTGATGCGTATCTAGGTTTTAGAAATAAAGCTATACTGGAAGAAGAATATAAATCTGTGTGCAATGAAGTTTATATAGCTACGGGAAATAAATTTGTAACAGATATATTAGATGTTGAAAAATATGATTATATATTAACTTGTGGTCCAACACCGATGATGGAGAAGTTAGTAAAAATTACAGAAGGAACTAATACAAGAGTAATGGTTTCTTTAGAAAATCATATGGCATGTGGAGTGGGGGCTTGTTTAGTATGTACATGCAAAACAGCATCTGGTAATAAAAAAACTTGTAAAGATGGTCCTGTATTCTGGGGAGAGGAGGTGATATTTAATGGCTAATCTAAAAGTTAAATTTGGAAAATTAGAATTTAAAAATCCTATAGTAATGGCATCGGGAACATTTGGATTTGGCAAAGAATATAATGAAATTTATAGTATAGAAAAATTAGGAGGAATAAGTAGTAAAGGTCTTACATTAGAAAAAAGAGGTGGAAATAACGGTATGAGAGTTTGGGAAACTCCATCTGGAATGATGAATAGTGTAGGACTTGAAAATCCTGGAGTTCAAGGATTTATAGATAATGAATTACAATTCTTTAAAGAATTAGATACAGTTAGAATAGCTAATCTTGGTGGAGGGACTTTAGAAGATTATGTCCAAGGGGCAAAGCTTTTAAATAACCAACCTATAGATATGATTGAATTAAATATATCTTGTCCTAATGTTAAGGCAGGAGGAATGGCTTTTGGAATAAAAAATGAAGTGGCTATGGAAATAGTAAGAGCAGTAAGAGCTGTTACAGAATTACCTTTAGTAGTAAAGTTATCCCCAAATGCTGAAGATATAGTTGGAATGGCTAAGGTTTGTGAAGAAGAAGGTGCAGATGGAGTATCTTTAGTAAACACATTTAAAGCAATGGCCATAGATATACATAAGAGAAAACCTGTGTTTGAAAATATTTATGCAGGGTTATCAGGTCCAGCTATAAAGCCTATAGCACTAAGAATGGTTCATGAAGTATGTAAGAATGTTAATATACCTGTAATGGGAATGGGCGGAATAAGCAATTCTAGAGATGTTATAGAATTTATAATGGCTGGAGCTTCCTGTGTTCAAATAGGAACAGCAAACTTTGTAAATCCTAAAATAGGGCTTGAAATAATAGATGAAATAGAATATTTTATGAATGAGCAAGGAATAGAAAGTTTAGATGAAATAAGAGGAATAATATAATTATAAAAATATATACGAAAGATAAAATTGGAGGTCAAAATTATGAGTAAAGTAGATGTAGTTGAAATATTAAAGAAAAGTGATGCATTATTAGAAGGACATTTCTTATTATCTTCAGGAAAGCATAGTAACAGATATATACAATGTGCTAAAGTATTAAGATTTCCACAATATGCAGAGCAAGTATTAAGTACAGTAGTTGATCAGATAAAAGACTTAGATATAGATTTAGTAGTAGGTCCTGCAATGGGTGGAGTAATAGTTTCTTATGAATTAGGAAGACAATTAAACAAAGAAACAGTATTTACTGAAAGAAAAGATGGAGTAATGGAACTTAGAAGAGGATTTGAAGTTAAGCCAGGAGCTAAAATAATAATAGCAGAGGATGTTGTTACTACAGGAAAATCAACAATAGAAACTAAAGAAGCATTAGAAAAATTAGGTGGAGAAGTTATAGGTGTTGCTTGTATAGCTAATAGAACTTCAAATGATATAGGTATGCCAATATACAGTGCTATAAAACTTGAGATAGAAGTTCATGAGGCGGATAATTGTCCTTTATGTAAAGAAGATAAAATAGAATTAGTTAAGCCAGGAAGTAGAGAATTTAAAGAATTAGGAATGTAATTATTATATATTATAGAACATTTAAATTAAAAGCGATAAAGTAGTTATTTATACTATTTTATCGCTTTTTACTATAAAATTTTTATATATTCTTTAAATTCGTTCAAAAATATTTCTGCAATTTTAGAGATAGTTATATTTTTTGGCAATATATAAGAAAAGTTGCGGCTATATGAATTATCTAATTCTACAACAAATAATTCTTTATTTTCAGCTGCACGTGATGCAACTAAGCTAGAAATTATAGTTATACCAAGGTTATTTCTTACTGCTTCTTTTACTGCATAGTTACTTCCAAGAACCATTATATTTTTAGGAACTATTTTATTTGTGCTTAGGAATTTATTTAAGAACTCTCTAGTTCCAGAGCCTTCTTCTCTAACAATCCAATTTTGATTTTGTAATTTCTCTAAAGATAAATTAGTATTAGATAGTCTTGAATCATAAGGTAAAGCTAAAACCATTTTATCTTCTAGTAAGTACTCCTGATTAAAGTTAGGATATACAGAAATTCCTTCTATAAATCCTAGATCTAAAGTTAAATCTTTCACTCTAGATGAAATCAATGAAGTATTTTCTATAAAAATTTCTACATCAATGTCAGGGTATTTTTTACAAAATGATGTTAGAAACTTAGGCAATATATATTCTCCAATAGTCAAACTTGCACCAACTTTTATGTTTCCTTTTATAGAATCGGAAATATGGCGAACTTCCATATATGTAGTTTCTAATAAATGTATAATTTCTTTTGACCTTTTATAAAGTTTATATCCATTTTCAGTTATGAAAATTGTTTTTTGTTTTATAGATCTATTTATTAGAGTAACCCCATAATGATTCTCTAGGTTTTTAATATGAGTACTTACACTTGGTTGAGATAAATTTAAATGACAGCCAGCTTTTGTGAAATTTTTATATTCTACAACTGCAATAAAAGTTTTTAGTTCTTCAAACAAATGTTACACCTCCTAAACTATTACAATATGTTATAAATGAATTATTAATTAATATTATATAATATTTATTTTATTTATGATAATTATGAGTATATACTTGACAATTAAGTAAAACAATAATGTGCATTGATTAATAAGTATTGTATAACAAATTTTATAAAAAAATAATGAAGAAAGTGATAAACTATTTAAAATAGATTATTATGTTTTAAAAATATATTTAATTTAATTTTATATAAAACTTTAATTTTATATAAAACTTTAAAATATTTAGAATTTTGTTTATAATGGAGAAAAGAAATAATAGAAAGGAGAGAAAAATGATTAAAAATAAAGTAAACAAAGGTAATGCATTGGCCTTATTACCTATTGGAGTGTTTTTACTATTATTTATAGGAAGTGGAATTATAACAGGAGACTTTTATAAAATGCCAGCTTTAGTTGCATTTATAGTTGCAGCCGCAGTGGCATTATTATTTAATAGAAAAGAAAATTTTCAAACTAAAGTAGATATATTTTGTAAGGGAGCTGGCGAACCTAATATTATATTAATGGCAATAATATTTTTATTAGCAGGATCATTTGGAAGCGTAGCTAAAGCCATGGGTGGAGTAGATTCAACTGTAAACTTAAGCTTATCAATGTTACCAGCAAATCTTTTAGTTGCAGGTTTATTTATAATAGGGTGTTTTATATCCTTATCTATGGGAACATCAGTTGGTACTATAGCCGCTCTTGCACCAATTGGATTAGGTATATCTGAAAAAACAGGAATACCAGTAGCATTAGTTACAGCAGCAATAGTTGGAGGAGCTATGTTTGGAGATAACTTATCTATGATATCAGATACAACTATAGCCGCTGTTAGAACACAAGGATGTGAATTAAAAGATAAATTTAGAACTAATTTCTTAATAGTTATACCAGCAGCTGTATTGACAGCTATAATATTAACATTTATGACATCAGGATATGAAAGTGTTGAAGGTGCTATATATTCTTATGAATTTATAAAAGTACTGCCATATATAGGAGTCCTTATAGGTGCACTAGTTGGTATGAATGTATTTTTATTACTAGGAAGTGGTATATTATTTGCAGGAGCAGTAGGATTATTTACAAATTCACTTGATATATGGGGATTTATAGGTGCAGTATCTGATGGAATGGCAGGAATGTATGATTTATGTCTTTTAGTTATAGTAGTTGGTGGAGTTGTAGAACTTATAAAATATAACGGTGGGATAGATTTTATATTACACTTTATAACTAGTAAGATAAATAGTAAAAAAGGTGCTGAATTTGGAATAGCAGCTCTTGTAAGTATAGTAGATTTATGTACGGCTAATAATACTATAGCAATAGTTACAGTAGGACCTTTAGCAAAAGATATAGCAAAAGAATATGATATAGATCCAAGAAGATCTGCGAGTATATTAGATATATTTGCATCTTGTTGGCAAGGATTAATACCATATGGGGCACAATTATTAACAGCAGCAGGAATAGTTGGAGTTTCATCAATAGAGATAGTTAAATATCTACATTATCCAATGTTAATGCTTGTATGTGGAGTAATATCAATTATATTTGGTATCCCAGTGTTAAACAGCGTAAAAGATAAGAATATAGATAGAGTAAATAAATAACAAAAAAGTGTAGAATTTTTCTACACTTTTTGTTATTTATAATTATAAAAAAATTTCATAATAATCATAATAATTATAAATAATTTTTTAATTTACTTATTTATAAAATAAATATATACTGGTTAAGGAAATGATAGATTATATAAGGAGGATTATATTTTATGAAAAAAGAAAATCGATTATTAAATAATATCAAGGACATATTACCAGGATTTATAGTATCTATATTTATAGCTTTATTTAGTATAGGACTTGCAAATATAGTACCTAATATAGGAGCAGCTACTATATCTATATTTTTAGGCATTATAGTAGGAAACTTATTTTTAGGACAAGAGATATTCCAAAGTGGATACAAATTTTCTGAAAGTAATTTGTTATCATATTCAATAGTTTTACTAGGAGGTACATTAAGCATATCAAAGCTAATGGAACTTGGATTAAATGGAATATTGTTTATTATTATACAAATGGTTATAACTATAGTGGGGACATTATATATAGGCAAAAAATTAGGATTTGGACAAAATTTTAGGATGTTAATGGCAAGTGGAAACGCAGTCTGTGGGTCTTCTGCAATAGCAGCTACTGCCCCAGTAATAGATGCAGATGATAATGATAAGGGAATAAGCATAACAGTTGTAAATGTTACTGGGATATTTTTAATGTTTTTACTTCCATTAATATCAGGATATTTATATAATTATGAAACAACACAGACCTCTGCAATGATAGGAGGAACACTTCAATCAGTAGGACAAGTAGTAGCAAGTGGAGCTATGGTTAATGAGAGTGTAAAAGACTTATCTACTATATTTAAAATAGTAAGGGTTATAATGCTAGTTGCAGTAGTATTTGTTTTTGGTCATTTAAAACACAAGACAAATGTTGAGATAGTTGATAAAGAAATATCAGATACAAAAAAAGGTAAAATAAAAGTGCCATGGTATGTTATAGGATTTTTTATAATGTGTGCATTATTTTCTTTAAATATAATAACTCCAGAGATATCCTCAATACTTAAAAATATAAGTAACAATTTTGAAATAATAGCATTAGCAGCGATAGGTTTAAGAGTTAACATAAAAGACTTAATAAAACAAGGAAAAGCTGTATCTTTATACGGTCTGTTTGTAGGAATATTACAGATAATATCTGCGATAATACTAATAAAGATATTTTTATAAGGACTAACTAAAAATTTATATTACAAACAAAAAAGTACTAGGAATGTTTTAAATTACATTCCTAGTACTTTTTTTATTTCATCACATAACATATCAAGATGTTCTGGATTTTTTATTAAATCAACTTCATTTATATTTACATATAAAACTGGTGATTGATCATATTCACGTATCCATTTTTCATATCTGTTATGAAGGTTTTGCCAGTATCCTACATCAACAGCTTTTTCCATTTCACGACCTCTAAGGCTTATTCTATTAGTTATAGTATCTATAGAACCATCTAAGTATATCATTAAATCTGGTCTTCTTAAATGAGGAACCATATCATTAAATAAATCTCTATAAGTTATATAATCTCTTTTACTCATTAAATTATTATCAAATAAATTTCTTGCAAATATCTCAACATCTTCATAAATACTTCTATCTTGAATATTGTTTAATCCGTTAAAATCTATTTCTTTTTGTTGTTTAAATCTTTGAGCTAGGAAGTATAGTTGTAAGTGGAATCCCCATTTTTCTTGATTTAAATAAAAATCTTCTAAGTATGGATTTCCATCAACTTTTTCATAATGAGTTTCAAACCCTAACCTTTCTCCTACTAGCTTAGTTAATGTTGATTTTCCCGCTCCAACATTTCCAGCTACCGTTATAAATAAGTATCTATTTAAAGACTTATTGCATTGATTTACTAATTTAAACATTATGCTTGTCCTCCTAAGGTCTTTATTACTTCTTCTATTTTATTTATTATAAATTTTCTATCATCATCATTATTTATAAAATCTAATTCTGAATTATCAATTTCAACTATAATTGGCTCTTTACCCATAAAGTTGTGTTTTATAGATAATGGATTAAAATAATATTTATACTCTAATCTTAATCCTTCAATATAGTCTCTTGACATTTGTCTTTCAAAACTTCTATCCCTCATAGTTATACGTTTCATTAAGGTATCTGTATTTGAATTTAAATATACTATTATATCTGGTTGGGGTAAGTCATTAACAAATATATTATACATTTGTTTATATTTATGGAATTGCATTTTATCTAAAGTTAATCCGGCAAATATAAGATTTTTTATAATATGGTAATCACTTACTACTCCTTTTCCTTGACTTAGTTCGTATTTTTCAATATCATCCAATTGTTTTAATCTATTAAATAGAAAAAATGCTTCCGTTTGTAAAGCATATTCTTTAATATCTGTATAGAATTTTGATAAAAAAGGATTTTCTTCAACTATTTCTCTTAATGGTGAATACCCAAAATGTTCATTAAGTATAGCTGATAGGGTAGTTTTACCTACACCGATAGGTCCTTCTATAGCAATAAAAATACCTCTATTATTCATTTAAATCACCCTCTAAAAATAATATCTAAAGTATTTTAACAAAAAAAAAATTAAAATACTACTCTAGACATTTGAAACTAAATTTGCATATGATAAAAATAGTTTATTTAATTTAGTTATAAAATGGGTAAATTAAGAATGTTAACATTAATATAAGGAGAAAGAAAATGAATATTTATGAGAAAAATAATATGGTTGTTTTAGAAGGGGTATCAGATTTTGATCCTAAGCATATATTTGAATGTGGGCAGTGCTTTAGATGGCATATACAAGAAGATGGTTCTTACACTGGAGTAGCTAGAGGCAGAGTTATAAATGTTTCAAGAGAAGATAATACTGTATACATAAAAAATACCAACTTAGAAGATTTTAATAATATTTGGTATGATTATTTTGATTTAGGTACAAATTATACAGATATAAAGAATACATTGAAAAATATGGATAAATATTTAGATAAGGCAACAGATTTTGGATGGGGTATAAGAATACTTCAACAAGATGGATGGGAAATGTTGATATCTTTTATAATATCATCAAATAATAGAATACCAATGATTCAAAGAGCTATAGAAAATTTATCAAAGAATTTTGGAAAATACATAGGAGAATATGAAGGGAAAGAATATTATGCTTTTCCAACTCCACAAGAATTAAATAAGGCTACAGTAGAAGAAATAAGAGCTTGTCAAACTGGATTTAGAGATAAGTATATAAAAAGTACTACAGAAAATGTAATTAATAATAATGAAGATGTTTTATCTTATAGAAATCTAGATACAGAAGAATGTCTAAAAGAATTACTTAAATTTAATGGAGTAGGACCTAAAGTTGGAGATTGTATAGCATTATTTGGAATGCAAAAACATGATACATTCCCTGTTGATGTTTGGGTTAAAAGAGTTATGCAAGAATTTTATGTTGAAGAGGATATGAGCTTGCCTAAAATAAGAAAATTTGCAATAGATAAATTTGGGGATTTATCTGGATTTGCACAACAATATTTATTCTATTATGCAAGGGAATTAGGGATAGGTAGATAAAATAAAAAAAGAGGGATAATCAATGAATATTGTAGCTATTTTATTTTTAAGCTATTTAATAATATCATATTTAGCCAGTTCTGTAATTGTTATAACTATAATGCTTGAGAATAGAGACCCTGCTAGAACAGTAACATGGTTATTGATATTTTTGCTTCTTCCAGGTATAGGATTATTGATTTATGCTATATTTGGAAGAAATATTAGAAAGATAAAAATATTTAAAACTCAGAAATTAGCAAATGATATAAAGGAAGAAAAAATATTTGAAAATTTAGAAGAAATTCAAGAGTTAGTAAAGTTAGAACAAGATTCAATAAAGAATAAAACTATAGAAAGTGAAGATTTAGAAGATTATCCTAAAAAAAGAGTAATAAATCTATTACTAAATACGGGTATGTTTCCATTTACTACCAATAATAAAATAGATGTATATGTAGATGGAATTCAAAAATTTGATAACTTAATAAAAGATATAAAATCAGCTAAACATCATATACATCTTGAATATTTCATAATAAAAGATAGTGAAATAGGCAGAAAAATAAAAGATTTATTAATAGAGAAATCTAAACAAGGTGTGAAGATAAGAATATTATATGATGATGTTGGATGTTGGAGATTTTGGTTCCATAGAAAATTTTTTAATGAAATGAAAAGCTATGGAATTGATATAATGCCTTTTTTACCGGCTAAATTTCCTATAATAGGAAGTAAGTTAAATTATAGAAATCATAGAAAAATTGTTGTTATAGATGGTGTAATAGGCTATACAGGAGGAATAAATATTGGAGATGAATATATAGGCAAAAATAAAAAGTTTGGATATTGGAGAGATACTCATATTAGAGTTCAAGGCTCTTCTGTTTATATGCTTCAAATGACTTTTTTAATAGATTGGTATTATACGACCAAAGAAGTTATATTAAAGAAAAATTATTTCCCTAAGATGGATTACTGTGGTGATAGTATGGTTCAAGTAGTAGCAAGTGGGCCAGATAGTGATTGGGAAGCCATACATTATGCGTATTTTACAGCTATATGCCAGGCTAAAAAAAGTATATATATAGAAACTCCATATTTTATTCCTGATGAAAGTATATTAAGAGCATTAAAAAGTGCTGCATTGAGTGGGATAGATGTTAGAATAATATTTCCAAAAATTGCAGACCATAAAATGGTTAATAATGCATCATACTCGTATTTTGAAGATATATTAAAATCTGGAGGAAAAGTTTATTTATATAATAAAGGATTTATACACTCTAAGATAGTAATAATAGATGATAAGATTGCTTCAACTGGATCTGCGAATATGGATCTTAGAAGTTTTATGCTTAATTTTGAAATAAATGCATTTATATATGATGAAGAAGTTATAAAAGTTATGACTAATGACTTTTTTGAAGATCTAAGTCATTGTGAAGAAATAAGTCATGAAGAATTTAAAAATAGGAAAATAACAAAAAAAGTAAAAGAGTCTTTTTCAAGGTTATTTTCTCCTATATTATAAATTATAAAAAAATAATAAAAACTATTGAAAATTAAATTCAATTAATATACTATAATAATTGCTAGCACTCTCTTAAGAAGAGTGATAAAAAATTATAGTATATTTTAAATTACTCAAATATGGAATTTATATTCCATTTAGATAAAATATTTCATTAGGAGGTAAGTGTTATGAAAATAAGACCATTAGCTGATAGAGTAGTAATCAAAAAGATAGAAGCAGAAGAGAAAACTGCAAGTGGAATAGTTTTACCAGGGGCAGCTAAAGAACAACCTCAAATGGCAGAAGTTGTAGAAGTTGGACCAGGTGGAATAGTTGATGGAAAAGAAGTTGTAATGGAATTAAGAGTAAATGACAAGGTTATATTCCAGAAATATGCAGGTACAGAAGTTAAAATAGAAGGTCAAGAATATACAATATTAAGACAAAGTGATATATTAGCTGTAATAGAATAATTTATTAGGAGGGGTTAAAATGGCTAAAGAAATTAAATTTGCTGAAGAGACTAGAAAAGCTTTAGAAGCTGGAGTAAATAAATTAGCTGATACAGTAAAGGTTACATTAGGACCAAAAGGAAGAAATGTAATATTAGATAAAAAATTTGGTGCACCACTAATAACTAATGATGGTGTTACAATAGCTAAAGAAATAGAATTAGAAGATAGATTTGAAAATATGGGAGCTCAACTTGTTAAGGAAGTTGCAACTAAAACTAATGATGTAGCAGGAGATGGTACAACAACTGCGACAGTTTTGGCTCAAGCTATAATAAGAGAAGGTTTAAAAAATGTTACAGCAGGAACAAATCCTATACTTATAAGAAAAGGTATACAAAAAGCTGTTGAAGTTGCTGTTGAAGAATTAAAATCACAATCAAGAACAATAGAAACTAAAGAGGCCATATCTCAAATAGCTTCTATATCTGCAGGTGACGAAGAAGTAGGATTACTAATAGCAGAAGCTATGGAAGTTGTAGGTAGAGATGGAGTTATAACAGTGGAAGAATCTAAAACTATGCATACTGAATTAGACACAGTAGAAGGTATGCAATTTGATAGAGGGTTTATATCTGCATATATGGTAACTGATGTAGATAAAATGGAAGCTATCTTAAATGACCCATACATATTAATAACAGATAAGAAAATATCTAATATACAAGAAATATTACCAGTACTTGAACAAATAGTTCAACAAGGTAGAAAGCTATTAATAATAGCTGAAGATGTAGATGGAGAAGCATTATCAACACTAGTAGTTAATAAACTAAGAGGAACGTTTGAAGTTGTTGCTGTTAAAGCTCCAGGATTTGGAGATAGAAGAAAAGCAATGCTTGAGGACATAGCTACTTTAACAGGTGGTACTGTAATATCTCAGGAATTAGGGTATGAGTTAAAAGAAGCTGATTTAACTATGTTAGGTAGAGCATCTTCTGTAAAAGTAGAAAAAGAATCTACTACAATAGTTGATGGACATGGAGATAAGTCAGCTATAGAAAGTAGAGTAAACCAAATAAAGAGTCAAATAGAACAAACAACTTCAGAATTTGATAAAGAAAAGTTAATGGAAAGGTTAGCCAAATTATCTGGTGGAGTTGCAGTTGTAAAGGTAGGAGCTGCTACAGAAGTTGAATTAAAAGAAAAGAAATTAAGAATAGAAGATGCTTTAAATGCTACAAGAGCTGGTGTTGAAGAAGGTATGGTTGCTGGTGGTGGTACTGCATTAGTAAGTGTTATACCTGCAGTAGATAAACTAGTAGAGTCTTTAGAAGGTGAAATCAAACTAGGTGCTACTATAATAAGAAAAGCATTAGAAGAGCCATTAAGACAAATAGCTAAAAATGCTGGGCTTGAAGGGGCTGTTATAGTTCAAAATGTTATGAATGAAGATGCTGAAGTAGGATTTGATGCGTTAAATGAAAAATATGTTAATATGATAGAAGCAGGTATAGTTGACCCTACTAAGGTTACTAGAACTGCATTACAAAATGCAGCATCTATAGCAGGGGTATTCTTAACTACTGAAGCTGCTGTTGCAGATATTCCAAGTGATGAACCAATGCCAGGTATGGCTGGTGGTATGCCAGGAATGATGTAATTTATTAATATAACAAAAAGGAGTAACAAATGTTACTCCTTTTTGTTATATTAATAATACTAGATACTGTATATAAATTAGTATAACTCAACTATTATTAAAATAAAAAAGTACAGGAATACCATTACAACAATTATTATATATAGTAAACGAACTTAATAATAAAGGTATAAAAACTATTAAATAAGTTA
>CALESE010000178.1 GCA_937907205.1 uncultured Romboutsia sp. | reverse complement strand
TGTTAGCTTATTTAATAATTTTCATACCTTTATTATTAAGTTCGTTTACTATATATTTTATTTTAACCAAAATTGTCGTATTATCATATATTATAGTAAGATAAATTATATAAGGGGTTTTATATATGATTACTATAAGTTTATGTATGATATTGAAAGATGAAGAAAAAACAATACAAAGATGTCTAGATAATGTGAAAGATATTGTTGATGAAATAGTAATTGTAGATACAGGATCAAAAGATAATACTAAAGAGTTAATAAAAGAATATACAAATAAAATATACAATTTCAAATGGGTAGATGATTTTTCAAAAGCAAGAAATTATTCATTTAATAAAGCTACTAAAGATTATATACTATGGCTAGATGCAGATGAAATAATAGATAATGATAATAAATATAAACTATTAGAATTAAAGAAAAATTTAAGTGAAAATATAGATATAATATCTATGAAATCATATATAAATTTAGATGAAAATAACAAACCTCAGATAATTGCCACAAGAAATAGATTAGTTAAAAGAATAAAAAACTATAAGTGGATAGGATTTGTACATGAATATATAGATATTTGTTGTGAAGATAATATATATGATAGTGATATTTATATAATTCATGATAAGTTAAAGTGTGTAGATGATAGAAATTTAAAAATATATAAAAAAAATATTGAATTAGGTAATAATTTAAATGAAAGAGATTTATTTTATTATGGTAAAGAGCTTTATTGTAATGAAAAATTTGATAAATCTATAAATATATTAGAAAATCTCATAAAAAAAGATATATGTGAAGAATATATGCTTGAGTCACTGTGTAAAATTGCAGAATGTTATTTATATAAAAAAGAAGGATTAAAGGCTAGAGAGTATCTTTATAAGACATTTGAGTATGGGATTCCAAGTGGAGAAATATTATATAATATAGCACTTTCTTTTCAACAAGAAGAAAAATATTGTCAGGCGATTTATTGGTATGAAATAATATTAAACTTAAAACTAAATCAGGATAATAATCAGTATAATAATATATGTTGTCTTAGATTTAAACCACATTTAAATTTATGTTTTTGTTATAGCATGGTAGGCAATATATATAAAGCGTACTATCATCATAAAAAATGCTTAGAACTAAACCCTTTAAATAAATGTGTTAAATCTAATGATGAATATTTCAAATGTATATTTAAAGAGTGAATAAACCTAGAAAATATTCTAGGTTTATTTGTGATATTATTTTAAATTATTGGAAAGTTTATATAAAGACATTGCACATCATTTACCAATATTTTCAAATATCATTTTTATATGAGGTATTCCAGCTTCATAATATATATCTGACACTTCTTTAAATCCACAAGATAAGTAAAGATTTTTTATATATTCTTGAGCAGATAATGTTATGTATTTTTCATTTAAATTATTTATAATAAATCTAATAGCAATATCCATCATTTCTTTTGCAATTTTTTTCCCTCTATATTCTTTTAAAACTAAAACTCTACCAATAGAAGTATTTTCATAAGGACTAAATTGTTTTGGAATTATTCTAGCATAAGATATTATCTTATTATCTTCAGTTTTAAATATATGATAGCAATCTTTATCAATATCATCAAAATCATTTTCACTAATTATCTTTTGCTCGCAAGCAAAAACTTCATATCTAGATTTACATATTTCATATAGTTCATTAGATGTCAATTCATTAAAATGCTTAATTTTAAACATAGTATTCTCCCTCTTTATAATTTTTTTATTAAGTAGTATTATAATTATATCATATTATGATATAAATAATTAGATAGGAGGGATAAAATTTGAATAGTACTAAAAAGTTAACAGAAGCAGCTCTTTTATCATCATTATTTGTAGTAATTACTATATTTGCAGTAGGTAGTGGATTTGGATATGCACTTTATTTAGATTTTATAGTTCCAGTATTTTTTTGTATAATTTTATTAAAATGTGATTTTAGATATACAGTATTATCAGGAATAACATCTTTAGTTGTTATAGGATTAGTACTTGGTAATATAGGAACTGCAATATGGGCTACTCAAAGTGTAGTGCTTGGCATTTTATGTGGTGTATTAATGAGTAAAAATGGAACAATTTTAGATGATATATTAATTGGTTCCATATTAGGTATAATACTTATGGTATTTATAGATATTTATGCATCTAAGTTAATAGGGTATAGTTTTATGAAAGAGTTTCAAGATTACGCAAATTTATTTAAATATAAAAAATTTTCAATGACTATATATTATATATTTATAGCTGTATTTCCAATGGGAACAGTATTTAGTATCTATCACTATTATTTGCAAAGAAATTAAATATATTAAAAAATAATGCTAAAATAAAAATGAATGTAATAACTAATTTTAAATCTTGTATAAGATTTATATGTTTATCTAAAAATACATTTTATTCTAGTGTTATATATATACTATTAATTGAAATTATTAATTTGTTAAATATTAGCATAGAAAGTGTATATTTAAAAACAATTATAATATGCACAGAATATGTTTGTTTTTATTTTATAATAAAGGATTCATATACTTTTTTACAAAACTATGTTATATCAAAATATCAAAATATAGCTTATTTAAGAATAGTATCGATTATATCATTAATTATGTTAATATTAATGTTAAAGTTAACAACTTTAATATTAATATCAATCAATATAATATTAGATAAAAAAATAGATATAAGACGAAAACAGATTATGATAATAGACAATTACATAAATAATTTAATAGCAAAATAGGAATATTTACTCATAATATAGTTTTGATAAAAATATTAAAAATAGTTGACAAAATATTAATTAAATAATATATTAAAATAAAAAAGCAATGAAAAGAACAAGTAAAGCTAATGTAATCTAACAGAGAGTTTCCGGTTGGTGAGAGGAGCAAGTAAAGTTAGTTTGAATACATCTTGGAGCTGTAATCCTGAACATAATAATTATTAGGGGTTAACGTAATAGTACACGTTATAGTACTAAGGTATATATACCTATTGAGGTTAATATCGTAAGGTATTAATAAATTAAGGTGGTAACACGTGAGTAATGCTCTCGTCCTTTTATATGGATGAGGGCTTTTTGTGTTATAGTAAACTATAAAAAATAGTTATATCAATACACTGGTTTTGATAGTAAAAATGTTTTAATCAACGGATAAAATCGTTGTTGACATGAGAAAAGAGAATTTTTATGTAAAAATTTTAGGAGGATAATATGATAAACTTAGATGAACAAGTTAAAATAATATTAAAAGGTGTTGATGACCTTATAGATGAAAAAGATCTTAGAGAAAAGTTAGTAAAAGCTAATAAAGAAGGACGTCAATTAGTTGTAAAGTTAGGACTTGATCCATCAGCACCAGATATACATTTAGGACATACTGTTGTTCTTAGAAAAATGAAGCAACTTCAAGATTTAGGACATAAAGTTGTTATAATAATAGGAGACTTTACTGGAAAAATAGGAGATCCAACAGGAAAGTCAAAAACAAGAAATGCTTTAACTACTGAACAAGTTTTAGAAAATGCAAAAACTTATCAAAAACAAATATTTAAAGTATTAGATAAAGAAAAGACAGAAGTAAGATTTAACAGTGAATGGTTAGCTAAATTAAACTTTGAAGATGTAGTTAAATTAGCTGCAACTATAACTGTAGCAAGAATGTTAGAAAGAGAAGACTTCAAAAAGAGATATGAAAGTCATACACCCATATCAGTTCATGAATTCTTCTACCCATTAATGCAAGGATATGACTCAGTTGCTATAAATGCTGATATAGAACTTGGAGGAACAGACCAAAGATTCAACTTACTTATGGGTCGTGCACTTCAAAAGGAATTTGGACAAGAATCTCAAGTTGTTATAATGATGCCAATAATAGAAGGACTAGATGGTGTTAACAAAATGAGTAAGAGTTTAGGAAACTACATAGGTGTAGATGAAGAAGCTGGTGTAATGTACCAAAAAGCTATGGAAATACCAGATGAATTAATAGTTAAATACTATAACTTAGTAACAGATGTTCATCCTGATGTTGTAAATAAAATAGAACAAGATTTAAAAGAAGATAAAGTAAACCCAAGAGATATAAAAATGGGATTAGCTAAAGAAATAGTAAGATTATACCATGGTGAAGAAAAAGCTAATTTTGCAGAAGAAAGATTTAAGTCAGTATTCCAAAAAGGTCAAATACCAAGTGATATATTAACTGTAGAGGCAAGTAAAGAGAACTTTGATTTAGCTCAGATAGTAGTTGATAATAAATTAGTTCCAAGTAAAAGTGAATTAAGAAGATTAGTTAAGCAAGGTGGAGTTAAAGTTAATTCAGAAAAAGTTAATGATTTACAAGAAGTTGTTCTTGAAGGTGAATTAATAGTTCAAATAGGAAAGAAAAAGTTTATAAAAATAAACTTGGTATAATATAAAAATAGCTAGTAAGTAAATTTAATTACTAGCTATTTTGTATAATATTTAAATTAATATTTAATAATAAATATTAATATGTACAGATAACATCTTAGTTTTTTTATCATATATAAATATAAAGAACATTATATTTATATATATTAATATAGCTAAAATAAGGAGATATATATGGATAATTATTCAAGGTCAATTGAAAAAGAAAATTTAATAATGTTGATTATGGCAGCAGCTATTATACTTTTCAATATAATTGGATTTATTGTAGTATACTTTGTATGGAAAGAATATAGTAAAGAATCAGAATTTATAGAATATAATGGTAGAAAATTACTTAATTTTCACTTGTCATTCTTTATATATGAAGTAATAGCAGGTATATCAATATTAGCATTAATTGGTGTTATATTAGTACCATTAGTAAGTTTAGTATACTTTGTTCTAACTGTTATAGGATTATTTAAATATGGTTCATATAAAAGTTATGAATACCCATTAACATTTAATATATTAAGATAAAAGGCTATTTTATAAATAGTCTTTTTTTATTTAAGAGTATTATGTTAATTACAAAAATATAAGAAATTTCTTTAATAGTAATTTAATAGTAATATAAGTAAGTATAGGAAATAGTAATG
>CALESE010000177.1 GCA_937907205.1 uncultured Romboutsia sp. | reverse complement strand
TTCTATTTTATGATTATCATTAGTTTTTAGGTGGATAGTTTCTCCTTTTTCTAAATCTATAATTTTAGTGTTTTCATATATTTTAACTCCTAGTTTTATATTTATTTCCATTAATTTATCTATATATTTCTTTGGATTAAATTGACCTTGGTGTATAAAACTTATTGCTCCTTTAGTATCTATTGGTAAATTTAGCTTTTCATGATAATTACATTTTATACCTATATTTTTACAAACTTCATATTCTTCTTTAAGCTCTTCAATATAATTTTCATTTTCTGTAAATATAAATGATTCTATTTCTTCATAACTACAATCTATATTGTTTTCATCTATTATATTTTTTACTAAATTTAGAGCTTCTTGATTTCCTTCATAATATAGTTTAGTTGTTTCTATACCGTATTTATTGTTTATTTTAGAATAAATAGTCCCATGTTGAGTAGTTACCTTCCCTGTATTTCTTCCCGTAGTCCCATAACCAACTTTATTAGCATCTATAATTACAGATTTTATGCCATGCTTAGCTAATAGATACGCAGTAGTAACACCTACAATACCTGCACCTATAATTAAGGTATCTACTTTTATATTTTCATTTAACTTTTCATAATTTGTAGATTTAGTACTTAAAATCCAATACGACTCATTCATTATATTGCTCCTTTTATTTTGAAATTTAGTTAATTAATGTTAATATTATTTCCAATATCAAGAATAAGTATTACCATAAAAAATTCGCTTCGCTTAAGCAACTAAGTTTGTGAATCATTTCATCTAGCCAACAAATTCATCCATTGCTTAAAATCTTTTTTATCCACAAAATCAGTATATTGATATAACTATGTTTAATCCTTTATCTATAATTTATTGATTTATATAGTTTACTAAAATGTAAAAAATAAGCCACTATTTAACGGCTTATTTTTTATCATCTAGATGTTCTATTCTATATCCTATTTCTTTATTTGCTTTTTTATATGCTTCATTTATCATATCTTTTCCATCCATAGCATTTCCAAGTAAATTATCTATACTTAATTGATTTCTTTCGCTAAAATATTTATCTAGTAAATGTTCTTCTATATCATCTTGGCTTGCTAATGAATAATCATCTAATATATGTTTTACATTAAATCCATGATTTAATAATTCCCTTCCTACTAAAATACTTCTATGGCATCTTATTGGGTCTTGCATTGCTCCAAGTAATGCTATTTTATATCCTTTATTACACCCATTTTGTAGCCTTTTTATTCCATCTATAAAATCATCTTCTTTTATAACTTTTTCAAAATCAGAATATCCTTCTTTATTATAAGATATTTTATTTTCTCTTTTAGCTGCAAATTCTTTAGCCATATAGATGTATACAAATCCTTCTTTTACTAATGTATTTTTTATTGTATCTTTATTATACTGAACATTATATTTAGAATAAGGAGTACCTCTAATATCAACAACACAATTTATATCATAATATCTTAACATGTCAATTAACTTTTCTACTGGATAGTTAGAATGTCCTATTGTAAATATCTCCATATTCTCCTCCTTATAAATTAATCTCATACTCCAAAGTTTGTATTATTATAGTTACTTTGTTTATTCTCACTATATATCATAACTTTTTGTCTTAAAAAATTATTGAATTCATTGTATTCTTTATCATCTAAAAAATTTTTATAACTTAGAACTTTTAAATCATGACCTTTATATCCTAAACGATATGGTGGATGAATATGGTCATATTTATTAATTAAAAATCCTAATCTTTCATAGAAATTAAGCCTACTTATTGACACTTTATCTATTGGTAGATCTATTTCTAATATATTTAAATATTGTTCTGTACAAAATTCACTAAGTATTTTACTGCCATAGTTTTTTCCTCTAATGTCTTTAGATATTGCAAAGTGTTCTATATATCTATAATTTTTCCATTGCCAGAAAAATAGTATCCCTATTACAATATCATTTTCTATATATACTCTACAATTAAACTTATCATCTTTCATAGCTTTCATTTGACTGTCTATATCTCTTTGTTCAAATATAGGAAAACTACTTCTATATATTTCCCAAGCTATATTGTAATGTTTATCATGTATATCATTTATATCTTTAAAATCTATCATAATTTCTCCCTTATAAAAATATTTAATGATTCTATTATATATAGGCTTTTATTTAAAATCTATATGATTTTAATTTTTTAATGGTAATATAACTCTATTGGTAGGAAGATTATACTATATCCATATTTTATTCCTATTTCTAAAATATATAAATTAGTAAATATTACTTTAAATAAATCTGTTACTATTTTAGCAATAAGTGCTATGACAGTTGGTCTAATATTACTATATCAACATTATTATATATATAGAAGTAG
>CALESE010000176.1 GCA_937907205.1 uncultured Romboutsia sp. | reverse complement strand
TATGGAGCTTAGTTCTGAATTGCTTGGTCGTGCTTCAAAGGCCGCTAAAGAGAAAGGTAGAAATTCACAAGCAAGCCGATTTGCAGTAGCTGCTGGTAAGGCTCTTGCAAAGGAACTTAAAGGATGGAAACCAGGTCCTAATCCTAAGAACTGTGGTAAAGTGGTAGCTACTATAAAAGATATGTCTGCTAATAATGGTGCTATGAAATCATTCGTAAAAGCTGCACCAGCATCAGAAATGCGTACTATAAAATTCCCAGTAATGAAAGATATTAGTGATGATAAAGATAATCCTTGGGATTATGCTGAATTTGTAAAATGGAGAGATGTAAAAATTCCTAAAGCAAAATTCTACATCTATAAAGATGAATATTGTGGAGATTTTCATATTGGCACAATATCTGATTTGCTTAGTCTTATAGGCGCTGCGTATTTTGATTACGAGGACTTTGATGCAAGCTATATAGTAAAGTCATTTGACCATATTAAAGATGCTGTAAAATATGCATTAGATAGTGGTAAGAAATTTTCAGATAGTAAGAAATTCATGGATGGAGTAATGAATGGTGATATTACAGATGAAGATTGCTATTGGGTTGGTCCGGCTCCTATTATCATGAAATTAATGGATCAATGGACTGAAGTTGTAAATCATCCTGATGACTGGATGGAAATAGAAAAATCAAATTCTGAAGAATAAACATATTACAAATTGAATTTATGCAAAGCTTAACACAATATTTGAATGAAGCATTAATATTAGAACTTAGTTCTGAATTGTTAGGAAGAGCTGCTAAAGCGGCAAAAGAAAAGGGTAGAAATGCTCAAGCAAATAGATTTGCAGTAGCTGCTGGTAAAGCCCTTGAAAAGGAGCTTAAAGGTTGGAAACCAGGTCCTGATGCAAAGAACTGTGGTAAAGTAGTTGCTACTATTAAAGATATGACTTCTAGTAATAGTGCTGTCAAAGCTTTAGCCAAGGCAGATCCAGCATCTAAAACACATACAATCAAATTCCCTGTATTAAAACAAATTACAAGTGGTAGCGATGATGGAGCATTTAAATTTCTAAGATGGGAAGATGTCAAAGTTCCTAAGGCAAAATTCTACATCTATAAAGATGAATATCATCAGTGTTTGCATATTGGTACATTATCAGACTTGCTTGGTCTTTTAGGTTCTGCTTATTTTGACTATGAAGATTTTGATGCTAGCTATATAGTTAAATCATTTGACAATATTAAAGATGCAGTAAAATATGCTAGAAATAGTGGTGAGAAATTCTATGATAGTGATGAATTCATGGATGATGTAATGAATGGTGAATATACAGATGATGATCTTTATTGGGATGGTCCTGGTAGTAGTATTATTGATATAATGCTTGGGTGGACAGATATTTTAAACTTACCTGATGATTGGCAAGATAAAGAGGTCTCTTCTTATGATTAAATACAAAAATGGAATCCTATAGGATTCCATTTTGCTTATCTAAATATTTGTTTATGTTTGTTTCTAATTTATAAGGTTCTATCATCTTGTAAATATCTTCTTTATTCCAATATTTCATTTTGAAATCTCCTGAATCTATAATCTCTTTCCATCCTTTTCTATAGCTATTTATCATCAATCTAGCTTCTAGAATTTTTACTTCTTCTGGATATTTGTAATGTTCTGAATGAATTCCTTCCCATAAAGTTTCTACAGAGTTGAAATGACTTCTATCACCATCATCAAAAACCATATTTACTATTTCATCAACGTTTGTTGTAATGAATTTGTTTGATATTACTTCAAATGTATCAACATTAAATATTGTCTGATATAATCCAGTTGGAACAAATCTGAATGAACCCATTTGGTTCTTTGACAAATCCACCCCATTCAATCTCTCTTTTGTATGGTTCAATATAGTATTTGCCCACATGATTTTTACACCAACTTTATATTTTGATTCATCTTTTCTATAATCAGGACAGTAATATCTGAATTCAGTGTATTCTTTGTCTTTCATCATCATAAAGTCAACTGCTGCAAACTTTAGCTTGTCATCATCTAATGGGTCTTTATAAGGATACAATATAGATACAATGAAATAAGATTTACTTGTAACACTTTCTGTATAAGAGAATACTTTGGTTATCATTGCTTCCAACTCTTCTATAGTATCTGTTTTTATAGCAATATCTATATCTCCATTGTATTCACCATCTTTCTTTTTACCTATGGATCCAATACAGCAATATTCCATATCAGGATAATTATCCAACAATTCTTTTACTACTAATTGTTGCAATAATGGAGCTACTTCTGATTTGATGGGTGTTGCCCTATATTTTCCCTGTTGAAATAAATTTCCACTCATTTAATTAATTTTCTTTTATAAGAAAATAGAAAAACAAACAGTGAATTTAATTATTAAAATTGTATTTTTAAATAAGCAATAGCAGTGTAATATACATGATATTTGGTAACTTAAGTAACGTATTAGAAGGAAATAAGACTATATATGAACAAGCTAATGATATGATGCCTATACAACAAAACCAGATGCAGGTAAGGGAACCTGGTCATCTTGCAAAAATTCTGTATAAGCTCAGTCATTATGGTATGAACTGGACTTCTGATGTTGTAAAGAACATGAAAGCAGTACCAGCTGACAAGTTGATGCAACCAAAAGATATTGGTGTAATGACTTCTAACTTGTATGCTGGTATAATGGATAACTGGAAGCAGAAGCCAGAAGAAGACAAGCCATTCAGAGAAAAGACTCTTGAACAGAAGAGAGATGTTCTGAGAAAGATGGCTATGAATCCAGAAATCGAAGATATATTGGATATCATGGCTAATGAATGCATTGTTTATGATGATAATGATGTCTATATTGGAGAACCTTATATTGAACCAAGTGTACTGCAACAGTTGAATGAGAATCATATAGAAGAAATAAAGAACTGTGTAGATACTAGTTTCTATAAGATATATATGCTTCTCGATTGGAAAAACAAAGCTTGGGACCAGTTCAAAAGATGGTTGATAGATGGAGTAATAGCTTATGAAATTGTATATGACAACATAGAAAACCCTCATACAATCATTGGTATTATTCCTATAGATCCAGCTACTATTACTCGTGTTATTGATAACGGCATACAATATTGGGTACAGTTTAAAGATGTGATTGGACAAGAACGTATCATGCTTGATTCCCAAGTAATATATATCAAATATGAAGATAGTGGAGTAATAGACAGGCAATCATATCTTGAACGTCTGATTCGACCATTTAACATATACAGAATCATTGAGCAAGCACAACTTATCTGGACTGTAACTCAAGCTAGCTTCAAGACAATGTTCACTATACCTGTAGCTGGTATGAACAGGGCAAAAGGTATGCAGACTCTGAATTCTGCTATGGCTAGATATAAAGAAGATATAGACTTCAATACAGAAACCGGTGAACTTAAAGTAAATGGTAGAACTAATCTTCCATTCAATAAAGAATATTGGATGCCTGAAAATGAAAATGGTAAGCCGGAGATAGAGACACTTGTTGACCAAGGTCCAAGCCTTAATGATAGTGAACAGCTTAAGTACTATCTTTCTAAACTATATAAGATGTCTAAGATACCAGAAAGCAGATTTGACAAGGAAAATGCTGCTGCTTGGTTTGGAACTGATCCAACTCAAACCCTTCGTGATGAAATAAACTTTGGTAGATTTGTTGATAGGCTTAGAAATGTATTTTCTATGGTAATCATCAAACCTATTCAGATTCAAGTTGCTCTCTCAATTCCAGAAATGAAGAATGACAAGAGAGTATTAGATGCTATCATATTCAGATATAATTCTTACAACCAATTTACTGAGATGATGGATCTTGAAGTTACCAACAAACGTCTTGAAACAATTGGTATGCTTAAAGATACATTCACTACAACTGATGCTGAAGGAAATGAAGATAGTTATTTCTCCATGAGATTCTTACTTGAAAGATATCTGAAGATGTCTGATGCTGATTTTGAATACAACCAAAAATGCAAATGGTTAGAGAAGCAAGAAAATGGTGATGCAGAATCTGAGGAAGAAGAGAATGGTGAAGAAGAAATGTTGGGAATGGATTCAAGTTCAGAAGATACAGGAATGGAAGATGATGGATCTGAAGATGCTGGAGGAGATTCAGAAATGATGGGTGATGTACAACCTGACAATTCAGCTGAAGGTGGATCTGGAGAAATGTAAAATAAAATAAAAAATGAAATCATTAGTAGAATTTATTACAGAAGCAATATCTAAGTCGGATATTATGGGAAATGCAAAAGAAGTGAATGACTTGACGCCAATATTCACAAATATCGGTTTGAAGAAGACAAGAATCACAAAATGGAACAGATCT
>CALESE010000175.1 GCA_937907205.1 uncultured Romboutsia sp. | reverse complement strand
ATAATTATAAGAATTAGTCCAATCTTGTGTTAATGAACCTGAAGTAGCAGTAACCTTATATTTAACAACCGAAGCATATGTATCGTAAGTTTGTGGATCAAATGCCGTTATTGTTCTACTACCACTACATTTCAAAGTACCTTCAAATCTAACACTTGTCGCAAGTACTTTTATTTTCCAAGTTAATGTATCTGATGCTTCTGTTCCATCTTGATATAAAACAGTTACTTTACATGAAATTGATTCTTCATAATCTTTTTTAGCTACATGTATATCAGGTTTCCAAGTTATTTCACTTGTTGTTTCATTTGTATCCCATTCATAAGTTATACTAGAATATATATTATCAGATCCATATTTTGATGTATCAAATGTACCAGAATCAGATGATGTCAAACCATCAGCAGATACAGAGGCTTCCCATTGAGCTGTAACTGATGGGCTAACTGATGCAGATATTTTGAATTCTTTATCTTCTTTTGCAGCAAATGCAGATATACTTGTTGGTACTGATGCACCTGCTTTTGAAGCACCAACATGTTTTGCAGTAATTTTTGAAAGACCTGTTTCTGTTGTTATAGCTGGAGTTCCTAAAGTAACAGTGGGACCATAAACATACCAGTTTGCATATTCTGTATTTTCATCAGAACCAGGTACTTGTAAATCACTAGATCCAACTGATATAGAACTATCTGCAGTAATAGGTATATTAGTAGAAGAAGCTGTTACTTTTACACTACCAAATCCTGTAGAACTATCTGTTCTTTCTATATATACACTATCATCGGTTCCGGCGCTTCCAGCACTTGATTCAACTTTATAATATACTTTGGTGGATGCCGAAGATGGTTTGCCTCTGGTTAATTTGAATGGCTTATCTGTTAACCCATAAGCATCTCCTCTTTTTGATAATGATGGACTAGAAGAAGTAGCAGAAGCGACACTACCACTTTGTGATATGGTTAATTTAGAGGCTTCATCTGATATTTTTACCCAGCTTCCACCTTCAGATTTAGAATACCATCTTACCCAAGGTATTTGTTGCGAATCTCCTGGAATACTAACAGTAATACTTGATTTAGATAATGTATAATTTCCAAGATTTGTTCCGGAAGCGCCAATATTTAAACCTACAGAAGTACTAGAATTAGGCGACCACCATAAAGCAGATCCATCACTAGTTTTTATCTTCAAACTATCATTATCACCAATCGGAGTTGCACTTAATCCTATAAGTGTATTGTTTGTATGTCCAGTAGTACCTCTTGGTATGCTTAAATTATGTTCATTAGTATCAGATATGGTTAAACCAGTACCTATCAAATTTACATATTTATTAGTTGAACCATTTGGACTACTATAAGATAAAGAAATTTTACAATTTATATTTTCACCAGATTGAGTAAAATCTGATATGGTAGTCTTACTTAAGGTAGTATTAGAATCAGAACTGCTTAATGTTATATTTGCTTTTCTAGATCCAGCTACTGAAGCACTAGTAATTTGTACTTTATATACATTACTGTTATTTGTGTCAGTAACAGTAATTTTATTAACTGATGTCCTATTAGGATCGGCCTTTAAAGTTATTTTATTTGGATTTGCTTGATTATAATTATTATAATCATTATAATTAAATACACAATTATTTGTCACAGTAAGCCAATTTTCTGATGATTCACCAGATATTGTCAATGGATTATAGCTCATTTCTGATCCTTGTGGAATTCCAGTTTGAATAACTGTTATTTCTGAACTCTTTACATCTGTAATCTGTTTATTATTTTGCGTGGTATCAGGTGTAAACTTCAACTTCCATCTGATATCATCTATTTTCTTAGAATATCCAGGGTTGAATGTAAGAGTCTCTGGGTATAATGATATAAGACTTTTAGATTCTCCTGAAATTCCAAATGTTTTATTTACAGATTCTTCTACTTTTATTTTACCAGAAACTGATATATTAGTTGAAGAAGCAGATATGGTGCCAAATCTATATCCGAATTCATTATTTCCTTCACTTAATATTACATTACTTAAACTTGATGAATAATTACTAGAAGATGTTTGTTTTATTGTGAATGATGCTGGATTACTTTGATCTATCTTATCTGTTTGTGGATTTTCACATGTTATGGACAATCTACCAACAACAGTAGGGTTAGGTACCCAACTAGATCCAGTTTGTGTTACTGTTGTATCTATAGAAGGATTTGTTACATTAAAGTTAGTACAATAATTACCAGATACTTTAGTATTTACAGTTATATTTCGATCACTTGTATTTACAGCTGGTGTCATAGATAAACCACTAATACTAAATGTTCCAATTTTATATAATGGTTTTGGATTACTTATGCTTGATATAGATGGAGTACCAGTTATACTACCAATTGTACCACTATTATCTTTAACTGTAATTATATATTTGTTTTGGTAAGAATATTGTTGGTATTTACCATTATCTTGTTTGGCATTAACAGGAGTAGACACTATTTTTGTATCGGAAACATATTCAGAACCTGATGTTATTTTCCAAAAATAAGTCAATTCTGGATCTTTAGGATCTATAATGCCACCAGCCTGATAAATAGAAAATGCTCCAGATAATTTACCTGATATACCACTAGAAGAAGTGTTATAATCCGTTAATGAATAAGTTATGGTGGTATTTCTTGGGTATGAAGTGGAATTTGTCTTATCTGTGTTTGTTGTTACAAATGCTTTGCCATCATTATCAGAAGTAAATGTTACAGTTCCCGCATGTGTATTAGATATAGAATTTCCACTTTCATCTTTATCTATAGTATAATGAACCGTTTGCTTACCAGAAATATTACCGTATTCTACTGACGGTGAATTATCACTTACTATAAGATAATGGGCATTATTTCCAGTAGATATATCTCCTGATGAGGAAGTAATAGATATTTCATTACTAGTTCCACCATTTGGTGTTTGAAAAGATACCCAATTTACTGGAGAGTTTGCTGTGAATACAGTATAAGGAGCATCATAGTTATAATATCCTTGAGCAACACCCTTTATTTGTTTGTTATCTCCAGCAAATGAAGAGGCAGTATTGAATACAACTTCTTTATTATTATCACCATCTAATCCATTGACTTTAATTTTAGCATCAAAATAACGTAAACCAGCTAAACTTCTAGAAGAATTGAAATTGTTAGTTCCCTTCAATTGATGTTTAGTAGAAGTATATGTTACTGGATTATTAGACTTACCCTCAGTACCACCATTAAACCAACTTAGCAACCCATAATTAAGAGAAGTTGTTTTTCTTGGATGAGTACCAACATTTGACTTGAGCTTCCAATCTATTCTATAGGTTTTACTTGTACTATTTATGACTTTATCATAGTTAACACTATTATTGTGTGTTTTAGAATAATCAGAATTTGAAGAAAACCCTGTGTTGGATATAGTAATATTATTTGCACCAACAGTATTAACTACTCTAGCTAATGCATCAGTAGCTGGTTGACCATTCATTATAAATGGTAAATTTTTGTTAGAATCTCTAAATTTTGGGTTGCCATATTCTGTTGCCATTTTAAAATACTAATTCTTTTTTTCTGTGGTATATCTTTCTTGTGTCATATACCCAGGACATGTATCTTTGTTTATATTTACTTTTACTTTAAGATTTATGTTCCAAGGAGATGTAGACCTCATTCTCTTTATTCTGAATGTTGTTGAAACATCACAAAATTCTGTATTTGATGGTGTATCTACATTACTTTCTGATTGTGCCATATAACCAGATTGTGCCCAATTCTTTCCGTTTATTCCAACTATATCAGAATCATGTTTCTTATTATTTGGATTTGCTGAGTTGTTATAATCATCTGAAGTGTAACCAATATAATATTTTTCTATTTCATAATTTGTATTGTTATCTTCATTATTTACATATTTTGGATATAGTAATATTCTTAATATCTTATCAGCAGAATTCCCATTAGCTATTTGTACACCATAATTGGATAAGAATCTATTTCTATCTGTTCCACTTATTTCAACTGTTATAGCATTAGTTGTCAATACATCTGGTACTGATGCACTCAAATTCTTTATAGCTTGATATTTTGTTGAATTTTTATGAGAGTCATTCCAAAATATTGTATTTCCACCATCAGGTGATATTCCAAGCTCTATATGTAAATATACACCTGCATTCAATTCATTATATTCACAATTATCATTGGTAATAGCATTACCATCTACATCGACCCAGTTTGCATGGCAATAATAAAGAATATTAGGTTTTTGGTACCAAGAAGCTAATTTTACTGAATTTCCAAGTTCTAGTAAATTTATTGTTTCTCCAATCTTAGTATAAATCTTAGATATGATTATCATACCATATCGATTATTTGTTGAATTGTTAGGATTAATTGTGAAATGTGTCCAAAAATCTTCAGTAGATTTATAGCAAGGTGTGTATTTATAATCATCAGTATAATTACCATTGCCATCATAAAATTCATCTGGTTGATTAGGTTTTATTCTATACTTATTTATTACAATATTATCTGTAGAAACATCCTTAAATTCCTCTGCGTAAAGTTTTTTAACTTTATCAATATCATTATCTGAAAAATCTGTAGATGCTTCTATTGTGCCAGCACTATCAATATTTCCAGGTAATTTTATTGAATCTATAGAGCCAATCTTAATATCATTTCCATCATTTGGACCTATTACCAATATCTGCAATTCAGGTCTATGCCATAATGATGTTTCTCTATCTATCAAATTTATGTATCCATTACCACCATTAGGATCAAATTCATGAATTTTATCACTAGAAGAATTATCAGGAATTGGTTTGTTTCCTTGAATACCTCCTAAACCATCTTTTGTATCCCAATGAAATGATAATGTATTTTCTAGGCAATTGACATTAAATGAGGGCCATATTCTTTTTTTATCATATTTTAATTCATATCCATAAGATCCACTAGATCTCATTTGATGTACTTCATCAGATGATGTTTTCTTTCTAGATATGAATCTACCATTTCGTATAACTACCATATCCTTATATTAAGTCAATTTTATTTGTTGTTTCTTATGATGAATACTGTATTAACATCATTAGCAAGAGAACCAAGACCAATAAAGTCAGTTGTATTACCAGACCAAACATAACTAAAGTTAGAGTCACCCCCAAATCCATTGAATTTAGGACTATAATTAGCGTTGTAAAGCATACCTTGAGTATATTGCTTAATCTTTTCTTCTACTTTTCTGTTTACTATGTCATCCATCTGATCTATACTAATAAAGTCATCTCTTGTAGAAGCATCACCATCATATATGAAATACAAGGTATTTTGATCTACTTGTTTAATCTTTATATAGTCAGCATAATTACCCTTCCACATATAAGTAGGCCCGGTGCCATTCAATATAGAAGTAACTATTGGTTTCTTATCTATGAAAGCTATACCATCAGATGTTGGTGTTCTCTTTATTTCAAATGCATTTGCTCTGTTTATATTGTTTGTACCCCATCCAACAGAGAATAAAGTATTGTCTGATGATTTGTTCCAGTTACCAGAAGCATGTTCTCCTGGATTTCTTGTTTCCGTTCCACAACCTTCAGCATGAGAATAAGTACCACCAGTATGGCAATAAGTACCCCATCCTTCTGCATGACAGAAATTAGCATAAGCATTGTTAGGGGCAGTGTTTTTATCACCATAATTGTTGAAATATTCTGCACCTATAAATGTAGGATTAGCAGTTTCTGGGTTGGCAGGATCATCCAATGGATAGAAATTTCTTCTACCAGCAGAATTTCTCATTACATAAGTAACTGTTGCTACTTGGGCAAGTTGTCTTCTAGTAATACAGTAAGATGATTCATTGTTTGCAACAGTAGAATAAGGATAGTCTTCTACATAATCCCAAGTATATATTCCTTTATAAAGATAGCTTATTCCATTTTCTCTTACATCTAAAGCATTTGACTCTTCATTATCATTACCATTACCTATCATGAATATGGTATTTTGCTTATCTTGCTTTTGATTATCTAAATAAGAATGTGTATACCTTCCAAACCCAACTTCATAAGGAGATTGTAATGTTATGTTAGAACCATGGGCAAACCCATAAGTTGCATTTTCTCCAACCGAAATATGATTACCAGAAACATTAACAAAATCTATTCCCTTTTGGTTATTTTCAATGCTATTACTGTTTATTTCTAATGATCTACCTCTTAAAACAGAATAGTTTGCATAACTGTTTATATATTCACCATTTATATCAAAACATACACCTTTTACTCGGTTTGAACGACCATATATTACATTATTCTCACTGTTTGGATATACAGTATTGTTGTTACCACCAATATGAACATATTTTGTATCACCTACACTCTTTCCTATGGTATTTGCATATCCTTCTATATGACTTGTATAAGCATAAGTTAGATGACCAACACCTTCAATATGGGATTCTTTACCAAAATTATTTGAATCTTTTCCTTCTATATGTGAATTTATAGCATAGTTCTTATTGTTCAAACCTTCTACATGAGAATGGTGGGAATTTGTTATTATACCTATGTTACCTCCGTTCACATTGCTATCACCTTCTACATGTGAAGATTTTGAAAATGATATTTTATTATTTGATCCTTCAATATGTGAAGAATCAGACAATGTATTTATTATATTATTGTTTCCTTCTGCATGTGTATAATTGGAATATACACTTGTTTCAGATCCTTCCGTATGGGAATTCTCTCCTGCAGCTATAGTGTGGTTTCCTTCAGCATGAGCATTCTTTGCTCTAGCTTCGGTATTATGACCTTCAGAATGAGAATTCTCACCAGTTGCTTTTGTATCATTACCTTCAGCATGGGTATTAGTAGATGTTGCTTGAGATTTGTAACCTTCAGCATGACCATTTTCTCCAGCAACTAAAGTATTGTTACCCTCAGCATGAGAATTTTTTGCTCTAGCAATTGATTTTAAACCTTCAGCATGGCCATTTTCTCCGGTATTTTCTACTTTTGTACTATTTCCTTCAGCATGGGCATTCTTTGCACTTACAATAGTATTATAACCTTCAGCATGGCCATTTTCCGCTTCAGGTTCTACTTTAGCTATATTACCTTCTGAATGTGACCCTTTAGCTTTTGCAAAAGTATTGTTTCCCTCGGCATGAGAATCTTCTCCAATAGCAAAAGAAATGAATCCTTCAGCATGGGAATTACTACCTTGGGCTTCTGATTTATTTCCTTCAGCATGAGAGTTTGTTCCTCTAGAATAAGAAAAGCTACCTTCAGCATGAGAATTCTCTCCTAAAGAATAAGAAGAATTGCCTTCAACATGTCCATTAACCCCATCTACAAATGTTTTGTATCCTTCTGCATGGGAATAATTTGATTTAGCAATAGTGCTATATCCTTCTGCATGAGAATATGCACCAAGTGCAATATTATTCTGAAGATCATTGAATATTTCACCATACGATAATGTACCTGGATATACATTACCAAATGGCATACCTTGGTGCCATATAGTACGATGATTTACATCAAATATCAATGAATCCCAATAAGAATATATCATCTTACTAGGAACAAAGCTGTCATTTTTATAATCTGTACCGTGTATGTATGTGTAAAAAAGCTTGTTTGCCATTTTATGCTTTTGTAAATCTATGCTTATATCTAAAAATAAGAATGGGAAGCAGTTTATTTAACCACTTCCCATTTATTATTTTGCATAAATTATTTACATACCTGGCAAACTGTTCAAATCTGTATACTTTGATTTCATTTCTTTATTCAAATCTGGATTCAATTCTGGATCCATTTCTACATTGTATGTAAGATCCTTCCACTTATCAGGATAAATGAATTTAAGCATATATGTATTCAATTTTGACATTTCATCAAAACCTTCACATTCACTTGACTTGTTATTCATAATGGCTTCCAAATCAATCATAGAACGTGTATACATTGCTTTGAGCAACTGTCTATCATCTTTGAATCTTGAGAACAATTCTGCTATAGCTGAAATAGTACCAAGTCTTGTATCAACCCAATTAGTTCTAATAATAGAATTAGATGCCGCTCTGTAATTGATTTGTGGAATTGGCATAATTACTACTTTCTTGCAATTACTTATCCACACAGGAATTGTCCTTACATCTTCGAATGTTCTTACTGTTGAATAAGGATAACTTTCCACAATCTTTCTTGTATACATCTTAGACCAAACATTGAACTTGATAAGATTGTCTTTAAATAAAGCTATTTCCATATCATGTGGATCAGTAAGCACAATTTTCTGCGGGGCTGTAGAATTAGATTGCTGTCCATTCTGCTGATTGTAGATAACACCATATTCTACAACATCTGCATTTTCTGAAGTAATAGTATTGTATGCATTTTCTACAAAGTCAAGATGAATATAGTAATCATCTGCATCTAAGAACATGAAATAATTTCCAGTAGCATTTTCAATACCAAACTT
>CALESE010000174.1 GCA_937907205.1 uncultured Romboutsia sp. | reverse complement strand
ATAGGGTATTATATTCATGCAGAAACTATATATTGTGTTTTTATATAAAAAATAGTTATATATAGTTATTTAAAAGTCAATAGTTTTTATTAAAAAAAAATAATTTTATTTTATGAATAAATATTGAATTTTTAGTTGTGAATGCTTAGAAAATTATTGATCTAATTATATTAGAAGGGAAAGTGTTTGATGAACTGGATAGAACTTAATAATCAAGTTATTATAAAAAATGAACAAGGAAAATACCAATTAGAAAAAGATAAAGAAGCCCTAGACTGTTACATAAAAGAGTATGTAGATCCCAAATTAAAAAAGTTTAAAAGCCTAAAAGAAAGATTAGATTATCTAGTAGTTAATAAGTATTACTCAAAAGAAGTTCTAGATAAGTATAGTATGGATTTTATAAATAGAGTTTTTAAAATTATAGAAAACTATAATTTTAAATTTCAATCATATATGAGTGCAAATAAGTTTTATCAAAACTATGCTTTAAAAAGTGATGATGGAAAAGAAATATTAGAAACTTATAATGATAAGGTATTAATAGTATCATTAGCATTAGCTAATGGAGATGAGTCTCTAGCTATAAACTTAGCTGATAAAATTGTAAAACAAGAATTCCAACCCGCAACACCAACATTTTTAAATGCAGGAAGGCAAAGGGCTGGGGAGATGGTATCGTGCTTTTTAATATCAGTAGAAGATAGTACAGAAGGTATATCTTATGCGATATCTTCAGCAAATCATTTATCTAAAATAGGTGGAGGTGTTGCTCTAAATTTATCAAAGCTTAGGGCATCAGGAGAAGATATAAAAGGCATACAAGGAGCTTCAGGAGGGCCTGTTGGAGTAGCTAAAATGTTAGAGCAATCTTTTAGTTATTTTAATCAAATGGGGTCAAGGCAAGGTGCAGGTGCGGTTTATTTGAGTGTATTCCATCCAGATTTTGAATTATTAATGGACACTAAAAAGATAAATGCAGATGAAAAGATAAGATTAACTACTCTATCATTAGGTGCAGTTATACATGACAAGTTTATGGAATTAGCAGAAAAAAATGAAATAGCATATGCATTTTATCCTAATTCTGTATATAAAAAATATAAAGTACACTTAGATGATATAAAGATGGATGAGTGGTATGATAAATTAGTAAGTGATGATGATATAAGGAAAAAAGAAATAAACCCAAGACAAATGTTGACTAAAATAGCTCAAATGCAACAAGAAAGTGGATATCCATATGTTATGTTTGTAGATACAGCTAATAAACAACATACTTTAAAAGATGTAGGGATGATAAAGATGTCTAATTTATGTTGCGAGATTTTCCAATATCAAACTTCATCAGATATAAAAGGTTATAGTGGAGATAATATTTGGGGACAAGATATCAGTTGTAATTTAGGATCTCTTAATATAGCAAATGTTATGGACAATAAAGATATAGAAAGAACAGTAGATACGGCAATAAGGTCATTAACATTTGTTTCAAATAATACAAATATAAATGAAGTTCCAACCATTAAAAATGGAAATGATAAATCACATTCTATAGGTTTAGGGGCAATGAATTTGCATGGTTACTTAGTTAGAGAAAATATATTATATACATCTGATGAAGCAATAGATTTTACTAATGTATTCTTTGCTATGATTAGATATTATTCTATTAAATCATCTATGGAATTATCTATAGAACATAATAAAACCTTCGAAGGATTTGAAAAATCAGAGTATGCGAAGGGCAAAGAAAGTGATGTACTTTCTAAATATTATACAAAATCTTATTTACCTAAAAAGGAGAAAGTTAAAAATTTATTTAAAGGTATATATATACCAACAAAAGAAGATTGGTCTGAATTATTAGATAAAGTCAAAGAAAACGGATTATATAATGCATATTTAACAGCTATAGCACCTACACAAAGTATAAGTTATGTACAAAATTCTACATCAAGTATAATGCCAATTACTGAACCTGTTGAAGTAAGAACTTATGGAGATTCAACTACAATATATCCTATGCCATTTTTAACTAATGAAAATATGTTATATTATCAATCAGCATATAGAATGGATATGAAAAAGGTTATAGATGTAGTAGCAACAGTACAAGAACATGTTGATCAAGGAATATCTACAACTTTATTTGTAACAGATGATAAAACTACAAGAGATATAGCTAGAAATTATATATACGCATATAAAAAAGGATTAAAAAGTTTGTATTATACAAGAACAAAATTAACAAGAGACAGTAATGAATGCTTAATGTGTTCAGTATAAGGGGGATCTATAATGACATTTACTAAAAATCAAATACATAAAGCTGTTAATTGGAATAAAGAAGATGATGGATTTACACAAGCATTTTGGGATCAAAATGTAAAACAATTTTGGTTACCAGAGGAGATATCAGTATCAAAGGATCTTAAAGTCTGGAATGAACTAAGTGATAAAGAAAGAGAGTTATATAAAAAAGTATTTGGTGGATTAACTTTGCTTGACACAAAACAAGGTAATAATGGAGTACCATCTATGATGAGTTTAACAGAAGATCTTCAAAGAAAAGCTGTTTTATCATTTATGGGAACAATGGAAGAAATACATGCTAAAAGTTATTCTTCTATATTTATGACATTACTTTCTACGCAAGAAATAGATGAACTATTTGAATGGATAGAAACAGAACCAACTCTACAAAGAAAAGCTGACTTAATACTTGAACAATATGACAATACTACTGACCAAAAGAGTTTATATTTATCTATGGTTACAAGTGTGTTTTTAGAAAGTTTTTTATTTTACTCAGGATTTTTCTATCCATTATACTTAGCTGGACAAGGCAAAATGGTAGCAAGTGGAGAAATAATATCACTGATACTTCGTGATGAATCTTTACATGGAAAATATATAGGATTACTTGCACAAGAAATTTTTGAGTCTTTTGAAGATGATGAAAAAAATGCACTAAAAGAGAAAGTTTATAAAATTCTTAATGATTTAATGGAGAATGAAGAAAATTATACTAATATGATATATAATGGAAGTGGATTAGAAGAAGAAGTAATAAATTTCTTAAAATACAATGCAAATAGGGCCTTAGAAAATTTAGGGTTTGATGAATATTATAATTTTAATCCAATAAATCCAATAGTATTAAATGGACTAAGCACAGAAACCAAAACTCATGACTTCTTCTCAACAAAAGGTAACGGATACCAAAAAGGTGTTTATGAAGAATTAACAGATGAAGATTTTATGATTTAAATATAATTGAAAGAGGAATTAGTATGGAAATAAATGTAAAAAAAACTATGGATGATGCAGTAATACCTGTATTTGCGCATCCAACAGATACTGGATTTGATTTATTTACAGCAGAAGACTTAATAGTACAGGGTAGAAAAAAGGCTATTGCTAAAACTGGATTAATATTTGAGATACCAAATGGATGGGGAATTCAAATAAAAAATAAATCTGGAATAACGGTAAAAGGGGTTCCAACTATAAATGGAGAAAAAGCTGATATAACCGTATATGAAGGTACTATAGATATGGATTATAGAGGTGAATTGGGAATAATGCTTAAAAATGAAGAAGAGTATGAAATAACTATCCCTAAGCATACAAAGATAGCTCAAGGAGTATTAAGAAGAGTTTATCATTGTACATTTAATGAAGTTAATGAAGTAAGTGACACAGCAAGAGGAGAAGGTGGATTTGGTTCTACTGGCACATGTAGATAATATGTCTGAAGAAGGTAATATAATATTTGTAAATGATATATATTAGAAAATAATTTAAGCTATGATTATATAATATTAAGTAAATAGTTTTATAAAAAAATGAATTGATACCTAAAAAGTAGATAGTTTAATAAAAAGACTATTTAAGAAACCATATGGCACCTGTATTCCACAGGTGT
>CALESE010000173.1 GCA_937907205.1 uncultured Romboutsia sp. | reverse complement strand
ATTTTTTTATATATTTTTATGTGTTGCACTTAATATGATAATTTATCAAATAAAATAATTATTAATTTTATTGTATTATTTTTATTTATAAAATAATTATTACAAATTTGTAACTTTTTGTCTATAAAAATTCTATTTTACTATAACTTTCCAACTTCTCAAAAATATATTAAATTTCAAACAATATTGATATATTCTATTTTTATATGATAATATATTTAGAGTCGTTTTAAAATATTTAATTACTCTTAAGGGGGTTATGTTTATTGAAACTTATATTAGCTGAAAAACCATCTGTTGCTAAAACTATTGCTTCTTTTTTAGGTGCTAAGACTAAACATGATGGTTATTTCGAAGGAAATGGATATATAATTACTTATGCTGTAGGCCATTTAGTTGGGCTATATGATATGAAGGATTATGATAAAGATAAATATTCTGGATCTTGGAAAATGGATAATTTTCCATTTATACCTATTGATAAATTTAAATTTAAAGTTGACTATTCTAAGAAAAAACAATTTGATATAGTAAAAAATTTACTATATAGAAATGATATAGAATACGTTATAAATGCAACTGATAACGACCGAGAAGGTGAGTTGATATCATTTTTAATATTTTTACTATCTAAAAATAAAAAACCTATAAAGAGAATTTTAGTTAACGAATGGACTCCTGAAGATATAACACGAGGCATGAACAATTTAAAAGATAACTCTGAAATGAGAAACTTACAAGCTGCAGGATATACTAGGCTTATAACCGATTGGTTAATAGGAATCAATTTTACTTCAGTAGCTACATTAAAATATGGTAATGGAAAATTATTAAATATTGGTCGTGTAATACTTCCTACTGTTAAGTTAATTTATGACAGGGATATGGAAATAATTAATTTTATACCTAAAACTTATTATGAAATAGAAGGTACCTTCAAATCAAAAAATGGTGAATATAAAGGTAAATATATAAAAGGCAAAGAAAGTAAATTTGATGATCTTGAAGAAGTTAATAAAATAATAAATGATATAAAATCTGATAAAGGTCTTGTATCTGATAAAAAAATTACTATATCTAAAGAATATGCACCAAAACTTTTCAGCTTAACATCCTTACAAGGATATATAACTTCTAAATACTCAAATTTTACATCAGACAAAGTTTTAAGCGTATGTCAATCACTTTATGAAGGAAAAGGTAAAGGTGGATACATTACATATCCTAGAACTGATTCTATATATTTAGAAGAAAGTCTAACATCTAAAGTATCTCAAACACTTGAAAAATTAAAAAGTGGTCTTCCTTATGAAAATAAAATTAAATTTACAAAAAGTAAAAGAATATTTGATTCATCTAAAGTTGATAGCCATAGTGCTATTATACCAACTTATATAATTCCTAATAAGTTAAGCTCAGATGAACAAATAATATATAACGCAATTAAAGATAGATTTATATCTAATTTTATGCCTCCTGCTGAGTACGAAAATACAGAGATAAAAACAACTGTTGATAATCATATATTTATAACTAAAGGTAAAGTACTTAAACATAATGGATATCTTGAAGTTTATAATAAAGAAGAAAAATGTGATTTACTTCCAATGGTAAGTATTAATGATAGTGTAGATGTTCTTAATATAAAGCCTTTAACTAAGCAAACTACACCTCCAAAACCTTATACTGAAGATACTCTTCTTAAAGCTATGAAAAATTGTGGAAAAAATGTATCAGAAGACGATACTACTGTTTTGTCTGGTTACTCTATCGGAACTTCTGCTACACGTGCTGATGTATTAAAAAAGATTCTTCAAGTTGGATATGTAGGAAAAAAAGGTAAGTCCTATTTCATATCTGATTTAGGCAAAAACTTAGTAGAAATGTTTCCAGTTAAAGAATTATTTGATATAGATTACACAGGTAAACTTGAAAAAAGTTTAAGTGATATACAAAAAGGTAATTATACTAGAAAAGAATACTTAAGTCATATAATGAACTTCATAGTTCAAAATGTTGAGCTTATAAAAAATGATACTCAAAAAAACATAAGTACCCAAGAATATTCATTCAAAGGTAAGTATACATCAAATTCTAATGTAACTGATAAAAAAGAATCCTTAGGCAAGTGCCCTATTTGTCAAAATGATGTTTTTGAAATTAGCAAAGGATATATATGCAATAATTATAAAGAATGTAAATTTGGTATATGGAAAGATGATAAATTTTTGAATTATTATAATAAAAAACCTAATAAAACTATGGTTAAAAGTATATTGAAAAATGGTTTTGCTAAAGTTAAATCATTAACATCTAAAAAAGGTAATAAGTTTGATGCAATATTAACCTATTCTAAAAAAGAGAATGGATACTTTGCGTGGGATATGGAATTAGAAAAAACTGCTAAGTAGACTTAGCAGTTTTTACTTTTTATCATCATAAAATACTTCATCAATTTTACATCTTGCCATTTTCATTATTTCTAAAAATTTATAGTTTCTTAGTTTACAGCCACATTTTGGACAATACTCTAATTTTTTAGAAACTAAAGCTCTGCAATTAGGCTCTGGGCATCTAATTTTTTCATTAACCTCTGATACCTTAAGACCACACCTTGGACAAATAGTTCCTGGTCTTGATGAAACTTCTTTTCCGCATCTTGGACATTTGGTCATTTTTTTCCCTCACAATATAATATTTTAGATATTTATATATTATGAGATATAAATATTATATGTTACTTATATGGTATATGCTATTTTATTTATTTTCTTTTATTATTTTTATACCATTTTCATTTATAATATCTAATATTATTCCAGCAGTTTCTTCAATAGCTTTATTAGATACATTTATTACTGGACAATTTAACTTTTTCATAATTTTTTCTGAATAATCTAACTCCTGAAGTATTCGTTCTAAATTTGCATAACTTGATTCACTTGATAATCCTAAAGCCTTTAACCTTTCTATCCTTATTCTATTTAACTTTTCAGGAGAATTAGTAAGACCTATTATCTTTTTAGGATCTATTTGGTATAACTCTTTTGGTATTGGTATCTCTGGAACTAAAGGTACATTTGCTACCTTTATATTCTTATTTGCTAAATACATACTAAGTGGTGTTTTAGATGTTCTTGATATACCTACTAACACTATATCAGATTTTAGTATACCTCTTGGATCTTTTCCATCATCATACTTTACAGCAAATTCTATAGCTTCCACTCTCTTAAAATAACTTTCATCTAACTTTCTTATTATTCCAGGCTCTCTTTTAGGATTTATATTTGTTTTATTAGATATTTCTCTAAGTAAAGGAGTCATTAAATCAATATGACTTAATCCCTCTTCCTGACAAAATCTTTCAGTTATACTTAATAATTTGTCGTCTACTAATGTATATACTACTATTGCATTTTCATTCTTACCACTATTTAATATTTCTAGTAAATGTTTTTCATCTACTATATAAGGAAATCTTCTTATTTCGTATCCTTCATTTAAGCTAAATTGAGATAATGCTGCTTTAGTAACTTGTTGTGCAGTCTCTCCTACTGAGTCCGAAATTACATATATAATTAAACTATCCATATTTCCCTCCTTAGTTACCTGCAATTTCTAAGAATAATTTAGTTATATTAGTTTTAGATATTCTTCCTATAACTTTAGACTTATTCTTATTGTCTTCATCAATTTCTACAACTGGTATAGAATCTACTTCGTGTTCAATGATTTTCTTAGCAGCATCTACTATACTTTCTTCTTTATATATGGTTACAACATTTGGAGTTCTAGTCATTATCATACCTATTGGTATTTTATTTATATCCCCTCCACCTATAGTAGCCTTTAATAAATCTTTTCTTGAAACTACACCTGATAAATGATTTTCTTCATCTATAATAAATACACTACCAACATCAGATAAAAACATAGTTACTATTACATCATATATACTCGTATCTTTTTTTACTAAACTTGGCATGCTCATTATATCTTCAACTTTTTTATCTTTTAATTTATTTCCTAATAAATTAATATCACTAACTCCAGAGTAAAAATATCCAACTTTAGGTCTAGCATCTAATATTCCAGTCATAGTAAGTATAGCTAAATCTGACCTTAATGTAGCACGAGTTACATTTAAAATAGATGCTATAGCTTCACTTGTTATTGGCTCATTGTCTTTTACTATATCTATTATTTTTAATTGTCTTTTGTTAAGTTGAATAATGTTCACCTTCTTTCATATATATTAAGTTTTATATCTTTAGTATACATCAAATTTATGTATTTAATATATACTAAATTGTTTATTATAGATAATATTATAATATATTATTTAAATGTTAATATATAAAATTACATAAAGTTAAACTTAGATAAAAATAAGACGGAGAATAGATCCCCCGCCTTATTTTTATTTATAAACTATTTTAGATAAATCACATATACTTAACATAGTATCATATATTTGTTTTAATAAACCTAGTCTATTATTCTTTATAGCTTCATCCTTATCCATTATCATAACACTATCAAACATAGCATCTATAGATGGTCTTAATGATGCAAATGCATCTAAAGCTTCACTATATTTTTTATCATTTAATAAATCATTTACTTTTTCTTTCGTATTAGTAAACTCTTTATATAAATTAATTTCAGCTTCTTCTTTTAATAAATCTTTGTTTACTTTATCAGACTCTGATTTTTGAGCTAAAGTAGAAACTCTATTGAATGCTGTTAACATTTCAACTAACTCATCTTTATCTAACCAATTATTAAGCTCAACAGCTCTTAAATGCATATCTGATATATCATTTAACTTAGAGCTTAATACAGCATCTATAACATCATATCTTATTCCTAAATCCCTAAACAGGTTCTTTATTCTTTCCTTAAAGAATTCCATTATATCATTTGTAACTTCATATTTATTAAATTCTAAATTAGAGTAGTTTTCTAAACCTAGCTCTACTAATTTTTCTAAATTTACATCTATTTTAGAATCCATTAATATATTTAATATACCTAACGCTTGACGTCTTAGAGCATATGGATCTTGAGATCCTGTTGGTTGGATACCTATTGCAAAAAATCCACATATAGAATCTAACTTATCTGCTATAGATAAAACTATACCTGCATTAGTTTTTGGAAGCATATCTCCTGCAAATCTTGGTAGATAATGTTCAAATATAGCTTCACTAACAGCTTCATTCTCGCCACTTACTTTAGCATATTCTCTACCCATTATCCCTTGAAGTTCAGTAAATTCAAATACCATTCCTGTAACTAAATCTGCTTTACATAACTTAGCTGCTCTTATAGTATCTTCTTTATCACTATTTAATTTTAATAAATCTATTATATTAGAACTTAATTTTTCTATTCTTAATGATTTATCATATACAGTTCCAAGTTTAGCTTGGAACACTACGCTCTTTAATTTTTCTGTATAGCTTTCTAAGTCTTTTTTAGTATCTTCTTTATAGAAAAATAATGCATCTTCAAGTCTAGCTACTAAAACTTTTTCATTTCCAGCTTTTACTTTATCAATTCTATAATCATTACCATTTCTAACTGCTATAAAGTTTGGTAATAATTTACCATCTTTAACAACAGGGAAATATCTTTGATGCTGTTGCATAGGAGTTGTTACAACTTCTTTTGGAAGTTTAGCATAATCTTCATTAAATTCTCCATAAAATGCTGTTGGATATTCAACTAAATGAGTTACTTCTTCAAGTAAATCTTCGTCAAACTCAACTTCTCCACCTAAAGAGTTTGCAACTTCTATACATTGAGTTCTTATCATTTCTTTTCTTCTATCTTGATCTAATATTACATAATTTTCTTCTAATTTATTTAGATAATCTTCTAATGAATTAACTTCAAATTCACTTTGTCCTAAGAATCTATGACCTTTAGTTATATTAGATGATTGTATACCTTCTAAATCAAATTCTAATACATTATCATTAAGTAAAGTAACCATCCATCTTATAGGTCTAGCAAATCTCATATTTTTCCCACCCCAACGCATAGCTTTAGGGAATGTTACAGATTTAACTGCTTCTGGTAATATATTTTTTAAAACTTCAGAAGTTTCTTTACCTTCTTGTCTTATTGTTCCAAATATGTATTCATCTTTACCTACAGTCTTAAATACCACATCTTCTTCTTTAAGGCCTTTACTTTTCATAAATCCAAGTGCAGGTTTTGTAAAGTTTCCATCTGCATCAAGTGCAATCTTCTTAGATGGTCCTTTTACTTCTTCTTCTAAGTTACTTTGTCTTTCACTTATTCCTTTAACTATAAAAGTCAATCTTCTTGGAGTTCCATAAGTATTTATTTCATTAAATTCAATTCTATTTTCACCTAACATCTTTATTAGATTATTTTTTATTTGTTGTAGAGTACTACTTACAAACCTTGATGGTAATTCTTCAACACCAACTTCAAATAAAAGGTAGTTGTTCATTATCTATCACCTTCCTTTAAAAGAGGATATCCTAATTCTTCTCTTTGTTTTACAAATGCAGATGCAACATTTCTAGCCATATTTCTAACTCTACCTATAAATGATGCTCTCTGACTAACACCTACAGCTCCTCTAGCATCTAATATATTAAATGTATGAGAACACTTTAATACATAATCATATGCAGGCACTACTAAACCTTTTTCCATAAGTTTTAAACCTTCTTTTTCATATGTATCAAATAAATTAAATAACATATCTGCATCACAATCTTCAAATGCATACTTAGAATTTTCGTACTCTGCTACTTTAAATACATCGCCATAAGTTATTTCATCATTCCATTTTAAATCATAAACACTGTCAACTTCTTGTATATACATTGCTAGTCTTTCTAGTCCATATGTAATTTCTCCAGTTTCAAGTTCGCATTCTATACCACCAACTTGTTGGAAATATGTAAATTGAGTTATCTCCATACCATCTAACCATACTTCCCATCCAAGTCCCCATGCTCCAACTGTAGTAGACTCCCAATTATCCTCAACAAATCTTATATCATGTTCACTAGGATCTATGCCTATAGCTTCTAAACTACCTAAGTAAAGTTCTTGTATATTATCTGGAGATGGCTTTAATATTACTTGGAATTGATGGTGTTGATATAATCTATTAGGATTTTCTCCATATCTACCATCAGCCGGTCTTCTAGATGGCTCTACATAACAAACTTTCCAAGGCTCTGGACCTAATGATCTTAAAAATGTATTTGGGTTCATTGTTCCTGCACCCTTTTCTACATCATAAGGTTGCATCATTATACACCCTTGTTTAGCCCAATAATTTTGTAATGTAAGTATCATATTTTGAAAATTCATAATAATACCTCCTTTTAATAAAGTTTACTTATATAATATACCAGTTATATATTGAAAAATTTTATTTAAGCATATATAATTGATTTATTTTAATATATAACAAAGCCTTCCGTATAAACGAAAGGCCTTAAAAATAGTTCTTTTCTGACTTTTAGCATATCAAAATACTCAAATTTTGTCAATCTTGATTATAATTTATATTCTGTTTGTATCGTCTTGTTCAGTTTCATTTATAAGTTCATCTGTTATGTCTTTATCGTCATTTTTACTTTCGACTACAACATCTTTTACATCCTTAGCTGTACTAGTTATCATTTGCTTTAACATATTTACTTTTTCTTCATTTAGTTCTCCTAAATCAACTATAGAACCATCACCTTCATTTTGTATTTTAATTCTATATTTAGTTATTACTGCTGCTGATAAACCAATTAAAGTATATATAGGCAATAATGCTACTCCAAGTACTCCAACTGTTAGAGGTATATTTATTATATTTTTTCCGTTTTTCTCAATAATAACTCTTATAACGCTACTTCTTTTTATAAGCTCTTTTGCTTGATCTTTTACGTTATTAAAATCTTCTCCTAACTGTTCTTTAAACTCTTTCATATCTTCACTATCTTTATTTAGAACACCTTCTATTTTTTGCTTTACTTGTTTTGTTGTTTTGCTAATACTTTTTTTAGATTCTAATAAAATAACTGCTTCTATAACATCTCCTTCACACTCTACTAATGCTTCCTTTGCTTGTGAGTATGTTACATTTGGAATTCTTGATATTACTGCATCTATTTTTTCAATAGTTATATTATTATTCATCAGTATCAACTCCCTTATTATTTTCTATATCTTTTAATAAATATAGCGATTTTAAATTTATGTTGTCTACATATTCAATTAAGTAAGGCTTTAGTATCTTTCCTAATTCATAAGTTAAATATTTTGATACTTTAGCCTTACTACATTGTAATATATCATTACTTAATATATATTCCATAAGCTTAACAGTAGTTACGTCAATTTTTAAATTATTTTGTAAATGTTCACTACAAACATCGCAAACTACTCCACCTTCATATATATTGAATACAGGATTTTTTAAATTTTTACTTGAACAAGCACTACATTTTTTTACTATCGGTCTAAATCCAATATAATCTAGAAATTTAAGTTCAAATGCTCTTGTTATAAATTTTTTATCAGTATTTTTTTGCGTTAATAAATGTAGCGTTTGAGCTAAAAGTATAAATAGCCTATTATTCGTTTGATTTTCAAGTGTAGAGTTTTCAACTAATTTTGTAATATACGTAGCATATGAAAATGCTTCTATATCATAAGATATATCATAAAAACTCTTTATTATATCACTTTGACTTACTCTATACTTATTTCCTTGTTTTTTTAAAGTATAGTTTGAATAAGAAAAAAGCTGTGAAGACGAAAGTAAAGAACTTTTATTTTTCTTAGCACCTTTTGCAAGTACAGCTATTTTTCCAAGTTTTCTAGTAAATAAAGTTAATATTATATCATTTTCTTCATATCTTACTGATTTAAGTACTATCCCCTGGGTGTTGAATATTATCATCGTCTTTTTCTATCTCCCTTATACTATCATTATTTTCAGATAAACAATTACATTCATGTAAATACATATACGCTTCTATGCTACCTGTTTTTTTAAAAACTTCCCAACACAAATTGTTCATTTTTAAAAACCCCCTCCTTACATTTATATTATATTTTTAGTAAGAAGAGGGTAAATAATACATAAAGTTGTTATACAATTTTTGACAATAGTGTTGTTATTATAAGTAAATAAATTGATATACCTGTTATATCAAGGGCTGTAGCTATAACTGGAGCTGAAATAATTGATGGATCTAAGTTTAATTTTTTTAATAATACAGGCATAAATGCACCTATCATTGCTCCAACTATCATATTTATAAATAGAGATAAGGAAACAACTAATACTATATTTATATCTTTTATAAATATAAACACAACAACTCCTATTAATATAGAACATATTATTCCTGTAATAAACCCTACTATTCCTTCTCTTATAACATTTTCAAAATTTACATCTTTATTAGATAATGCCATAACAGTAAGTGCAGATGACTGTGTACCTATATTTCCACCCATTCCTATTACAACGGGTATAAAAAATACCAATGTTGCGTATGTAGGATTCATTATAAAATCTAAATTTGATACCATAAAAGCAGATAATAAACCACCTATTAAAGTAATAACCAGCCATGGAACTCTAGCTCTTAGAGCCGATGTTATTTGATCCTTTGGATTTGGATTTATTTGTTCTACTATTTCTCTTTCATGTTCCGATGATCCTGCAAATTTATACATATCTTCAGTAGCTTCTTCTTCAATAACATCAATTATATCATCTACGGTTATTATTCCCTTTAGTTTTTGTTCTCTATCTATTACTGGAATTGCTATTAAATTATATTTTGATACTAATCTAACAGCTTCTTCTCTATCCTCATCTACATATACAGATATTATATTTTCACTCATTAAATCCTTTACTATATTAGAATCTCTTGATGTTATTAAGTCTCTTAAAGATAAAACTCCTACTAATCTTTCTTCATTATCTACAACATATATATAATAAATAGTTTCTGCACCTTGTGCATTTTTTCTCATATGTTCTATGGCTTCTTTAGCAGTCATATCTTTATTTATTTCTATATATCCAGTAGTCATTATACCACCAGTTGATTCTTCTTCATAAATTAACAATTCTTTTAAATCCTTAACATCCTCTTGACTTAGAAGCTCCATTATATCTTGTCTTTCATCTTCTTCTAGTTCACTAAGTAAATCAGCCATATCATCAAGAGACATTAATTCTAGTATATTTTTTTTATGTTCATCATCTATTTTTGATAAAATTGTACTAAAAAATGCAGAATTACTTTCTTCTAATATAGAAGCCGCCATATCTAATGGAAGAACTTCAAATAATTCAATCTTCTTGCTTTCTTCTAGATTTTCCATTATATCAAAAATGTCTATTATATGATATTCTTCAAGCAACTCTCTAAGTTCTATTATTTTATTATTATCAATTAATTCTTTTACTTCATTTAATAAATCCTTGGAAGTATCTTGTTTCCTATCCATATATTCCACCTTTATTTATCAGTATATCCAAAATTACTAACATAATTTTGTAAATTTCTCCAATTTTCTTTTACTTTAACCCATAATTGAAGATTAATTTGAGAACCTAAAAGTAATTCCATATCTTCTCTTGCAGACTTACCTATACCTTTTAGCTTTCTACCATTTTTGCCTATTATTATACCTTTATGTGAGTCTCTTTCACAATATATTACAGCAGATATATCTACTATTTCTTTATCTTTTCTTGATTTCATTTTTTCAATTTCTACAGCTACTCCATGAGGTATTTCATCATGAATATAATGAAGAACTTTCTCTCTTATTAATTCAGATACTAATACCCTTTCTGGCTGGTCTGTTATCATATAATCTGGGAAGTATTTTGGACCTTCTTCTAAATGGTTTTGTATTACTTTTAATAATTCTTTAATATTTCTCCCCTTTAATGCAGATATAGGTACTATTTGTTTAAATACACCTTCATTATGATACATTTGCATCATATCAAATAAATCTTGTTCTTCAATTTGATCCATTTTATTTATAACTAATACTACTGGAGTTTTTATATTTCTTAAATCTTCTATTATCATTCTATCTCCAGGACCAATCTTTTTAGAATCATCAACTACGTATAGTACTAAATCTACATTCTTAAATGCATCTGTCGCAGACTTTACCATAAATTCACCTAATTTATTTTTAGGTTTATGAATTCCTGGTGTATCTAAAAATACTATTTGGCATTCTTCATCTGTGTAAACTGCTTGTATTGTATTTCTTGTAGTTTGAGGTTTATCACTCATTATAGCAATTTTTTCTCCTACTACATTATTCATTAAAGTAGATTTACCTACATTTGGCCTTCCTACTATGCTTACAAATCCTGATTTAAACATGTTGTTACTTCTCCTATCATCTTTATGATTATAAAATATCTTATCTTATTTATATATAGTTTATTATGAGTATCTATTTTATATAAAGTTATATTATAAAAAATACATAATAATTATTCTTAATTTTGTACTATTTAATTATTTTTTAGATTTAATACCTTTCATTATAGCATAAAAGAAGTCTCAAAGACTTCTTTTTTTATAATAATCGAATTATTTGATGTCTTATACATAAAAAACACCAATTTGAAATACTAATATTCCTATTAAAGTTCCTAAAATACCTCCTGCAACTGTTTCCCAAAATGTATGTATCTTACCTTCTATTCTACTTTGCGCTACTAAAGTTGCCATTAAATATGCTAAAGTTGACGCAACTACTCTTTCTGTCATAAAGGTAATAGCTGTGGCCATAGCAAATGCTAACGCTGCATGTCCACTTGGCATTCCACCTTTAAGAGGCGTCCCTGTTGCTGTCATTGATTTTACTACAACTACAGCGATTAAAACTAAAACTATACAAATCAATGTAAGGTGCGGCTCTGATCTTCTAATTGTTGTAAGTAATTCTGTTGATACCTCTGTTAGCTTGTCATAAAATAGTATATAACCTACTACCAATGAGTTTAATGCTGCAATTAAAACTCCTCCAGCAGCAACATCTTTAGCTATTTTAGCTAAAACGTTATATTCTTCTGTTATCATATCTATAGTCTTTTCTATTGCAGTATTAAACATTTCAGATATTACAACTAAGCTTATAGAAAATATTAATAACAACATTTCAATTTTAGTTAAATCAAAGAATAAACTAGCTATGAAAACTATCACTGCAACAAAGTAGTGTATTTTCATATTTCTTTCAAACTTAAAAGTATATAGTATTCCTTGTATTGCAGCATTAAATGCTTTTATTATTCCCTGGCGAGTTTTTTTAACCTTCATAATAAAAAATTACTCCCTTGTTATGTTTAACTTATTTAATATATACTCTTCTTTTTGTCTCATTATTTTAGTATTTTCTTCTGTATCATGGTCATATCCTAATAAATGGAATGTACTATGACAAACTAAGAAGCATACTTCTCTTTCAAAACTATGATTATATTCTAAACTTTGTTCAAATGCTCTTTCTAAAGAAATTACTATATCACCTAAAGATTCTTCTTCTAGTTCAATATCAAAATCATCACCTAACATAGGAAATGATAATACATCTGTTGGTCTATCAATGCCTCTAAATTGTTTATTTAATTCATGTATTTCTTTATTATCTACAAAAGATAAACTTACTTCATATTCATCACTGTAACCTTCATAATCTAAACATTCTACTATTATATCTTTTATTTTTTCGATTAATTCTTCACTTACCTCTAATTTATCTTGTCTATCATCTATTATAAGCTCCATATTAACTCACTTCTTCCTTGGTTAAATTATTTTTTATTTTGCTTTTTTTCTTGAGCATTATCAAATTTTTCATATGCTCTTATTATTCTTTGTACTAATTCATGTCTAACAACATCTTTATCATTTAATGTTATACTTCCTATTCCTTCTACATCTTTTAGTATTTTAGTTGCTTGAAGTAATCCACTTTGTTTTTTATTTGGTAAATCAGTTTGAGTTAAGTCTCCAGTGATTACTGCCTTTGAACCAAACCCTAATCTAGTTAAAAACATCTTCATTTGCTCTGGTGTTGTATTTTGTGCCTCGTCTAATATAATAAATGCATTATCTAAAGTTCTCCCTCTCATAAATGCAAGAGGTGCAACTTCAATAAATCCTCTTTCTAAATATTTAGCAAACTTCTCTGGACCAAACATATCAAATAAAGCATCATATAAAGGTATAAGATATGGATCTACCTTTTCCTTTAAATCCCCAGGTAAAAATCCTAAGCTTTCTCCTGCTTCAACAGCAGGTCTAGTAAGTACTATTTTACTTACTTCATCTCTTTTAAATGCTTTAACTGCCATGGCAACTGCTAAGTAGGTTTTACCTGTACCTGCAGGTCCTATACCAAATGTTATATCATTTGACTTTATAAGTTCTAAATATCTTTTTTGACCTAGAGTTTTTGGCTGAATTGGTTTACCCTTTTTAGTAACTACTATTATATCTTCTAATTCTTTAAGTTGTTCTTCCCTACCTTCTAATAATAGTGATAATGAATATGATATACTTTGTTTATCTAAACTTTTACCATTGGATACAGTTTGGTGAAGTTCTTCCATAAGCTTTAATGCTTCTTCTACATTTTTTTGTTGACCCATTAAAACTATATTACCTTCTCTTAAAATTACATCTATTTTTAAAGTATCTTCTATAAGCTTTATATTCTCATCAAAATTTCCAAATAATTCTCTTTCAAATTTTTCTTCTGAAACTTCAAAACTCTTTTGTACTATCAATTTAAAATGCCTCCTTAGATATCTTATTAATTTTGCTGTTTATTATCATTTTGCTCTTGTTCTTTATTTTTATCCTCAAATTCGTTTCTTATATCATTTATTGGTCTTTTTTCAGGATTTGAAGGCACTGCTTCATCTTCATTATTTTGATATTGTTCATTTATTATTTGTTCTGCCTCTGATTTACTAAGAGGATGCATTTTAGCTATATTTTCAGATGCTGTTACTGTAACTATATATTCTAATATATTTTTATTTACCTTATAATCATGGTCTACTTTAATAATTCTAGCAGATGATGGTATTATGTATTCTAGTTCTTTTAATGCTTTTTTAGATAATTCTTTTTTAAGCTCTTCTTTATCTTTCTTTACTTTGATATCTTTAGTTTCATTAAAAGTACTTATCTTTATATTTAAAGGAAAAGTATAATTTCCTATTGATAGCTTATATTCTTTGTTATCAATAGTATAGTTTTTGTAGTCAATTTTCCTTCTTATTGTATAGCTTTTATCATAAAAATTTATTGTATAAACTTTTTTACTATTTCCTGTTTTTTCTTTTTCAATTTCTTCATAACTTGCATTTTTTTTAACCTCATAAAAAGTACTAGCCCAAACCTCTGGAACAGATTTTGTGTTAGCACCATTTAAAAGTACATCACCTTTTTGTACAATTTTCCCTGGATCAACCAAAGCTTTACCACTTCTTGGTATTACCTTTTCTATTATACCATTTTTTTGTGCAATTACATTACAATAATTTGAATCATCATTTGATTTTAATGATTCTGCTTTTTTTGTAACAGTAACAAATATATTAGTTCCTTTTACATTTATTGATACGTATGCAACTTCATCAAATTCAAGCATCACTTTATCTCTAATAGATTTTCTATCTATATTTTTTTTATATACACCTGGTTTTAAACCTGCATTATATAATTCTTTTCTTATATCCTCTTTTTTTATACCTTCTGGTACTTGTATGTATATATCTGTTACAAACTGAGATGTCATAATAAGTAAAAATAAAGATATAAAGGCACATATCCACATTCCTTTTTGCTTATATATTCTCTTTATTAAAAATGGTATACCTGTTTTTTGCTTTATTTTTATATTATAATTTCCGCCTCTATAAAGATTCTTTAGTTCTCTCATATCTTGTCTTTCAATGGAAAATTCTATTTTGTTGCTATCGATTCTTTTCACATTAAATACATGTATATTATTTCTTATAAGATTATTTAGAAACCTTTCTATTTCTATACCTTCTACTGTTATTACATAATATCCTCTTATGTAACTTATCAATTACATCTCCTCCTAATCTACATACTCTACATCATATATAATTCCTTTTATACCTATTTCTCCATCAGTAATATATTTTAGTAAAAGTTTGTCCCCAGTTATTTTAATTGACTTCACCTTAGTTTTTATTTTTATTAAATTTGTTTCATAAGTTATTATAGATAAGTAGTTTTCTATACATATAAATGTATTTCCAACTATCGTTACTGTAGGCTGATTAACTTGTAAATCAGTTGATATATCCACCATATATATACCTCCTAATATATTTTATGTTTAAATTTCTCTTAAATGACATTTTTAAGATTTCTATTTAATATATACAATTTTAAGTATTTTTGTTTTAGTTTTATTTAAAATTTATAATACTCCCACTATTTAAATATGTAGGTACAATTATATATATGTTTAGAATAATATATTTATATAAATAAGTTCTAAAAAAGGAGGGTATGATGGAACATACATTTATAAACTTAGTCCAAAAATGTA
>CALESE010000172.1 GCA_937907205.1 uncultured Romboutsia sp. | reverse complement strand
AAGCTTATATTTTTAATACTGAAACATTAGATTTACAATCTTTCAATAATTTACAATGTCCTTTATTTAGAAAATTTAATATACAAAGAAATGTAGCAGAATTAACTCAATATATTGATAATTTAGATAATAATTACAAATATTTACTACATGTAATTAGTCCTTTTGAATATAAAACCCAAGTTAAAGAACTATTAGAGAATTCAGATAAGATATTAAATAGCAGATTAAATGTAAAAATTTATAAAGAAGATAAGCAAGAAGAAACTACACAAGAAATAAATCTTCAAACAAATATAGATATTAGTCAAACATTCAAAGATTTTTTAAATATAACTGAACTAAAATATCCGAAAGAATATTATTTAAAAGTATTAGAAGGAGTGAATATATAATGAAACAATCACATAATTATAATCCTGGCATAATTGATATTGATTATAATATAAATGACTTAAGTGATAAAGATATTGTCAAATGTAATGAAGAGATTGATGCATCTATATCTGAAAAATTAAATATACATGAAGATATATGTAATAATATACATAATTTATATGTAAATAAAAATAGAGATTATGGAGATAGTATGCATCCTTTATTTGAAGAATATGGATTAACAGCCTTCTTAGTTATGTTTTCAATAAAAATTAATAGAATAAAAACTTTAATGAATAAAAGAGAAGCTAAATATGAAAGTTTAGAAGATAGTCTTTTAGATTTAGCAAATTATGCTTTAATTGCAGTTACTGAATTAAGACATAAAGCAAAATAATATATGAATATAAGATTTTTATCAATTGAATTACAGAATTTCAGAAGTATAGATAGGATTAAAGTTAATTTAGAAAATCAAGGTACTGTAATTGTTAAAGGTATAAATGAGTATGAAGATAATGCATCATCAAACGGATCTGGTAAATCATCTATTTTTGAAGGAATAATATATGCTTTATTTGAAGAAACTAGTTCTGGAGAAAAAAATATAGAAAATAGAATAATAAATAATGGTTTTATTGTTATATTGGAGTTTAATATAGATGGTATTAACTATAAAATTCAAAGAGAAGGAAAAAATAATAAATCAACTGTTATTTTATATAAAAATAATGAAGATATTTCAGCTAGAAATAAATCAGATACTAATAAATTAATTTTAGATATATTAGGTATATCCAAAAGTGTATTTTTAGATAGTATTTTTTTATCTCAAAATGCAATAACTAATTTAGCTTCCTTATCACCAACTGCAAGACGAGAACGTTTAGAAGTATTGACAAATACAGATTATGTTATAAATAAATTTAAAGATGAAATAAAACAACAACAAATAAATTACGAAGCACTTTGTGTAGATGATCAAATGAATATAAATAAATTACAAGGAGAACTAAATTCAATCTATAATCAAAAACAAGATATTGAATTTAAAATTAGTGAAATAAATGAACAAATTAAACAAAGAGATAGTTTAGGTAATATAACTGATATAGATAATAAAATACAAAATTTACAACATAATTTAATTCATATTCCGGAACAAATAAAAGAATTAGAAACATGTATAATACCTGAAAAAGATAAACAAATATCTCAATTAAGAGAACAAGGAAAAGATAATATTGATAAACAAATATTATGGAATAATAAAATAACAGATAAACGAACTGAGTATAATGATAAATTAAATGAATTAGATAAAATTAATTTACAAATAAATCAATTAAATAAAGAAAATCAACAAATTAATAAACAAATAGAAGATATAAAGAATAGTGATAAATGTCCTACATGTGGTAGAAAATATGAAAATAGTAATGAACAACATATTAAGGATACTATAAATAAATATAATTTGCAAATTGAAGAAAATAATATAAAAATAGCTTCTTTACAAATAGATATAGATAATATTAATAATCAAATTGATGCAATATCTATCCAAGGTAAGAATTTAAAAGAAGAATTAGAAAATATAACAAAATCTGTAACTGAAAATCAAAATGAAATTAATAATATAGAAAGTAAAAAAGCTGCTGATAATCAATTAAGATTAAATTTACAATCTGAAAAAACAAATATTGAGAATAATATTTCACAATTAAGAGATTTAAAAGAGAAAATTTTAAGTTTTAAAGTTGGTAATAAAGAAGAATTTGAAAAGATGTTATTAAATATTAATGAAAAGATTTTAGATATTAATAAAAATATTGAAACTATAACAAATCAATATAATGAAAATAATAATATAGTAAATTCATCAAAACATATATTACAATTAATTACAAAAGATTTTAGAACTTATTTATTACAAAATAGTTTAAAGTATTTAAATAAAGTGTTAAATGATTATTCAAATAAATTATTTAGTAATAATGGTGATATTATACAAATAGATAATAATGATACTAAATTAGAAATAAAACTAGGTAATGCCCCTTACGAAAGTTTATCTGGAGGAGAAAGAACTAGGGTTAATATTGCATTATTATTAGCCCAAAAATCTCTAGCAAGTATGATAGGAAATATATCATGCAATGTAATTATATTAGATGAAATTTTAGGTTATTGTGATAATCAAGCAGAGATAAATGTTATAAATTTAATAACAAGTGAATTAGAATCTTTAGAAACAATTTATATGATTAGTCATAAAGAGATTCCTATAGGATATGATTCAGAATTAATTGTAATTAAAGATAGAAATGGTTTAACTCATCTAAAATCTTATTAATTTATAAATATAAGAAAGGTGGTTTAAATGTCCCAAGAAGAAAGTATAAGATTATTAATAACATTAGGAATTATTATATTTATATCAATTATACTTTATAATATCATAAAGAAATTTATAGAAAGACAAAATATTAAACAAATATTACAATTTATGCAACAAAATATTAATAATAAAAATAGAAAAGATATTAATTCATTAATTGAAAGTGTTAAAAATAATAAGGAGGATTTTAAAAATGAATAACGAAATTAAATTTGAATTTGTTTCACGTATGATAAAAGAGATAGAAATTCCAGAACAAGTATTTTCTTTACCAATTAAAGGTAGTAAAAATGCTGCTGGATATGATTTTATTAATCCTGAAGAAGTTATAATACAACCTAAAGAGATTAAATATGTAAAAACTGGAATTAAAGCTAAATTCCCTGATGATATGGCTTTATTATTATTAAATAGAAGTTCTAATCCTAAAAAGAAAAATTTAGTATTAGCTAATGGTATTGGTTTGATAGATGCTGATTATTATAATAATGCAGATAACGAAGGTGAAATAGCTTTTGCTTTTATGAATATTACTGAAACTCCAGTGACTTTAAAACAAGGAGAAAAATTAGGACAAGGTATGTTTATTAAATATTATGACGTAAGTAATTTTAATAAAGATAATATTGCTGAAAGACAAGGTGGATTTGGAAGCACAGGAAAATAATATTTACATCACATTATATTACATTAATTTAAACTAAAACAATTATCTATTACATATAATATATATCAACTTTATCTTATTATACAAAGTGAGGTAATTTAATATGAATACTGAATTCGATTTAATAGATAATTTTAAAAGGAGATATGCTGGTTTATCAAGAATTAATGAATATATTTATAAATGGCAAAATAACAAACATTTAAAATTTTCAATAAAAGAACAAGAAATGTTCAATAGAATGCATATATCAATAGATAAAAAGATAGCTCAGCTAGAAAAAGAATTTTTATTTATTAATCCAGAAGGAGATATTGAAGAATTACATAAATATTTATATAAAAAATGATAAGAAAGGATTTATATAATGAATAATATAATTTATATATTCTTAGATGTAGATGGTGTTTTAAATAATCAGAAATATATAGAGAAATGTTATGAAAACAATGGTCACTGTGCAATGCATATGAATCATGTACCTTTTGATCCAAAATGTTTAAATAATTTAATGAAATTAGTAAGATTTATAGAACAGAAAGCTTATGATGTAAAAATAATATTAAGTTCAACATGGAGATTAAATGATATAGATTATGAAATAGTAAATGCAAGATTAGCTGAATATGGATTAAGATTAAGTGATAAAACAGAATATATACATTGTGAAAGAGGTATAGAAATAAATAAATATTTAAAAGATAACCCTGATTATTTATATTATTTAATACTAGATGATGACATATTTGATATTAAACCTTATCATAATAAAAAATATGTAATAACAACAAAGTTTTTAACTGGATTTAATAGTTATAAGTTAAAAGAGGCAAAAACAAAATTTGATGAATTTATAAAGGAGATTCAATAATGGATTTAGATGAAGAAGAATTCGCCTATACAAAAATTATAAATATGAATAGAAATAAAAAACATTCAATTGTAATTGGAGGTAATCCTGATAAACAGGATTTAGATATTATAATTTCATTTTTTAACAAATTGAATTTTGATATACAAATACTTCCATATTTAGATACTTGTCAAACTGACTATAATAAAATAAATACAAATTATAAAGCTTTAACAGAATATAAAAGTATGTATATATTTTTTGTTGTTAATAAACAAGATTATATAGATATTTCTACTTTAAATTTAATGAAACAAGCTTTCTCACTAGGAGCTGAATTATATATTTATAATAATATATATGAACCTTATAAGAAAGAATTATTTAATTTAAATGTTAAATATTTACATAATAATATTGACAATTTTATAGAAAGGTTTAAATGGTAATATAAAATGAGTTTAAATATTAATAATTTAGATAGTGAAAATAAGCAAAAATTAGAAAACGGTATAATTGTTTCAAAGAAAACACTAATAGGTTATGCTATATATGAAGCTATTGTTTGTAGAAGTTATCCTAAAATACCTATAAATATAGATTATCTTATTAGAGATCTTAATTTAATTTGTGATAAGTTTTTTGAAAAAATAACTGATGATTATTGCTGTAAAACGTTTAAAAATATAGAGGAAATAGAATATTTTATAAATCAAGAAATTATGTGTTTAAATAGTTTTAAAGAGTTAAATTTAAGTACATATGAATTTAATGTAGGAGTAAATATAGATAATTCTGATAGAAAAAGTTGTAAAGATAAAATATTAGATGATTTTATAGATTTAGGTGCCTATAGTAGAAATTTAGCTCATGACTTATTTATAGATTATTTAGATATTGATTATACTAGTTTTAAAAATTTTAAAGGAGACTAATAATGATTACAACTTATATAGGACCAATGTTTAGTGGTAAATCACAAAAATTATTAGATATATATGATGGGATATATAATAAAAATAACATTTATTGTTTTAAACCTATTATAGATACTAGAGATAATGCATTTATTAAATCAAGAGTAAATAATAATAAACTTTTTTCTTTTTTAATAGATGAATTTGAAGATATTCCTAATATTTTAGAGAATAATAAAGATTTAAATTGTGATGGTAAGATTATATTAATAGATGAGGCTCAATTTTTAAAAGGTAATGTTAAAGTTTTATTAAATTTATCTATTATAAAAAATTATGATATTTTTATTGCTGGTTTAAATTTAACATCAGAATTAAAACCTTTTAAAAGTATGTCAGAATTATTAGCGATATCTGATCAAATAGAAAAATTATATAGCACTTGTTATTTTTGTGGTAAAAGAGCTAAATATACATATTGTAATGTTTCTAAAGAGTCTGATATTTTAGTAGGTAGTGATCAGTATATAGCTATATGTGATAAATGTATTAAATATAAAACAAATTTATTAAAATAAATATAAAAGGAGTGATTAATTTGAATTTATTAGAATTTGCTAAAAATGAGTTAAAAATTCTAGAGAATAATTGCAAAGATGATAAAGAGGCTTTACAATTACAGCAACATATAACAAAAGATGTTTTAGATATTATAGAGGTGTTTAGTAATCAAAAACATTCTGGTTCATCTGCGCCTTATATTATTTCATTATTAAAACGTTTGTTAAGTTATAAGCCAATTACACCTCTTACAGGTGAAGATGATGAGTGGATAGATGTATCCGAATACTTCGAAAATAAAAAAGTTTG
>CALESE010000171.1 GCA_937907205.1 uncultured Romboutsia sp. | reverse complement strand
ATAGTTGATTTAGCCATATTACTATAAAATGTTTTAATTGTAGGTGTTAATATACATATAAAACTACTTAAAGCTATACTACAAATATATAATAAACATCTATATAACATTCCAATATATATGTTTAATCCTAATTCTTTATATGAATATGATCCATATAAAAATTTATAATTTAATACATCCTTCTTTGCAATATAAATCCATAAAAATACAAATCCTATAACACCAACTAATGCAACTGAAATATTTAATCTATTTAATAATTTTAGTTTATTAAAATCACAATAATATCCTAATAAAAAAAATGGTAGAAAAAATATAGTTCTCGAAAAAGATAATAAAGATCCATTTGGAACTAATCCAACAAATATTCCTAAAATAAAACTTATATAAAGTATATATTTTATTCTTATTAAATACCTAAGAGATATTCTCCAAAAAAATAAACTAAGTAAAAACCATAATGTCCATCCTGGATAAATTATAGGTAAATTAGCTTCACCTGTATATATATAGGCTAAGCTATACCAAATAATATTTAATACTATATAAGGAATTAGTAAATTTCTAAAAAAAACTTTATTACTTTTATTTATATTTTTAGATAAAAATCCTGATATAAATATAAATAGTGGCATATGAAATGTGTATATAAACATATATATTCCCATTAATGTGTTATTTGTATCTATATAACGTTCTATTAAATGTCCAAATACTACTAAAAATATAAGTAGTACTTTAAGATTATCTACGAAATAACTTTTTCTTTCAATTTTCATATATGCCCCCTCTATAAGTAAACTCTATTAATTAAAATTAGCTATTAGACAATAAATTGATATTTAAATGTCTAATTTATTTACACTATCTATATTTTTTATAAAATCTAATATATATTTAGAATATTGATTTCCATTACCTCTAACTATATCTATAGTATCTTCATGTTCTGCTTTTTTTATTATTTTCAAAGAAGTATTTTCATCTATAATTTTTGCTTTTTTTACAAATGATATGGAATTTTCTAAATCAATCAAACTATCGCTATCTCCATGAATACACATTATAGGAATATTTACTTCTTTGTTTAGTAAATTAATAGGATTTGTTTCCTTCATTTCCTTTTCATAAATATAATTCTTAATTAATAATTTAGAATATGATGAAGTACATTTTAAGAAATCTAATACTCCAGAAATAGAAATAAAACCTTTTAACTTATTTGTATCTATTTTATATTCTTTATGCCTTTTACCATCAAATACAATATGAGAAGCTAGTTCTCCTCCGGCAGAATATCCACTAACTATTATTTTACTATTATTTTTATAATTAGATAAATAATGTTTGAGAGCTAAAAAAACATCATCTATTTGGCTTGGATATCTATAAATAGGTACTAATCTATATCCAACTATAACAGCATTATACCCCATTTTATAAAAGTATTTTCCAACACTACTATAAAGTGATGCACTTCCATGCCACCATCCTCCACCATGAACAAAAAATATAGTGGTATCACAATCATAATTTTGTTTATATAATTTGTAATACTGTCTACTGTTATTACCATATTTTATTTTGTAACCTTTTATGTTTATATCTTTTATATAGCTATACGTTATAGTTCTATGAATATTAAGTATTTTATTTTTAAATTTAGAAAACCTAAAATTATTCATATTATATACCTCACAGTTATATTTTTATATAAATAAAGACATGAAATAATATCATGTCTTTATTTATATTGATAGTATTTGTAATATATTACTTGTTTATATTGTAAATATATTCCTAAGTTAAATTTTTAGTATCTTATAAAGCTTTTAATGCAGCTATATTTAATAAACTCCATGGTTTATTAAAATGCGGTTGGAAGAAGAAATCAGTTATTGCTAACTCTTCAATAGTCATTTCATTTTGTATCACTACTGATAATGTATTCATAAACTGAGTTAAATCTATTTTAGATATTATTTGTCCTCCAACTACCTTTCTACTATCTTTATCATATACTAAAGTTAATTTAGCCTCTTCAAAGGTAGGCATAAATTCTGGTCTATAATTATCTATAACTGTTACTGAAGAAACATTTAATGAAGTAGTCTTTTTTGCTTCTTCTTCTGTAAGACCTGTTGAAGCTATACATAAATCATATATTTTTATTCCTGAAGTACCTTGAGTACCCATATATTTTAAAGTTGGATTTAGTAAGTTTTTAGCAACTAAAGTACCCATTCTAACTGCATTTGTAGCTAATGGTATATATCTATTTTCATTTGCTGGATTAAATCTAACTACACAACAATCTCCAGCTGCGAAAACATCTTCCTTGCTAGTTCTCATATATTCATCTATTATTATAGCACCATTTGGTAATGTATCTAGTTTACCTTTAACTAGATTTGTATTTGGAGCAAATCCTATGCATAAAACAACTAAATCAGCTTCATATTCACCTTTATCTGTTACAACTTTAGAAACTTTGCCATTCCCTTCAAATTTTTGCACTTTTTGACCTAATACTAAATTAACGCCTCTTTTAGTAAATTCAGCTTCTGCCATGTCAGTAAATTCTTTATCTAAATATTTTGCCATTATTCTATCTTCAGCATCAATAAGGGTAACATTTTTATTTTTCATTTCAAAAGCTTCTGCAAGCTCAACGCCTATGTACCCTGCTCCTATAACTACAACATTTTGAGCGTCTGGTGTTTTATCTATTATAGTTTTTGCATGATCATAATTTTTACATAATACTATATTTTCTAATTCACCACCTTCAAATTTAGGAACAATTGGCCAAGAACCTAATGTAAGTACCAACTTATCATATGTATCTTCAAAAGTTTCTCCTGTAGTTAAATTATTAACTGATAGTGTTTTATTATCAAAATCTATATCTAAAACTTCATGCTTCATATTAGTTATAATACCTTGAGAAGCTAAATTTTCTGGTGAGTTATAAAATAATTTTTGTACATCTGTAACAACGTTACCTACACTTAAAGCTATACCACATGATAAAAATGAAATATTATCATTTTTCTCATATATAGTTATTTGACTATTTGGGTAAAGCTCCTTCATATTAACTACTGCAGCAGTTCCTGCATGTGTACAACCTACAACGACAATTTTCATAGAAATTACCTCCACTAATATTTATATAATCTTAAAACAAATTGATAATTTATTAACATTATATAATATACCCTTCTTGTTAATAACTAAACAAATTTTTATTAAAATATTCATATATAATTTTATACATATGAATATTTTAATAAAACATATCATTTTTAGCCATATATTTATGAAAATATATATTTAAATTTTCTCTCTTATCATCTATAGATGTATCACATATTACTACTAAAGAAAGTAGCATTAATAATATAATAAAATCTGATATATAAGAATTTAATTGAAATTTAAAATTTTTAAGTGTTGTTTGACTAATTAAAAGTAGTGCTAAAAATATAAAAAATGATACAAAATATACTTTTATAATTTTATAATTAATTATAGATTTTGTTAATGACAAAAACTCATCTATATATTTATAATTTCTCTCATTTATTTGACTCATCATATAATTATCATTACCAAAACTAACTTCAATTACTTTTAATCCATTTTCATCTTTCGTTATATTGTAATGGTAATCAGACACTTTCATTGATATATCTGAGTTATTATCGAATATATTTGAAAAATAACTACTTGTATAATATATAAATCCTATAGATAAAATTAATACTATTATTTTATTTATGATAATTGGTATATTTTTATCTATTTGTTTATTATTTACGCTTATTATATATTTCCTTTTTAAGTTTTTTATGTAAATCATTAGTATTGAAGTAATTATAAAATATTCTATTATATTTATATATGTATTTTTAATAAAAATCATACTTATCATTCTAATTGTTAAATACATATACATTATAGTTAAAGATTTCCTTAGACCTCTTATATACAACACTTTACTATAATAAACAATCTGATGCTTTGAAGTTAATAACTCTTGATCTTTTTTATTTAATATTTTTTGGATTATCCTTATTATTATACATAATAATAATAATTGCCACCTTTTTTCGTAAATTATCTGAAACATTCCCCTACTCCATCTCAATATCCCTTTTATTTTCTAATATATAGCTTTAGTATTGTACTAATATTTTTATCTTTATATTTTTTATTCTTATGTTTATAAATTACATTTATATCATATATATACAAAATTTCTATTTTACCATTAATATCCTCCTAATATTAAATTGTATTTAATATATATTGTTTAGAATATAAATAGACTATTTTTTATTAAAAAAAACTGATATTATTATTATTAATTAAATCTATTAAAACAAGTGTTTATAGATTATTTATATAAATAATTATTATAGAAGGTGAAAATATGAATAAAGATAAGATAAAAATAACTTTTAAAAATGATTTTGTAAGAATAATAGAAAAAAATAGTGTAAGAAACTTTAGTTCATTAGTAGAATGGATGCATTTATTTAATAATAGTTGTGATGTAAATCTACTTACTTTATCTGGTAGAGATTTAGGTAGTGCTATTTCTATAAATAAAAATAATGTTAAGTCTATTGAATTTATTTAACTAAAACAACCATTTATAATTAAAAAAAGTATGTGATTAAATCACATACTTTTTTTAATTATTTTCTCCTTATACATTATAAAAATCACATCTTATTGATGTGATTGCATTTTTAGTTCAAAGTTACAATTTGAGCAAAACTTTACATTATCAACACTTCCTTTTGGAAGCTTATTATTGCAATTTGGACATCTCCAAATATATTTATCAATAATTTTTAATATAATATATAAAATAACTGATATTATCAGTATAATTTTATTTTTTAATATTAATGATAAAGTTATACCTAAAAATGGACATATATTACATATTATAGATATTATAGCTGCAATTTTAACCCTCTTATCAAAATTTAATTCTTTCATATTTTCTCCTAACATATTATATTTTTAGCAATTGTATTTCTCATATTATAATACCATAATTATATTAATTTTTTCATATATATTATTTTTTATATCCCATTGTAGTTTCAATACAAATAGGCTCTCTATAAAATATAGAGAACCTATTTATTATTTCTTAACCCTTACAAAATATTTAGTATGAAGAAGCTCATGAGCTTTATTACTTAATGGATGGTCTAAGTATTTATCATATATTGCTAATACCTCTGTATTTTCATTAGACCTTCTAAATGGTAATGATCTGTCTATATTATTTAAGCCCTCTGCTCTTTTTTGTAGTACTTCATCCCTTTTTCTTGCTTTTGGCTGTCCACCACCGCCTACACATCCTCCTGCACAAGCCATAATTTCTATTGCATGATAAAATTCTTCTCCTGATCTTATTTTATCTAGCATCCTAGCAGCTTCCCTAAGTCCGTAAGTAACACCTATTCTAAGTTTAAGATCTCCTACTTCAAGTTCACAACTTCTAAAACTTTCCCATCCTCTAAGACATTCAAACTCTATATTATCAATCCTTTTACCAGTCATTTTTTCAACAGCAGTTCTTGTAGCTGCTTCTATAACCCCACCAGTTCTACCAAATATAATTCCTGCACCTGTATATTCTCCTAGTACTTGATCTATTTCTTCACCTTCTATTTCTTTTAAATCAATACCAGATTCTTTAAATAGTTCTATAAGTTCTCTAGTTGTTATTACATAATCAACATCATAATTAAGCCCTCTTGAAAACTCTGGTCTAGAAGCTTCATATTTTTTTGCAATACAAGGCATTATAGCAACTGATGCTACTTCATCCCTTTCATAACCTCTTTCTCTTGCCCATAAATCTTTAGCTACAGTTGCAAACATCTGCATTGGTGATTTAACTGATGAAGGTACATCAAGCATATCTCCATAATTTTGTTCTATAAATTTAACCCATGCAGGACAACAAGAAGTTAATATTGGAAGCCTTACATTTTCATCACCTGCAATATATCTCTCAACTCTATCTTGTAATTCAGCAGCTTCTTCCATGATAGTTAAATCAGCTGCCCATGTAGTATCAAATACATAGTCTACACCTAGTTTTCTAAGGGCTGCTGCTACTTTATTTTCAACATTTGTTCCGGGTTCAAATCCAAATGCCTCTCCTATCGCTACTCTTACAGCTGGTGCCATCTGAGTTATTACTAATTTGTTTGGTGTTGCTAAATCTCTTAGTAATTTAAATGTATTATCTCCAGCAGTAATTGCATTTACTGGGCATGCAGCTATACATTGTCCACAATGGGTACATCTATTATAATCAATATGATGATGTGTTTTAGGTTTACCTTCTATACAATCTACAGGGCAAGCTCTCTTACATGCACCACACCCAATACATTTATCTGTAATCGTTAATTTTACAAGATGATTGCACTGTGCAGTATAACATCTATTTTCTTCTATATGTTCTCCGATCTCATGATAAAAATTATCTATTATTTCTTCCATTATATTATGTTCTTGATGTAACCTAGATTTTACAGTACTTGCAAGTTCTCTTAATAGATATATATCTCGCATATTAGATCTACCTTTACTTATTCTATCTAATATTTTCCACATTTTTATTATTTCTGGTTTTACTAATCCATAGCTTTTATATTTTTCTTCTTCTATTTCACTAACATCTTTTTCTAACTTACTAACTAAAAACTCTATATAAAATTTTGCATATTGAACTATACAATCTTCTTCTGAAAGTATAATTATAGTTCTACTAACGCCCTTATGAAATAATTTAAAATCTAACGGCTTACTTAAGCTATCTTCAGTTAAAAATCCTCCAAAAGGCATTCCAAGTTGAGCTGCTTTAAAAGGTTTATTATTCAATAATCCTCCTGCACTATTTATTATATCTACTAGTGTTGCACCTTCTTCTACTTCTACTATACCAGGATTATTAATTTTTCCTGATATAGCAATTTTATTTCTTTCATTATTAGTTATTTTTTCTAATTCTTCTTCACTAAAAACAGAAAATACTGAACCTAGTGAGCTTTGAATTATTGTTTGTTTTTTACCCGTCATATTTATACTCCTTATATCTAAAATTAAAATAATATACATGGTTATTAAGTTTAGCGCTTCTATATTTTATGTTCATTATTTAATTTTTCCTAATAAAGACTATATTATTCCTAATAATCCATATATTTCTATTTGTATTCAATAAATAATTTCATAAATCCTCTTTTAATATTATTAAGATTTTATATTTACTATTAGTTGTACTTCTTTTAAAATATAATATATATTGATATTTTTTACTTAAACGGATTCAGGAGACTAGAACATGAATAAGGAAATAAATACATTAGATACAATAATAAAGGCTTATTCTAATAAAAAGATTAATAACAAGAAAAAAAGAGATAGAGTTTATATTACCATTATAAAAACTGAAGCAAGGATAAAAGCTCTAAAAGAAAAATATATAAATCTTACAACTGAATATGAGAGTACAAAATCTCCAGATTGGTCAAAAGAAATACTAGAGCCTTTAGCTAAAGAGATTCTGAAAAGAATAGAAATGAAATCTTTTGAAATTATAGGACCAGTTGGTACTAGGTCTGCTTATACAATTCATTTTTATAAAAGTAATGAAGTAGGTAATCCAAATAAAGATTATAATCTTTATTTAACAATAACATCAAAAAATCTTAATATTGGTGAACTTCATTATGATACTGGCTATATAACTAGACCTTATTCAAAAGGTATATCAAGAATTAATAATAATTTAAATTATGAAACGGAAAAATTACCCAACAATATAAATGATATTGTAAAATTACTAAAAGAATTTAAAAATGATATGTATATTCAACTTGAATATAATAAAATATAAAAATGACGGACTATGTAAAACTGTTCGTCATTTTTATATTTATTAAATAATTACTAATGTTTTATATCCTTCTTTATCTATTATAAACTTTTATAGAAATATATTACTTTAATAATTTAATCTATAAATAACAAATCTTTCTTGTTCATCTTTATTATTTAACTTAGGTATTAAAATATCTTTTAATAATCTAAAAGGAGTTACATATTCTAGATAGTAAATATAGTCTTCTGATGGATAGTATAATATTATATCTATACTTCTTGGATTTTCCTCAAAAGAAATCAATATATTCTCTACTACTTTGGTAAATATTTGTATAGAAAATGGATTAAAAAAATAAAACTTATTATCATTTTTTTGTATTTTATAATCTTGTGCTAAACAACATTCAAAGTTTATTTTATCTGCACTCTTTTTATTTCTTTTTAAATAGTTATTTTTATTTTCAAGAGCTTCATAATAAAACATTTCATTCATTTCTATACCAGTTACATAGCTATTATATAAATAATTTATATAAAAATTTAATCTACCTTTTCCACATCCGAAATCAACTATATGATCATTTTTTTCTAAACCATAATCGTCAAACAAAACCTCTAAAGCTTTGTATAAAGTTGGTTCATATGGATGATAATGTATATTTTTCTTATCCCATCTTTGTTCTCCAGTAGTCTTTATGTTAAGTAATTTTTCATAGTATTGTTCATTCATTAAGCATCCTCTTTCATTTTTTATAAAAATATACTCAGTTTTAGGGTATTCCAGTAAATACCTAAAGACATTCTTGTATTATGATTATATAATAAAATTAATTATAACATTGGAGGAGTTTACTATGGAAGTAAAAGATTTTGTAGAAATACTAAAAAATTGGAGTACTAAAAATGATATTATAAATAGTACATATTGTGAAGCTGGATGTGAAAATTGTGAATTAAATAATAAAATATTAATAGGGGGAGAATTTAACACTATATGTACTATAATCTGTAAAATAAATAAAGAACTAAATTCAATATAGAAAAAAGCGAACAAATCAATGTTCGCTTTTTTCTATATTGTTAATATATACACAATTCCACCTACAATTATTGCAGGTATTGTGGTTATTATAGTTGCCCATAGTGCTGATTTTTTATCCATAGAAATTATAGGGAATAATGCATCTCCATCTTGTGATATTGAGTTTGCTATTACAGCTCCTAATGGTAAATCTCCTTTTAAGTAAAAAGACATAAGTAATATCTGAACTCCACATCCTGGTATAAGACCAAGTAATGCTCCTATAAAGACACTTCCTATACCTGCATATAATACAAGATTTGCTATTTGTTGTTCTCCTCCTATGAATACAACAATTATATCATAAATAACATATGCAACAAATATCCATGATATAACAAACGATATTTCTGCTACTCCATTTATTAATACATTTTTAAGAGTTGATCTATCATCTTTATCAACACTATAATTTTTAGAAACCATTCTATAAGATAATGTATAAAGTAATGATAGTAGTATTCCTGTTGTAGATATACCTTTTTCTAGTTCATGACTTAAATGAACCAATGTACTTTCGCTTTCATGGTCATGATCTTCAGTTATAGAAGTAGTTGTTTCATATTCATGATAATGACTATTACTTACTCCAGAATGAGATATACTCATTATTAAAAAACCAATTATTAGTACTACTAAGTATACTTTATATCCTATTTTATGAGTCATAAAATAAGCTAGTTTATGAAGCTTATTATTTTTATTTTTTAATTTATCATAACTGTCACCTGAAACATTATGATTACATACACATGATCCATTTCTTGTTTCTATATTTAAATTATGCGGTCTAAGATTTAGTCTTTCTCCTAATTTAAAGAAATCTACAATATATCCAGTTACAATACCTGTTATAGCTCCAACTATACTAACGATTAAATAAACTTTAAAATTAGATGATATAAGTATAAAAGCTGCATCTCCCATACTAGCTATTAAACTGGCAACAATAGCTCCAAAACTAAGATTACCTTGCATATATAGTGGTATTATTGCTAAACTACCTCCACATCCAGGTATAACTCCTATTAACGCACCTATTAATGGTTGTAATTTTTTATTTTTAGATATTATATATGTAAAATTTTCATTTGTTTTATAATTTATATAACCAAATAATACTATGAACAATCCTACCATAGAACCAACATGTAAAAATGCTTCTGATGCTGATGATATTAAAATTTCCATACTCTCTCCTCCTTACTTTTTATTATATTTGAAAATCATTATCAATGTCAATATAATCAATTGCATAATTTGCATCTATATCTAAATTATGTACTGTAAACTTATATTCATCCCAAATTTTACCAATAATATTTAAAACTTAATCTACAAATAAAAAAGAGTAACATCTAATTAAGATGTATACTCTTTATTTTCTATCTATTTATATAGATTTTAAAAAGTTTACAACATCTTTTATTATCCAGTCAGGAGTAGAAGCACCTGCTGTAACGCCAACAGTTTTGAATTTAGATAATAAATCTAAATCTAATTCTTCTTTAGTTTCTATAGCAAATGTTGGTACAATCTCTTTACATATATTAACCAATTTTTGTGTATTAGAGCTATGATTACCTCCTATAACTATCATGCAATCTACTTCTTTAGATAGTTCTTTTGCAGCTTGTTGTCTTTCTTTAGTTGCTGAGCATATAGTGTTTTTAAATACCACATTTTCTATTTTAGAGGACAATTTATCAACTATCTCATTACATAAATCTATATTTATAGTAGTTTGAGAAACTATGCAATATTTTTTAGATTTATCAAATTTTATACTATCTATTTCGTTTATATTCTTTATAATTATAGCTTTATTTTTGCACCATCCATTTATACCTATTACCTCTGGATGATTTTTATCTCCTATAACAATAATTCCATATCCTTCATCAGAGTATTGTTTAACTATTTTATGTATCTTAGTAACAAAAGGACAAGTCGTATCTACAACATTAATACCTTTTTCTTTGGATTCATTATAAACTGATTCTGATACTCCATGAGATCTTATTATCATATTATTACTTGTTGGTACGTACTCTATACTTTCTACTGTTTTAAGTCCTTTTTCTTCATATTTAGAAACAGCCTGTTTATTATGAATAAGTGGACCTAGAGCATATATACCATCTTCATTTTTTTCAAGTTCATCCCAAGCCATTTTCATAGCTCTTTTTACTCCAAAGCAAAATCCTGCTTCTTTAGCTATTTTAACTTCCATACTTGCATCTCCCTAAATTTATATTAGTTAGATTAGCTTATTTTGAATATATATAATAGTTTTCTTTTATTACTTCTAAAACATTTTGAGCTAATCTTTCATTTTCTTCTGTAGTAAGCTTTTGTTTGTAATATTCCTCAAAAGAAATTGGTTTATCTATATATATAGTTACTCTATTAAATAACTTATAATTAGATATTATCGAAATTGGAACAACCATAGCCTTTCCTTTTATAGCAAAAACTGAAAGTCCTGCTTTAGCTTTTCCAAATCCAGGACCTTTAATTCTTGTTCCTTCAGGAAATATACCTAATACATACCCATCTTTTATAGCTCTTAAAATATTTTTTATTGTTGATACATCTGGCTTATCTCTATTTATAGGTATAACATTTAATTTATCTAATATAAACCCTAATGGTTTTATATTAAATAACTCCTTTTTAGCTATTGCCGCTACTTCTCTATTTTTTATTGCTGCAGCTAAGAATATTGGATCTAAATTAGACTTATGGTTTGCTGCAATTATAATATTTCCTTCATTAGGAATATTCTCTTCTCCTATTACTTCATATTTATATAATATTTCAGAAAATCCTCTAAATACATTTATGGCAAATTTATAAAAACTCAAATTTATCTACCTCTCAACTTAAACATTTATTTTTGATATTACAGTTTCGACTACTTCATCTATAGTTTTTCCTGTAGTATCTATTTCTATTGCATCTTCTGCCTTTACAAGAGGTGCAAATTCTCTATTTGAATCTATCTTATCCCTTTTTATTATATCTTGTATTATTTCTTCTAACGTTGTTTCATATCCTTTTTTGCTTAATTCAATAAAACGTCTTTGTCCTCTTTCTTCTGGTGTTGCTATTAAAAAGAATTTATAATCAGCATCTGGAAATACATATGATCCTATATCTCTACCATCTAATATAACCGAACTTCTCTTTCCTATTTTTCTTTGAACATCTACCATTAAATGTCGTACATCTTTTATTTTAGCTACATTAGATACATTATTACTTACTTGCATTGTTCTTATTTCATCAGTTAATATTTTCCCATCTAAATATATGTTATTATCTTTGAAATCTATTTCTGTATTTTTAGCCAATTTACTTACTTCTTCTTCTTTATTTATATCTATATTATTTTTTAAGCATTTATAGGTTATAGCTCTATACATAGCTCCAGTATCTATATAATTTATGTTTAAATTTTTAGCTATTATTTTAGCTATTGTGCTTTTTCCTGCTCCTGCTGGTCCATCTACTGCTATTACTAAATTATTTTTCATTTTTGCATCTCCTATTTGTTTACTATATCTTGTCTTAATACTTCTGATTTGTTTAAATATATATGTTTTACATCTTGTTTATTTTTATCACTATTAATATAAACCATTACTCTAATACATTTTTCTAAGCTTCCTTCTATATACTTTTCCTCAAAATTTAAAAGAGGTATATCTGTTATATTTAATATTTCTCTAACTGCTACTGCTGGGTATACCTTATCTAAATCTCTTGTCATAGTAAAACACATACTTATTATATCATCAGTAAATAATTGATTTTTATCTATTATTTCCTTAATAAGTATTGAGCTTTCTTTAAGTATTTCTTCTTTAGTATTTGAACTAACTGTTGTAGCTCCTCTTATTGCTAATACCTTCATATTAATCACCTACACACTTATTCCAGCAAGATACCCCGTTGAAAATGCAATTTGTAGATTGTATCCACCTGTTTGTGCATCTACATCTATAACTTCCCCTGTAAAAAATAGATTGTTTATTATTTTTGATTCCATAGTTGATGAATTTATTTCTTTTACGCTTACTCCTCCACTTGTAACTTGAGCAACTTTTATTCCTTTTGTACCATTGCAAGTAAGTTTCATATTTTTTATATATTCTATTACTTTTAATTCATCTGATTTGCTTAATTCATTAGCCTTTTTATCACTTAAACTTAAAATAGATAATATTTCTTTTAGAAAATTCTGTGGAAGTATTCCTTTTAAGTTGTTTAAAATATTTTTATTTGGATTTTCTCTTATTATTTTTGATATTTCATCGTTACTTATGCTTGGTAAAAAATCTATATTTAACTCTACATCACCATTTTCTAAAGCCTTATTTATATATGAAGATGTTATAAGTACGCATGGTCCACTAAGACCAAAGTGAGTAAATATCATATCCCCTATTTTAGATATTTTTTTCTTTTTTATTTTATAAGAAATTTCAACCTTTTTCATAGATATACCCTGTAAGTTTTTAATCCAACCTTCTTTTATAGTAAGTGGTGATAATGCTGGATATATTTTAGTAATTGTATGATATTTTCTTAAAATATCATACATCATACCATCAGATCCTGTATGTGAATGACTTTTTCCACCTGTTGATATTATAACTTTATCACCATATATCTTTTCTCCATTTTCAAGTACTACTCCATAGACTATATTATCTTTTACTAAAATATCTATAACTTTTTTGTTGTATAAAATTTTAACATTATTCTTTATTAAATCATTTTTAAATGTTTCTATTACTTCTATAGATTTATCTGATTTTGTATAAACTTTATGGTCATTAAAATCTTCAACTTTATATTCTAAATTATTTTTATCAAAATAGTTCAATAAATCTCTATTTGTAAATGTATAAAAACTACTATATAAAAACTTTTTATTATTTACTACTTTATCAAAAAAATCTTCTATGTCTCTATTATTTGTTATGTTACATCTTCCACCACCAGTAACTTTAAGCTTTTTTCCTAGTTCTTCATTTCTTTCTATTAATGTAACATTATGATTATTTTGGGATGCTGTAAGTGCGGCCATCATACCTGATGATCCGCCACCAACTACTATTACATTTGCCATAAATTTTACTCCAATGCTGAATTATTTATATTTTGATTATTTTTTATATGACTAGTATCATTCATTTTTATAACGACTGGTCCATAATCCCTACACTCAACTATATTAAGAGCTGTGTTATCTTGTTTAATTCTATATATATTTTGCATAGAAGATCCTAAAAATGATAAAAGCATAGCTCTCACAGTTACTGAATGACTAACTAAAACTATATGTTTATTATCATACTTTTTATTTAATTCTTTTATAAATTTATCAGTTCTTTCTTTTATTATATGAAGATTTTCTCCACCTTCTATATTAACCAAATGTGGCTTATTTCTCCAAGTATTATATGTATCTAAATGATCTCTTTTTATTTCTTCTATTAAAAGACCTTCCCATATACCAAATCCCATCTCTCTAAGTGTAGAAGTCTTTTTAACATCTAAATTTAATTTATTTGCAATAATTTGTGCAGTTTGTACTGCTCTGCCTAAATCACTAGAATATATATAATCTATAGGATAATCTACTATAGCATCTGCTAATTCTTTTGCTTGTTCTAAACCTTTTTTTGTTAAGTCAGAATTTCCATGACCTTGTGTCCTACCTAATATATTCCAATTAGTTTGTCCATGTCTTACTATATAAAATGTATTTGCCATAATTACCTCCAATTATGATATCTTTAGTTTTAACATTCATCAAATTTTTATTATACCATAAATTGCTATGACTTTCTTATTTTATATAAAACAATAATTTTAAATATATAAACAAAGCCTATAGTAAACTATAGACTTTGCAGAGCGTAGACAAAGTCTACGCTTTTTTATTTTTGTCAATACTCTTTATGAGG
>CALESE010000170.1 GCA_937907205.1 uncultured Romboutsia sp. | reverse complement strand
AAGAGTTATTAAGATTAAGTGGAAATGATAAAGAAAGAGAAAGGTATGAAAAAAGCAAAAAAGAAGGAATAATAGAAATTGCTAAAAACTTGTTAGACATATTAGATGATAAAACTATCGCCATAAAAACAGGATTATCATTAAAAGAAATTAAAGAGTTAAGAAATAAAAAATAATCTATGATATATATTTTCACTGAATTATGAGTGAACAAATTTTTGCATATTTTTTCTAAAAGATACAAAAAATGACATTTTTCTACAATTACTTTATGTTATTTTATTAATGCAAATATATTATATAAAAAAGGAGAAAAAGTATGTTAAAAAAAGTTATATCAATATTAATGATAATATCTATATTAGTATTAAATTCTGGATATTCAGAAGCATTAGTTACATCTATATCTGAAATAAAAGGAAGTAATCGTTATGAAACAGCTGCTAAAATAGCAGATAAGATGAACTATACCAATGCTATTTTAGTAAATGCAGACAATAGTTTATCAGATGGATTAAGCTCAAGTGGTTTAGCTGGAGCTATAAATGCACCTATATTGTTAACTAAAAAAGATTCTCTACCAAATCCAACATTAAAAAAGATTGATAAAGCTAAAAATATTTATATCATAGGTGGAGTTAATGCTATAAGTTTAAATATTGAGAAAAATTTAAAATCAAAAGGCAAAAATATAATTAGAATTTCAGGAAAGACAAGAATAGAAACAAGCTATAATGTTGCTAAAGAGATAAATAAATTTAATCCAGTAAAAAAAGTTATGCTAGTCAATGGATTTAAAGGAGAGGCAGATGCTATGAGTATAGCCTCTGTAGCAGTTAGAGATAAATCTCCAATAATATTAACTAATGGATCAGATTTACCTTTTAATTTAAAACATATTGAAAGTTATGTTATAGGTGGAAGTTCAATAATGAATGATAAGTTAGTTTCTACTACAAATTCTATAAGAATTGGAGGATTAAATAGATTTGATACAAACAAGAATATAATAAATAAGTTTTATCCAAATACAAAAGATTTTTATCTATCTAAAGCATATAACTTAGTAGACGCTTTAACTGCTTCAACTATAGCTAAATATGCTCCTATAGTATTAGTTAGTGATGGAAGTAATAAGAGTATACTTAATAAAGCAACAAGTTTAACAGCATTAGGTGGAATAGATTCTGTAACATTACGTCAATGTATTGATGAAGCTAATGGATTAAATGATATAGTATATGTAACTACTAATGGAAAGTCGTATCATTCAACAAAAGATTGTACTGCATTAAAAAGAAGCAAAAAAATAATATCATTAAAATTATCTGATGCAAAAAAACAAGGTAAGTCAGATCCTTGTAATTTATGTGTTAAATAATAAAAAGACTAGAATTAACCTAGTCTTTTTATTATAAAAAAATATATTGAGTTAAATATTGTAAAATAATTGAAAATGTTTTATAATTAAACAGAACATAGGTTTGTAGAAAGAGAATATTTTTTTGTATAGAGTTAGCGATTGAAAAAAATAATTAAAAAATAAGAAGAATAAAAAATTAAAGAGTTTGAATTATAGGGGGATTTTATGAGCAAAGAAGAAATAATTTTAATAGCAAAAAAAATTGATAAATTAAAAGATAATCACAAATTTTATATAAAAGGTTTTTTAGATGCAAAAAAAGAGCCTAAGTCTACTTAGTCTCTTTTTTTATTTCTTCCTCATATAATTTGTCAATCATCAGTTTTATAAGTTCTTGTTCTTTTTCAGGTAAGAATTGAATTTTATGAACTATATCTTTAGTCAAGCTTGAAAAACTATCAAACTCAGGATCATTTGAAATATTATTAAACATATCACCTTGACCACTTTCAAACCAATCTTTATTAACATTGAATTTTGAACAGATATCATTTAAAGTTCTTTCTGTTATTCTCCTTCTTCCTTTTTCATAATCACAAATTGCACTTGTAGATAAATTTAACTTTGATGCAAACTCAGATTGTTTTAATCCTAAATTAGTTCTAATTTCTTTTAATCTTAAATTCATATTACATTCACCTCTATGCGTAATTATAAAACAAAATAATACGCAAAGTCAATAATAGGATTTAAAAATATAAATAAAAATACGCTAATAAAAAATTTTTTTTAAAAAAGTATTGACTTATTACGCATAGAGTATTAATATTAAAACAAGAAATACGCAAACAGTAAAAGGATGTGATGAAATGACAACTGAAGAAATTAAAGAATTTGCAAAAAAAATAGAAATTTTATCTTATTCAAATGATAAGAATACATTAATAAAATTAGGAACAGTAAAAGGTAGGTTAGATGAAATCTTCGATAAATTTAAGGAAGATCAAAATAAAATAAAACAATAGGAGTGATTAAGATGAATAACTTAATGATATTTGAAAACAAACAAGTTGAAGTATTTGAACATAAAGGACAAGTTTTATTTAATCCAAAGCATGTAGCAGAATGCCTTGATATTACAGATGTAAAAAGTAGTATTAGAAATTTTAATGAGAAACAAGTCGTAAAACTTACAAATTCTAAAATGCAGAATATGCACTTTAGAAAATTACACAACACAGGAGAAAATTTCTTAACAGAAAGTGGAGTATATAAACTTATTTTTAAATCAAGAAAAGAAAGTGCAGAAAGATTTCAAGATTGGGTAACAGACGAAGTCCTACCACAAATAAGAAAAACAGGTGGATACATACCAACAAATGAAGAAGATGATGATGCAACAATAATGGCAAAAGCATTAATGGTAGCACAAAGAACAATAGAAAAGAAAGATGAATTATTAAAAGCTACGGTAAAAGAGCTTGAAGATAAAAATAGATTTATAAATCAAATAGCATCATCAAAAAACACTTTATTAGTTAGAGAAGTAGCAAAAGTAATCTCATCTAAAGAAACAGGAATAGTGATAGGAGAAAGACAGTTATTCCAAAAATTAAGAGATTGGGGATTGATATTTAAAAATAAAAATGAGCCTAAACAACAATATATAAAGCAAGGATTATTTGAAGTTGTAGAGGGTGTTAGAAATACATCAACAGGAACATTTACATATCAAACACTGAAAGTTACAGGTAAAGGACAGGGATACATACTAAATAAACTGTTAAAAGAATATGAAGTAGTAGCGTAAAAGAAAGCTACGACACAGTATTAGATATAAATATGATAAATAGACAGGTAGCATTTGCATAGGAGGAAGTAAATATAAAAATATGGCATATTTACAAATTTCAGGTTTACAAAAGTGTAAACAATAATAAATAGATTAGGATTGAAATCATGAAAATCAATATAGGAGAATTACTGTTAGTCCTTATATTAGGGCTAACGGTAATAGAGATAATAAAAATTATATGATAGGTGATATAAGTGAATATCAAAATACTTCAAGATTTTATAAAAGAATTTTGGTACAAGGATATAGATAAAAAATTTAATACTTTAAAAATGTATAAAAAGATAAAGGAGGCTATGTAGATGATTGAAGATTTAAAGAGTAGCTTAAAGGCTCATTTAAAAGTAGCTATTAATCATAAAGAGCAATACAACAATAATTTACATGCTATTGATAATGGAGATAAGGTTTTAGCAAATTTGTATAGAAGAGAAGTTAGTTTTTATGAAGGCAGAGAGCAATTAATAAACACTTTATTAAAAGAAATAAAAGTATTGGAGCAGAAAGAGCAGGAGGAATTTGAGTTAGCTTTAAGTGAAGCTCCTTATGTATATGAAAGACCAATACCAGTTCAAATATAAAAAAAGAGCCCTAATAAAAGGGCAATAAATAAAAAATAAAAACGATTATATTATATGAAATTTAGGAGGAAATATCAATGAGTTTATATGAATTAAGTCAAGATTTAGTTATTTTAAGAGATTTAGAAGATGTTGAAGCAAGTGAAATAATAGAAATAGTACAAAATGAAATATCTAATAAAGGTAAAGGTATTATACAAGTTATAAGAAGTTCGGAAAGTGATGTAGATGCTATAAAAGCTGAAATAGATAGATTAACTAAGATAAAAAGAGTAAAAGAAAATAACATAAAAAGGCTTAGAGAATATACAAAGTCATGCATGGAACAAATGGAACTGAAAAAGTTAGAAACACCGATAGGGAATATAACAGTACGAAAATGTGCATCAACTTTAAAAATAAATGATGAAAGTAAGTTGCCAGATAAATATATAGAAGTTATTCAAACTTACAAAGTTAATAAAGATTTACTTAAATCAGATTTAAAATCAGGACTAGCTGTAGAAGGGGCTTATATGACAGAACCTGGTACAACTTTAATGATTAAATAGGAGGATTTGAATTATGTCTATATCAGGAATAGAAAGCGAAATAGAGTGGGTTAAAAAGGCGATAGATAAGTTAAAAAACGAGGTTGTAGAGTTAGATAATGATGATTTGATAGATGCGTTTGATGAACTAGAAAGTAATATTGAAGATTTGATAAATGAATGTGAAGATACAATTTCGAGTATACAATCGTTATAGGAGGATATAGCATGAATGTATATGAAAAACTTACACAAATACAAAGTAAATTAAAGGCTCCTAAAAATCAATACAATAGTTTTGGTAAATACAATTATAGAAGTTGTGAAGATATATTAGAAGGTCTTAAGCCTTTATTATCAGAAGTCAAAGCGACTGTGGTTTTAAATGATGAAATAATTCAAATTGGAGATAGATATTATCTAAAAGCTACAGCTAAATTTATAGACTGTAATAGCGGTGAGAGTGTAGAAGCAAGTTCTTTAGCTAGAGAAGACGAAACTAAAAAAGGTATGGATTTAGCACAAGTAACAGGTTCAGTAAGTTCTTATGCTCGTAAATATGCTTTAAATGGTTTATTTGCAATAGATGATACTAAAGATAGTGATTCTACTAATGTTCATGACAAAGAGCCTAAAAAAGAACCTGTAAACTCTGAAAATAAAGTTGGAAGTTTAAGTCAAGCTCAAATAAAAAGATTGTATGCAATAGCTTATCAGCTTGGATATGATAAAGCTAAAATCGAGACTATGGTAAGCGGAAAATATAATAAAGAAATAAAAGATCTGAGTAAACAAGAATATGATCATATATGCAATAGTCTACAATCTAAGGTAGATGAAAAGGAAATAATTTAAATGTTTTTTATAAAAGAGGTAGGAGTTTATTATCTACTCTTACTTCTAACATTAATAATTTTTTACAAAAGAAAAAGTAGGTGATAGTTTTGGAAAATGAACATATAGTTAAAAGTTATTATGCTATTATACCTGCAAATGTTAGATATGATAATGACTTAACACCAAATGCAAAGTTGCTATATGGAGAAATAACAGCATTATGCAATGAAAAAGGATATTGTTGGGCAACGAATAGTTATTTTGCAGAACTATACGGAGTAAGTAAAACATCAATATCAAAATGGATAAGTCAATTGATAGAAAAAGGATATATTATGTCTCAAATTAATTACAAGGATAATAGTAAAGAAGTGGATAAAAGACATTTATATATAGGAGGGTACCCTATTAAAGAAAAGTTAAATACCCCTACAAGAAAAGTTAAAGGGGGTTATGAAGAAAAGTTAAATACCCCTATTGAAGAAAAGTTAAAAGATAATACTACAGTATTTAATAATACAATTAATAATACATTTAATACTACGCAGTCGAGTGCTGTAGTAGATACAAATATAGAATTGGTTGAAAATAAAACACATTTAAAACTATCTAATAATATGAAAAAGATAGTCAACTCTTGGGATAAAGAGAGACTATCTAAAGCAATAGAATTATTTAATTCTAAAGGC
>CALESE010000169.1 GCA_937907205.1 uncultured Romboutsia sp. | reverse complement strand
AGTACTTGGTACTAACAAGTCTTTATATGTAATTTCAACAACAGGTGCTGAAAAATCTAACTTAGAAGCTTTATCTAAGATTATAGATAATGGACAGATAAGAAGAAGAGGAGTTCGCAATACAAAAGATTTGTTTGAAATAACCCCTATAGATTATGCATCATCAAATGCTGATTTCCATAAAGTATTCAATAAAGAAAATTGGTCTAATAAAGACCCAAAAGAAATTATTGATATGTTCAAAACTCACATGAAAGCTGAAATAGCAAAGAATGAATACATTAAGAAAGTTGGAATAACAGATGATATTACAAATCAAGTAAAAGATATATGTGACAAATTTGAAAAGGAATTCAACAGTGCGATTGATGAAGGAGATTCTTGGTTCATATATGATAATGAAGGTGATATAGTAACTCTTTTCCCATCATTATTTGTTGTTGGTAAGAATGTTGTTAAAGCAGTATGTCTTGGATGCGACAAAAACTACGGAGAAGACAGATATAAGAAGAAAATGGATAAAGGTAAGTTTACTATCATATTCTCCAAAGATGATATAGATAATTTATCAGATGAAGCTTAGTAATTGTGAAATAAGACCAGGAGTTGTAGTTACAGCTGATGATCCAAAGAAAATGGGTCGTATAAAAGCTGTAGTTCCTGGTTGGTTCAATAATGCCTCTATGCATGAAGAAGATATGTTTTGGATTGCTCCATTTACTAGTGGATCAGGATATCAACGTGTCTCTAAATGCATAGAGGGACAAAAAGTATGGATATTGCATGATTCCACAAATGAATATGAATATTATTATATTACAATGTGGGAAACAAACATCAATACTACTGCTGCTCAACAAGATTTTGATTATGATGTATTAGTGTCAAGATCTGGTAAGAGTGTTGGTGCTCAGATGTTCTACACAGGAAATCAAGGATTTGTAACAAGAATAGGAGAACATGCCCAAACACAGATAAATCAAGCTGGGGATATAGAAAGCAAATCTAATGGTACTGAAATATCTATAAGGGGATCAAAAGCGTTTGTTGGTTTATCAGACAAGTGTAAAGACCCAATAGTTAGAGGAAATAAACTATATAAATTATTGTCAGATTTGAAAGCTGGATTAGATGAATTGAATAATGCTGCTAATGGAAATCCTTATACAGTAAGTTTATGTCCTTCTATATTGAAGTGTTCTAAAGCTATATCGGATACCATAGATGAAATGAATTCAAAAACATCATTTGTAAGTGAATAATATATGGGTGCAATACCAGGACAGATGCAAGCAAAATGCATTGATTATGGACAGAATTTCTTGACAGGGCAAGCAACTTCAGTTATTGCTGCTACTGGTATTGATATAGAAGCTGGTAATTTGAAACAGTTGGCAGATGCTGTACAAGACAAGACTATGGCTATGGTCTCCGATCTAAAAAGTACTGCTACTAAAGAAGTAACTAAAGTTGGAAGTCAGATAGGTGGCATGGCTGGTAGCTTAGTTGGTGCTGGGTTAACTGCTATACAAGGGGCTTTTCAAACAGCAGATGTTGCTAAGCAAGCAGTTGGAGAACTTACAACTTATGGAGTTCAACTTACTGCCAAAATGGGTACTAAGATAGCAGGTATGATTGCTGCATTTCCTACGCAAGTTACTAAGAAAGCTAATGCTATAGCAGCAGAACAATGTAAAGAAGAACTTCAACAACGTTTGAAAGAAATAATGGGTACCCCAGCAGAAGAGCATGCCCAAAAAGAAGCAGAAAAAGAAAAAGAAAACAAAACAAAGAAAGTAATAGCTTGGTGTAAGAAAGCTGTTAAAGATGCTAATGAATTCAAAGATAAGACATTATCATCTATTCAGAAAGATTGTGAAGATATATCTGTTTTAATGATACAATGCCCTGGTTTGGTAAACAATCAAATAAGCAGTGCTATTGATAGTGCTAAAACATATATGTCTGATTATGCTGATGATAAAATGGAAGATATTCAGAAGCATTATGATGAAGCTGTAGATAACTCTGCTTATGCTGCAGCTACAACAATGAAGAAAAAACTTATCGATCCAACATTAGAAAAAGCTAAAGAACAATTTAATAATCTTGGAACATCAACAAATAAGACAAAGCAAAAAGCTAAAACAGCTGTTCAAAAACAGTTGTTCAAGCTTGCAGGAAAATTAGGAATATCACCAAATGGCTAAAGAATTTGAATTTGATCCGGTAAAGAGGGATAAAGGAGGAAAAGAGGCAGAAGCAGTCATCTGGAGCTGTTCAGTACTTGAGAAAGCTGTATATGCTATGAAGAAGGGTTTGCCATTAAAAGCAAACCCTTTTATTGGTAAGAATACTAAGTTATTGAAGCCAGATCTGGTCTTCAAGCGTACACAAGAAGAGATAGAAGACTATATGCATTGTATGGAAGATCCATTATACTTTGCTACCAAATGCTATCTTATGACCCCAACAGGTTTGCAACCAGTAATACTTCGTGATTACCAAGAAGATTACATGAGGCATCTTCAACAAAACAGATTCAGTTTGTTCTTGAGTTGTCGACAAAGTGGAAAGACAAATTTTTTTACAACTAAATCTAATTTTATTTTTTCTAAGTTATTAATAGACAACTACTTAAAAAATAATCATTCCCTTATTGACAACATCTTAGAAAAATATTATTTTTATATAGATAAAAACAATAATTATATTGTTGAAAATCTTCCAATTTATGAATTACAAAATCTGTTCGATAATTCATTTATTTGGAAATTAAAATATAATCTATATAAAATGATATCATGGCAAGAAAATCAAAAGAAGAAAGTAAAAAATACCCTGAATATTATAAAAAGAATTTTCCATTATGGACAGTAGAACAATGTGAAAATGCGGCGAAAAACTTCAGAAAATCATGTAACAACAACTCTATAGAATATTGGATTATAAAACACCCAGAACTTTCTAAAGAAGAATGTAATAAATTAAGAAAAGAATATATAGAAAAGAAAAAAATTAAAAATCCAAATTATTTACAATATTATATTAATAAATTTCCTAATTTATCAGAAAATGAATGTAAAGAAAAACTACAGCAATATAGAGATTCTATAAATCCTTGTATTCCTTCTTACTGGAAAACAAAATATCCAGAAAAAACTTTAGAAGAATGTAAAGAAATAGCATTTAAAGAAAGAAAGAAAAGAAAAATAAAATCAGATAATCATGGTGCTAATAATCCAATGCACAGATCTAGAGTATCATTACAAAAAACAAAGGAATGCTCTCCAATGTGTATAGAATTTTATCAAAAACATTATCCAAATCTTTCAAAAGAAGAACAAGAAAGTATGTGGAGAGCAAAACATGACGAGATGAGTGAAAGTATGAGAAATGCAATAAAATCAACAAATATTGAATATTACTTAAATCAAGGAATGTCAGAAGATGATGCAAAGAAAGCATTACATGATAGACAACTCACATTTACATTAGAAAAATGTATTAAAAAATATGGAGAAAAGGAAGGTATAGAAAAATATAATGAAAGACAAAATAAATGGAAAGCTAAGTTAAGAAAATCTTTTTTGATTGACGGTGACTCTAGAGGAACACAATCACAAGTAGCAAATAAACTATTTGATGATATATCTAATTTACTTAATATAGAAAATCCTATTAAAGAAAAATTCATATATGACAAAGAAACAAAATATGGATATGCCTATGATTTTTGTTATAACAATAAGATAATAGAATTTAATGGTGACTATTGGCATTGTAATCCTAGAAAATACAAAGAAGATTATATAAATAAAACAACTAAGATGACTGCCAAAGAAATATGGAAAAAAGATGAAGAGAAGAAAAGAATAGCAGAAAAATTTGGATATAAAGTTTATTATGTTTGGGAAATGGACTATAGAAAAGATCCATCTTCAGAATTAATTAAATGTATAAAGTTTTTACAATCGTGATATCTTTCATATTATATAAAATCATTTCTTTT
>CALESE010000168.1 GCA_937907205.1 uncultured Romboutsia sp. | reverse complement strand
CTATATTATAGCCTATTTTAGATATAATTAATCACAAAGTTAGCTAACATAGCCTAAAATTTTAATAGCGTGTGAGTAAAGAATTTCACCGGATTTAGTTAAAGTAATATTCTTATTATTTCTATTTATTAAAACTGTGTCTAACTCTTTTTCTAAATTTTGAATATGAGAACTGACTGTTGGTTGGGTTAAAAATAATTCACGTGCAGCTTTTGAGAAACTTTGATATTTACACACAGCAACAAATACTTCAAGTTGTTTAAAATCCATAAGAAATCCTCCTTTATATATTATATCATAATATATTTTTGATTAATTATAAATAATTTGATATAATCAAAATTTATAATAATATATCTTGTTACAAAAACATTACAGAATGTAAGTAAACCTTAATAAAATAAATAAAATAGTATATAATTAGTAAAAATATTAGATTTAGAATGATAATTAAAGATGATATAAAAAATCTATGAAAGGAGTATAGATTAATGAAATCAAAAATTATTATAACTAGTGTAGTTTTAGTAAGTATGATAATTACAGGATGTAGTTATAAAAGTATGAAAAGTAAAAGTATGGTAGCTGATGACATAACAAAGCAAAGAACAATTACTAAAGTTCAAAATGATGTCAGTGAGATAATGTATAAAGATTACGAATATGTTCTAAAAAATATGGGTATGCCATATTATACAACTTACTATATAGATTCTAATAATATTAAAAATATGAATATAGAAAAAATAGATGAACTAGAAAAGAATAGTAATGTAGTATTAGTTTATCCTAAAGATGAAAACAATAACGAAATAGATAAAAGTGCACTATACGTAGAATTATATAATAATAAGGTTATAAATGTTCAGACATATAAATTATCTGAATCTGATATAGAAACAGAAGCTGTATATGAAAATAAAGATTTAATAATAAATAAATATAGTCCTGATTCAAATTTATCTTTAGAAGAAATAAAAAAAGAAACATTGTCTAATTATATGGATAAAAATGAAGATGAAATATCAAACTTAGTTGGAAACAATCAACCAAATTTTGATATATCTATCAAAGATAGAACAAAAGGCATTAAAGTATATTTACTAAAAGATAAGCATAACAATTTAAAAGATGGGTTGGTTATTTATTTAGAAAACAATATAATAAAATCAATTAATATATTAAATAATATGGATATTATCAAATTTATAAACAATAATTTAATAGAACAATAAAAGACTATAACATGCGTTATAGTCTTTTATTGTTAATATGTTATTTCATTAAAAGTATGGGTATATAGTTACTATAGTAAAATGATTTTTAATTTATATTGACAGTGATAATTATTATTGATATAATTTAAAATATATTTGATAATGAATTTCAATCGCGTAATTAATCAAAATTTAAAATTGTGGGAGGATAAAATGAAAAAGAGATACCTAATAATATTATTAATGATATTATCAATAATTTCATTATTTATAGGTGTTGATGATATAAATATAATTGATTTGTTAAATGATAATAAAGATAAGCTTATGGTATTTCTTATAAGTAGAGTACCTAGACTAATAAGTATACTAGTTGCAGGTATGGGAATGAGTATAGCAGGGCTTATAATGCAGCAAATTAGTAAAAATAAATTTGTATCTCCAACAACAGGAGCAACAATAGATTCAGCACAGTTAGGTATAGTGATATGTATGTTAACTATACCAGGAGCATCAATATTTGCAAAAACGGTAATAGCGTTTATATTTTCATTAATAGGTACATTTATGTTCATGAAAATAATAGGAAAGTTACAATTTAAAAATGTTATATTTGTACCATTAGTAGGTATAATGTTTGGAAATATAATAGGAGCTATGACAGATTTTATAGCTTATAAATATGATATGAGTCAAAATGTAACTGCATGGATGCAAGGTGACTTTTCTATGATACTTAAAGGAAACTATGAAATACTTTACATAACAATACCAATGATAATATTAGCATATGTATATGCTAATAGATTTACAGTAGCAGGTATGGGAGAAGACTTTGCTACAAACTTAGGACTTAATTATAAGAAAGTAGTAAATTTAGGACTTATTATAGTGTCATTAGTAACAGTATGTGTAGTAGTAACAGCAGGTAATATACCTTATATAGGTCTTATAGTTCCTAATATTGTATCTTTATATATGGGGGATAATATAAGAGAGAGTATATGGCATACAGGTTTATTTGGAGCAATATTTGTATTAGTATGTGATATATTTGGAAGAGTTATAATTTATCCATATGAAATATCAATAGGTCTTACAGTTGGAGTAATAGGAAGTATAACATTCCTTTATCTAATATTAAGGAGGAATGCAAATGAAGCTTAGTATAAATAAAAAAATATACATTATGGGATTTTTACTCTTAATATTTATTGCTTTATTTTTAAGTTATGGAATAGATATGAATCACGTAGAATATGCATTATCTAAAAGAATACCAAAGGTAATAGCTATAGCTTTAGGTGGTGGATGTATAGCATTTACTACAGTAGTATTTCAAACTATTACTAATAATCAAATACTTACACCAAGTGTATTAGGATTAGATTCATTATATGTATTAGTTCAAACTGTAATAGTGTTTTTATTTGGATCTACGAGTACATTTATAATTAATAAAAACTATAATTTTGTATTAAATGTTTTTGTAATGGTTATAGCATCTATATTATTATATAAAGTACTATTTGAAAAAGGAAAAAATGATATATTCTTCTTATTATTGGTAGGAATGATATTTGGGACATTATTTAAAAGTGGATCATCTTTTGTTCAAGTTATGATAGATCCTAATGAATTCTTAGCATTACAAACAAAAATGATGGCTAGTTTAAATAATATTAACACAGATATTCTTATTATTGCATCGATAATGATTATTGCTATTATTCCATTTATATATGATGATATAAAATATTTAGATGTACTATCTTTGGGAAGGGAACAAGCAATAAATCTTGGTGTTGATTATGACAAGTTAGTAAAAAAGATGATAATAGTAATATCTATATTAGTATCTATATCAACTGCGCTTGTTGGACCTATGACATTCTTAGGATTAATAGTTGCAAATATAGCAAGAGAAGGTCTTAAAACATATAAGCACAAGTATCTGATATTAGGAGCAACATTAATTAGTATGATTACATTAGTTGGAGGACAGTTTTTCGTACAACATATATTCAAGTTTAATACTACATTAAGTGTAATTATAAACTTTATAGGTGGGATATACTTTATACAACTATTATTAAAGGAGAGCAAGTAAATGATAGAAATAAAAAATATATTTAAAAAATATAAAAATAAAAATGTAGTAAATGATGTTTCCTTTAATATAGAAAAAGGAAAAATAACATCTTTTATAGGTCCAAATGGAGCAGGTAAGAGTACTGTATTATCTATAGTAACAAGACTTATATCTGGAGATGGTGGAGAAGTATTAATCGAAGGTAAAAGTCTAAATGGTTATGATAGTAAAGAATTAGCTAAAAAGATAGCAATACTTAAACAATCAAATAATATAACTTTAAAGCTTACAATAAGAGAATTAGTTAGTTTTGGTAGATTTCCATATAGTGAAGGCAATTTAACTAAAGAAGATGAAACGTATATTGATGAAGCAATAGAATATATGAAACTTTCAGACATACAAGATAAGTATTTAGATGAACTAAGTGGGGGTCAAAGACAAAGGGCATATATAGCAATGGTAATAGCTCAAAATACAGAATACATATTGCTAGATGAACCTTTAAATAACTTAGATATGAGCCACTCGGTTCAAATGATGAGAGTGCTTAGAAATCTTTGCGATGAATTAGGAAAAACCATAGTACTAGTAATGCATGATATAAATTTTGCTTCATGTTATTCAGACAATATAGTAGCACTTAAAAATGGTAAAATTGAAAAAGTTGGAACTACTGAAGAAATAGTTAAAAAAGATGTATTAGAAGAAATATATGAAATGAATTTTGATATAAAAAATATAAATGGAAATAGAATATGTGTTTATTTCTAATAATAAGAGATTACCTTTGGTAATCCTTTATTAAAAAATTTAATTGATAATGATTTTAAATATTAATAAATAAAGGAGAGATTGATATGAATAAAAAAGCAGCAATTATAGCAGGAGTAGCAATTATAGGATTAGTAGGAGCATTTGCATTAGGTGGAAAGAAAGATGAAAAACAAAATACAGCATTAGAAGCTGAGTCAAGTATGAAAATAGTGCATAGCTTAGGGGAAACAGAAGTTGCAACTAATCCTAAGAAAGTAGTAGTATTTGATTATTCAATACTTGATACAATGGATGCTTTAGGTATTGAAAATGTAGTAGGACTTCCAAAAGCAAGTTTACCAGAATCGTTGAAAAAATATGAAGATGAAAAATATGCTGATTTAGGAGGATTAAAAGAACCAGATTTAGAAGCGATAAAGTCACAAAACCCAGATTTAATAATAATAGGTGGGAGACAAGCAGATTTCTATGATCAATTATCTGAAATAGCACCTACAATAAGTGTAAGCAAAGATAATAAAGATTATTTAGGGTCAGCTAAAAAAAATATAGATACAGTTGCAAAAATATTTGGTATAGAAGAAAAAGCTAATGAGGAATTTGCTAAGGTTGAAAAGAAAATAGAAGAATTAAACAAAGTAGTTACTGAAAAGGGTACAGAAGCTTTAACAGTAATGGTTAATGAAGGTAACTTAAGTGTATACGGAGAAGAATCAAGATTTGGTATATTATATCAAGCATTTGGATTTAAGAGTAAAGATCAAAATATAGAAGATTCATCTCATGGTCAAAATGTTACTTTTGAATATTTAGCAAAACAAAATCCAGAAGTTATGTTTGTTTTAGATAGAGGTGTAGCTATTGGTGGTTCTGAAACAGCTAAAGCAGTTTTAAATAATGATATAGTTAAATCTACAGATGCTTATAAAAATAATAAAATAGTATATTTAGATGGACCAACTTGGTATGTTAATGATGGAGGATTAAACTCTTTAAATACAATGATAGATGATGCTATGAAAGCAGTTAATAAATAGTACTATTGGGTATAATTAAAAAGTACGGTATTTACCGTACTTTTTAATTATTATAATTTATATAATATTATTATAAATTTAACTATTATATACTAAAAATTATTATATAAAAGGAGGAATTTAATTGTTAAAAGAATTTATAAAATATTATAAACCATATAAAAAATTATTTATATTGGACTTATTAGCAGCATTTTTATTTGCATTATGTGATTTGATTTATCCAATGATAACAAGAAATATAATGGATGAAGTTATACCAAATAAAGATTTAAGAATGTTAACAATTTTTGCAATAGTATTAATTTTAATATTTATACTGAAAGCTGGGCTTAATTACTTTATGCAATACTGGGGTCATGTTGTAGGAGTTAGAATGCAGGGAGATATGAGAAATTATGTATTTACTCATTTACAAAAGTTACCTAATTCTTATTTTGATAATAATAAGACTGGTGTTACTATGTCTAGAATAGTAAATGATTTAATGGAAGTATCAGAACTTGCTCACCATGGACCAGAGGATTTATTTATATCAATAGTAATGTTAGCAGGATCATTCTTTATATTATTAGGTATAAATATACCTCTTACATTAATGATATTCTCAATATTACCATTTGTAATTTGGTTTTCTATATCTCAAAGAAAAAAAATGAATAAAGCATTTATGGAAACTAGAGTAAAGACTGGTGATGTAAATGCAACATTAGAAAATAGTATAGCAGGTATGAAGGTAACAAAGTCTTTTGGAATTGAAAAAGAAGAATTAAATAAGTTTAGAAAAAGTAATAATATATTTAAAAAGGCTAGAGAAGATGCATATAAAGTTATGGCAGAGTACTTTTCTGGAATGAATTTATTTATGGATATATTAGAACTTATTGCATTAGTAGTAGGAGGATACTTTACTTATTTAGGTAAGATAAGCATAGGAGATTTTGCAGCGTACATACTATATGTAAAGATGTTTATTCAACCTATTAAAAAGCTTATTAACTTTACAGAACAATATCAAAGTGGTATGACTGGATTTGAAAGATTTTTAGAAATAATAAACCAAGATACTGAAAAAGAAGTTAAAAATCCTATACAATTAAATAATGTAAAAGGTAATATAGACATTGAAAATGTAAGTTTTACATATGAAGATAATACAAAAGTCCTAGATAACTTAAGTTTATCAATAGAGGCAGGTAAAACAGTTGCTTTAGTTGGACCATCAGGTGGAGGAAAAACTACATTATGTAATTTAATACCAAGATTTTATGACTTTGAACATGGTGATATAAAAATAGATGGAAAAAGTGTAAAAGATATTAGCCTAAAATCATTGAGAAAAAATATAGGTATAGTACAACAAGATGTATTTTTATTTACAGGTACAATAAAAGATAATATACTTTGCGGAAATCCTGATGCTAGTGAAGAGGAAATGATAGAGGCTGCTAAAAAAGCAAGAATACATGATTTTATACAAACATTACCAGATGGTTATAATACTTATATAGGAGAAAGAGGAGTAAAATTATCTGGTGGGCAAAAACAAAGAATATCTATATCTAGAATATTCTTAAAAAATCCTCCAATAATAATCTTAGATGAAGCAACATCCGCACTTGATAATGTTACAGAAAGAGAAATACAAGCATCATTAGAAGAATTAAGTAAAGATAGAACAAACTTAGTTGTAGCGCATAGATTATCAACTATAAAAAATGCAGATGAAATAATCGTTATTAATGATAAAGGAATTGCTGAAAGAGGAACTCATATTGAGTTAATTAATAAAAATGGAGTATATAGTAGACTTCATAAGAAATAGTTAGAATATTAATTGTTCATTTTGGAAAACTTAAATTTGGATGAAAGTTTTATAGAGAGATAGGAATAGCACATGGAGAAAAAATAGGTGCTAGAGATTCTGGAACTAACAAAACTAAAAATGAAAAATTATATCATAAGGTTAAAAAAGATGATTAATATAAAAGGAGAGATTTTATCTCTCCTTTTATATTTGTTATAATATATAATATAATTTATTATATTGAAATGAGGAGTAAAATGTTAGGAGAAGTTATATTAGGTACAGCATTAGCTTTAGGGGCATATTTATTATATAAATATGAAAATAATACAATAGAAAAGGCTGAATATATAGTAGAAAATTTAAAAATACCTAAAGAATTTAGTGATTTTAAAATAGTTCAAATAAGTGATTTACACAATAAAAGTTTTGGAAAAAATAATAAAAATTTAATAAAGGTTATAGATGAATTAAGTCCTAATATAGTGGTTATAACGGGGGATTTAATAGAAGGAAGTAGCAATAATTTCGATATTTCTTTAAATTTTGTTAATGATATATCGAAAAAGTATGATGTATATTATATAATAGGAAATCATGAACAAAAAGCATCTATTAAAAAGTATAAGGATATATATGAAGAATATTTAAAGAAAGTATCCAATACAAAAGCTAAAATTTTAGACAATAAATATGTACGATTAAAAATAAAAGATAGCTATATAAATTTATATGGATTTACAGTGCCTTTTGAATGTTATACATATATGCTAAGTAAACATGAAAAAAGATATATAGATAAATATTATATGGATGAAACTTTAGGCAATATAAACAACTTAGAATACAATATATTACTTGCTCATAATCCATTTTTCTTTGAGGAATATTCAAAATGGGGAGCTGATTTAGTAATGGCAGGTCATGTGCATGGAGGTATAGTTAGGATACCAAAGTTAGGTGGATTACTTTCTCCAAATCGTGAGTTTTTTCCAGAATATGATTTAGGTAAATATACTATAAATAACTCAGATATGATTTTAAGTAAAGGTTTAGGAGGAAGCAAGATATTATCTAGAATAAATTGTAGACCTGAAATTATAAAAATAACACTAAAATGTAAAATATAATATAATAAAACTTAAATTATATTTAATAAAAAAATAGCATATTATTTAGAATTTTTAGTACAAGATAAGTAAAAAAATGGTATATTTTATATATAATATTTTTAGGAGGTATAGTTATGGAAAAAGAAAATTATGATAGAGAGCAGTTTATACAAGTGTTAATAGAAAGTGGATCTTGTGATAGTTATGAAGAAGCTTGTGAGATTGCAGATAGATATGAAAATGCTTTAATTTCTAAGTAAATATATAGCTATTTTATATAATAAGGGTAACCTTTTAAACTATAAAAGTTTAAGAGGTTATTTTTATAAATTTATAATGAGGTGAAATTTATATGATAAAGGATAGAGTGTTAAGGTTTGATAAAACAATAATATCTAAACATGATATAATAGAAAATATTAATTATTATATTGAAAAGTCAAATGATGGTTTGTTACATATATCAAATAAAGACTATAAATATGCTATGAAAGTATTAAAGGAGTTAAAGAGGTCATTAAGAAAAGAATATGTTTATTATGATAAAGATAGAGTTAATAAACATATTAAACCAAATAATACATATAGAACATATCAATTTAGTATAGCACTAGCATATTCTAAGCTATATAAGACGTATTCTTATAAATATTTATATGATAATTTATACAATATATGGGATAGTGTGTCTAATAGTGATGATTGTATGTTTTTAGAAGAAGCTTGATAAAAAAAGAACTATATTTAATAATATGGTTCTTTTAATTTTCAATAGATTTGCTTATAAATATTTAAATATGGTGCCGGATGTGGGACTTGAACCCACACGGTATTTCTACCAACGGATTTTGAGTCCGTCGCGTCTGCCATTCCACCAATCCGGCAAATATTAGGTTATATTTAAATTATAGCAATTAAATAAATTGTTTGCAACAAGAATTATTCTTAATATCCTTTTAATAATGTGGTAATATTAAATAATAGAGAAATTGTACATAATAGCAGGTATAAAATAGGAAATACAATAGGAGGATGGACTTGGATAAAAGATTAATTATAATAGATGGAAATTCAATAATAAACAGAGCATTTTATGCTCTACCTGAAATGAATAATAAAGAAGGATTAAAAACAAATGCAATTTATGGTTTTACTACAATGCTATTTAAAATAATAGATATATATAAACCAACACATATAAGTGTAGCATTTGATAGAAAAGCCCCTACATTTAGGCATTTAGAGTTTGAAGAATATAAAGCAGGAAGAAAGAAAATGCCAGATGATTTAAGAGTTCAATTTGAACCATTAAAAGATCTATTAGATAAGTTTAATATAAATAGATTAGAAATTGATGGATACGAAGCGGATGATATAATTGGTACAGTGTCCAAGGTTGCTGAAGAAGATGGATTTAAGGTATTTATAGTTACTGGAGATAAGGATGCTATACAACTTGCATCAAATAATACAACAACACTTATAACTAAAAAAGGTGTTGCTGATGTAGAAGAATATAATTATAAATCAGTAGTTGAAAAATATGAAATGACTCCTACTCAATTTATAGATTTAAAAGGACTTATGGGAGATAAATCAGATAATATACCAGGTGTTCCAGGTATAGGAGAAAAGACAGGTATAAAACTGATAAAAGAATTTTCTAGTATAGAAGGAATAATTGATAATATAGATAATTTAAAAGGAAGCATAAAAAAGAAAATAGAAGAGAATAAAGAATTGGCTATAATGAGTAAAAGAATAGCTACTATAATTAGGGATGTTCCTATAGAGTTTAAATTAGAAGATTTAAAATATGGTGAGTACGATAAAGATGCTGTAATTGAAGAATTTAGGAACTTAGGATTTACAAGTCTAATGTCTAGGTTAGTAGATTTAGATGGAGGCATTCAGCAGGAAGAAGTTAAATTAGAAATAAATATAAGAAAATTAGATAATATTGATGAATTTATTGGTAATGTTAATGAAAATAAAGAATTAATATTAAAAGTAGTTAAGAGAGAAGGAAATATTTTAGAGAAAAATATAATGTATGTTTTCCTTAGTTTAGATGGAAAAAATATATATTATTTAGATGAAAATGAGATATATAAGTTACAAGATGTGTTTTCTAACAACGAAATTAAAAAGTTTGGATATAATTTAAAAGATGATTATATAGCTTTTAGACCGTATGATATAAAATTAGAAAATATGAACTTTGATATAACTATTGCAGAATATTTAATAGATTCAACATCTTCAACTTCATATGAATGTAGTGCTATAGCTATGAAGTATTTAACTTCAAAAATAAAATCTAGCGAAGTTTTATTAGGCAAAGGTGCAAAAGCTAAAAAGTATGAGGAATTAGATTTTGAAGAGTTAAGTGAGTACATATCGAGTATAATAATTACCGTTAAAGGAGTAATGCCTCATATGGAAAGAAGCTTAAATGAAATGGAAATGGATGGTTTATTTTACCACGTTGAAATGCCTCTTGTTGAAGTACTAGGATTTATGGAGTATGAAGGGATAAAAGTAGATAGGGAAAAATTATGTGAACTTGGTACTGAATTTAAAGAAATAATAACTAGGTTAGAAGAAGAAATATTTGAAATGGTAGGAGAAAAATTTAATATAAATTCTCCAAAACAATTAGGTGTTATATTATTTGAAAAGTTAGAGCTTCCTGTTATCAAAAAAACTAAAACTGGATATTCGACTAATGCGGAGGTACTAGATAAATTAAGAGATAAACATCCTATAATAGATAAGATAAGTGAATATAGACAAATAGTTAAACTTAACTCAACATATGTAGAAGGATTATTAAGTATAATAAATCCTCTTAGTGGAAGAATACATTCTTCATTTAATCAAACGATAACTACAACAGGAAGAATTTCATCTACTGAGCCAAATCTTCAAAATATACCAGTGAAGCTTGAAATGGGAAGGAATATAAGAAAGGTATTTATAGCAGATAATAATTGTGATTTAGTTGATGCTGATTACTCACAAGTAGAACTTAGAGTTCTTGCTCAAATGAGTCAAGATAAAACTATGATAGATGCATTTATAAATAATGAAGATATACATAATAAAACAGCTACACAAGTATTTAATGTTACACCATTGGAAGTTACACCAGAACTAAGAAGTGCAGCTAAAGCTGTAAACTTTGGAATAGTATATGGAAAAAGTGATTTTGGTTTATCAGAAGAGCTTCATATACCACTTAAAGAAGCTAAAGAATATATAGAAAATTATTTTAATAAATATAGTAAAATAAAAGAATTTATGGATAAAACTGTTGAACAAGCATCTGTTGATGGATATGTGACTACAATGTTTAATAGAAGAAGATACATACCTGAATTAAAATCTAGCAATTTTATGTTAAGAAATGCAGGTAAAAGAGCTGCTATGAATGCACCTATACAAGGTAGCGCAGCTGATATAATAAAAATTGCTATGGTAAATGTATACAAAAAACTAGAAGAAAAAAATATGAAATCAAAACTTCTACTACAAGTTCATGATGAACTTATAGTAGAAGCAGTTGAAGACGAATTAGATTTAGTAAATAAGATAGTTAAAGAAGAAATGGAAAATGCAGTTTCAATGGATGTTAAATTAGATGTAGATTTAAATGTAGGTAAATCTTGGTATGAAACTAAGTAGGTGAAAATATGTTAGTATTAGGGCTTACTGGAAATATAGGCTGTGGAAAAAGCAGCCTTTCTAATATATTTAAAGACAATAATATAGATGTAATAGATGCAGATATCATATCTCGTCACATATTTGAAGATAAAAGTTTATTGCAGGTAGTATTTAATACATTTGGAGATAGTATAAAAAATAATGATGGTACTTTAAATAGAAAAACTTTAGGTAGTATAGTTTTTAATGATGATAAACAACTTAAAAAATTAAATAGTTTGACTCATCCTAGGATAAAGGAAAAGATAAAAGAAGATATAAACAAACTTAGTAGTAAAGAGATTGTTGTAATTGATGGGGCATTGCTAATAGAAGGTAAATTTTTAGATTTAGTAGACAAGTTAATAGTTATAACTTGTGAAAAAGGTCAACAGATATCAAGAATAATAAATAGAGATAGATGTAGCATGGATGAAGCAATTAAGAAAATTAATTCACAGATGAAACAAGAAGATAAAATAAAATATGCAGATTATATAATAGATAATTCAAGTAGTATAACTGAGCTTCAAAATGAAGCAAATAAATTAATAAATTATATTAAGGAGAATTGGTGTGATTAAGAAAAAGATAGTGTTAATTTTATCTATTTTAATAATCTTAATTGTTGCTATAATTGTTGAAAAGGATACTATCAATAAGTTTTTATATCCTAAAAAATATTCACAATATGTAGAGAAATATTCAAATGAATATAATTTGGATGATAATTTAGTTTATAGTGTTATAAAAGCAGAAAGTAAATTTAGACCCAAAGCACAATCTTATAAAGGTGCAAAAGGTCTAATGCAAATAAGTGATATAACAAGGGATTGGGCAATAGAAGAATTGGATATGGAAAATATAGATATTTTTGATCCGGAAACTAATATAATGATTGGTTGTTGGTATTTGAATAAACTATATAAAGAGTTTGGAAGTATAGATTTAGTAGTAGCAGCTTATAATGGTGGTTCTGGAAATGTTAGAAAATGGCTAAATAATAATGAGTATAGCAATGATGGTCAAATACTTCATAATATACCTTTCGAGGAAACATCAGATTATGTTAGAAAAGTTAGTAAAAACTATAAAAAATATAATGATATATATAACAAGAAAGGAAGAGACTAATGAAAAAATTAAAGCTACTTGTTATAATTACAATGATTGGATTAGGAATCAGTGGTTGTAGCCCGAAAGAAGAAAACATACCTACTAAAGATATAGAGAAAAGCACTATAAATTCAAGTTATATAAATTTAACAATGGTTAAACCAGAAACTATAAATCCTATAACAAATAAAGATAAATCAGTAGGATATATATTAAGCTTAATTTATGATGGTTTATTTACAATAGATGAAAACTATAATGTTATACTACAATTGGTAAAAGAGTATGGTATATCTCAAGATGGAATGAGTATAGATATACAATTAAATGATGCAAAGTGGCATAATGATAAACCTGTAACATCTTATGATGTAAAGTATACAGTAGATTTAATTAAAAGTAATTTAGATAGTCCATATAATGTTTTAGTATCAAATATATCATCTATATATGTTAAAAGTGATAAAGAATTTATTATAAAATTTAAAGATAGATATGCTTTTTCAATTGACACATTAATATTTCCAATAGTGTCAAAGGATATACTTGGAAAATTAAATAAAAATGATATAAGTCAAGATAAATATAATTTAATAGGTAGTGGAGCTTATAAAATAGAAAAATATGGTGCAAGAGAAGGCATGATTTTGAGTGTAAATAAAAATTACTATAAAGAATTGCCAGATTACTCAAAAGATATCAAAGTCGGAATAGTACCTGATGAAGAAGCTCAAGTTTCTATGGTTATGGCACTAGATAGTGATATAAATAATATAGCATTAAGCGATTTAAGTAAATTTAATCATGAAAAACAGTTTAATTTGACTAAATATGAGGGAAGGGATTATGAATCAATATTATTTAACTATAATAATATAATATTTAAAGATATTAATTTTAGAAAAGCCATAGCACATGCAATAAATAAAACTAGGATATTAGAAGAAGGGTACATAGGAGATGCTAAACTTATAAATTTCCCTCTTAATTCAAAGTCAAAATATTATAATAAAGATGTTAAACAATTAGAATATAATAAAGATAAGGCTAAAGAGTATTTAACTAAAATAAATGTGGAAAATATAAATGATATAAATAGTGAACAGAACAAAAATAATGAAAATAAAACTAAAGAAAATAAGAAAGAAAAAGAAAAAAATGAAATATTAAAAGAACTATTTAAATCATTAGACTTGAAAATTGTAGTTAGCAAAACTAATAATGAAAGAGTAAAAACAGCACATCTTATAAAGGAAGATCTAAAGTCAATAGGGATTAAATCTACAGTAGTTGAGCTAGAGGGAGAAGAACTTAATAAAGCTATTGATAATAAAGAATATGATGTTGCAATAGTTGGTTGGGAATTATCTAATATACCAGATGCTACTAGTATAATAAAGGCTAGTGGGTATACTGATGAAAAATTAGAAGGGTATATAACATCATTAATTAATTCTACATCACAGTCACAAACAAAAGAGATATATAAATCATTACAAAACTATGTTAATAATAATGTATTATTTATGAGTTTAGTTATTAGAGACGACTATATAGTAACTAATAATAGATTAGAGGGAAAAATACTTCCTAATGATTTTGATGTTTATGAAGGAATAATTAATTTAAATATAAAAAATATGGATTAAATAACCTATTTTTATAATTTAAATAGATAAAATTAATAATAAAAATATATATTAATATATGAAGGAGGATATAAAATGATAAGAAAATTATTAGTAGATGGTATGAGTTGTGGGCACTGTGTAAATCATCTTACAACGGCTCTAACAGAAGATATTGAAGGTATAAAAGTTATAGAAGTTAAATTGGATGAAAAATGTGCTATAGTAGATATGGATGAAAATGTAAATTTAGAAAAGTTAAAAGAACTAATAGAAGATTTAGGATACAAATTAAAAGGAATAGAATAATTAAAGAACTAGCAAATGCTAGTTCTTTTTATATGATAGATTGTCAATACAAGTGCAACACTTTATATTTATGT
>CALESE010000167.1 GCA_937907205.1 uncultured Romboutsia sp. | reverse complement strand
AATTCTTTAGGATTATTTATTAAATTTTCATAGGTTTCTTTATTACCTAGTTTTTTATTTACTAATATAGAAATTATTTCTTTTGATGTAGATCCTTCAGGTATAGTTACCTTTATTCCATCATTATAGATTTTTCCAGACGCCAATAAATTTACTATATCATTATTTGTATAAGTCTGATTAAGTAAATATTTTCCAGCCTTTATTTGTGGCGCTTTATCACTTATCTTAACCACAACTTTAAATAATGTCTTATTTTTTATTAATTTATTTTCATATAAAATATCTGATATAGTATTTACACTCGAACCAGATGGTATATCTATTACTACATCCTTTTTATTATTTTTATTAACTGGTCCTATTTGTATAAATACAAATATTCCAACTAATACTAAAAGTAATATAAATGTTAATACTGTTACTTTTAATTTATTATTCTTAAAGTCCATAGAGTTATCTACTCCTTATATAATTTATATCCTTTATATTATAAATCTAAGCATAAAAATTTTCAATAAATTTGTCGAACAATTTCTTAATCTAAGTTAATAAAACTATATTAATCTTATAGTATGAAAATTTGTTATATTTATAAAATAAAAAAGCTTAACGTTATTTTTTACACGTTAAGCTTTTTATAATCACTTTTTTAGAATTTTTTTATTTTATCTTTTGTAACTACACCATAAATTAATTTTCTAGGCTCTACTTTTTCTTCTACTATTTCATATGAATTTATAAATCTTTCTATAGCAGATTCAAATTTATCTTCTTTATTATAATGGATATAGGCTAATATATCACCTTTATTTACATATTCTCCAACTTTCTTTTCTAAAACTATACCCACTGCCATGTCAAGAGTGTCTTCTTTAGTTTCTCTTCCTGCTCCTAAAATCATAGCAGACATACCAACTTCTTCTGCTTCTATTTTGCTTATATATCCATTTTTAGGAGATTTAACTTCAACTATATTATTAGCTTGTGGAAGTAATGAGTAATCATCTACTACTCTTTTATCTCCACCTTGATTTTCTATAAATACTCTTAATTTATCAAGGGCAGAACCAGAGCTTATAGCATCTCTTATTTTTTGTACCCCCTCTTCAAAATTATCTGCAACTTTTGATAGAAGTAACATGTATGCACCTAAAGTTTCACATAATAAGACAAAATCTTTTGGTCCATTACCTTTTAATGTTTCTATCGCTTCTATAACTTCTAATGAATTTCCAACAGCAAACCCTAGTGGTTCGTCCATATCAGTTATTATACCTATTGTTTCTCTTTCCATACCACAACCAATATCTACCATAGCCTTTGCTAATTCAAAGGAGTCATCTAAAGTCTTCATAAATGCTCCATCACCTGTTTTTACATCAAGTAATATTGCATTTGCACCAGAAGCTAATTTCTTACACATTATACTTGCAGCTATTAAAGATATATTATCAACCGTTGCTGTAACATCTCTTAATGCATACATTTTTTTATCTGCCACTGCTATAGATGCTGTTTGACCACACACTGCTATTTTATGTTCGTTTACAGATTCTATAAATTTATAAGAATCCATTTCAATAGAAAAGCCTGGTATAGATTCTAATTTGTCTAATGTTCCCCCAGTATGACCTAATCCTCTACCTGACATTTTAGCAACTGGAGCACCACATGCTGCAACAAGTGGAGCCAATGCTATAGTAGTTTTATCTCCTACTCCTCCAGTACTATGTTTATCTACTTTTATCCCCCCTATTTGAGATAAATCAATCACATCTCCTGAGTTCATCATAGCCTCTGTTAAGTACACTGTTTCTTGCTTATTCATTTTATTTAGATATATTGCCATTAATAATGCTGACGCTTGGTAGTCAGGTATTTCTCCCTTTGAATATTTATCCACAAAAAATTCTATCTCTTCTTTAGTTAATTCATGATTATCTCTTTTTTTTGCGATTATATCATATATTCTCATAATAAATCTCCTTAATAGTTTTATATTTAAACTTTAATAAGCCTAATACTAATAAAATTAATATTAGGCTTATTATTAAATTATTTTAATTATATTTTATTAACAACTATTTTTACTAAACTTAAAAATTCAGATTGCACTTTTTGAGTAGTTTCTATAACTTCTTCATGGTCTAAAGGTTGGTCTAAGATACCAGCAGCCATATTTGTTATACATGATATTCCTATAACATCCATATTAGAATGAGAAGCAACTATTACTTCTGGAGCTGTTGACATACCAACAGCATCTGCTCCTAATATTCTAGCCATTTTAACTTCAGAAGGTGTTTCATATGTTGGTCCACTAAAGAATGCATAAACCCCTTCTTGTATATCTATATTTATTTCATTAGCACATTCTTTTACTAAGTCTACATATTTTGGATTATATGCAGTAGACATATCAGGGAATCTTGGCCCTAATCTATTATCATTTGATCCTATTAAAGGATTACTTCCACTTAAGTTTATATGATCTTTTATAACCATTAAATCTCCTGGTTTAAAGTCCATATTTGCTCCTCCCGCTGCATTAGTTACTATTATAGTTTTAACACCTAATGCTTTCATAACTCTTACAGGGAAAGTTATTTCTTGTTGAGAGTATCCTTCATAATAATGGAATCTTCCTTGCATAGCTACTACATTTTTACCTTGAAGCTTTCCTATAACTAAACATCCTGCATGTCCTTCTACAGTTGAAACTGGGAAGTTTGGTATTTCATTATAATTTATTTTTATAGCTTCTTCTATTTCATCACCTAAAACTCCAAGTCCTGACCCTAATATTAGACCTATTGTAGGATATATATTAGCTTTAGATTTTATAAAATCTGCACTTTCTTGTATTTTATCAAACATATTTTTCATAAGTATATTCCTCCACAATTATTTTGTCATTTCATTTTTAAAACTTATTCCATGTTTAGGCATCTTAACATTTAATATATCTGCAACTGTTGCACCTATATCTGCAAAGCTATTTCTTATTCCTAAATTTAATCCTTCTTTTATATTTTTTCCGTATACAAGGACAGGTACATATTCTCTAGTGTGATCTGTACCTTTGTATGTTGGATCATTTCCATGGTCTGCATTTATTATAAGTATATCATCATCTTTCATAACTTTCATAAGTTCAGGTAATCTTGAATCAAACTCTTCTAAAGCCTCTTTATAACCTTCACAATTTCTTCTATGCCCAAATTTAGAATCAAAATCAACTAAGTTAGTAAATATTAATCCATTATTATCTTTTTTGATATAATTTATAGTCTTATCTACACCATCCATATTATCTTTAGTATGTATAGCTTCAGTTATTCCTTGTCCATTAAATATATCTTCTATTTTTCCCACTGCTATAACATCTAATCCACTTTCTTTTATATTATCAAGTACTGTTGGCTCAAAAGGATTCAAAGAGTAATCACGCCTATTTGAAGTTCTCTCAAATTTTCCAATTCCTGTACCGATATATGGTCTGGCTATTATTCTAGCTACAGCATTATCACCCATCATTATCTCTCTTGCTATTTCACACATTTTGTATAATTCATCAAGAGGTATTATTTCTTCATGTGCTGCTATTTGAAATACACTATCAGCTGATGTATACACTATAACATCTCCAGTTTTCATCTGATGTTCTCCAAACTCATCTAGTATTGCAGTTCCCGATGCTGGTTTATTACCAACAACCTTTCTACCACATTTTTTTTCAAATTCATCTATTATTTCTTTAGGGAACCCATTTTCAAAAGTCTTAAATGGTGTTTCAACTAACACACCAGTCATTTCCCAATGTCCTGTAGTTGTATCTTTTCCTTGAGATAATTCACCACATTTTCCAAATGTACCGATTGGGTTTTCTATACTATCTAAGAAGTCTACTTCATCTATATTTCCTATTCCTAATTTTCTTAAATTTGGAATTTTTATATCTTTGTATTCTTTAACTATATTTCCTAGCGTATTAACATTTATATCACCAAATTTTTCTGAATCAGGAAGTGCTCCTATTCCTAAGCTATCAGTTATTACCCATATTACCCTACTCATATAAGTTGTCCTCCTTTAATAGTTACCTTCTTGGGTGCTTTTCTTTTATTTCTCTTCTCATATTTTTATCTAGATGATTTAAATATGATTGTAAACTTGATAAATTTGAATTGCCCAATATTTTGCTTACTACAGCTATATTGGCTCCTTCATTTAATAAATGAATAGCAAATGAATGCCTAAGCATATTTGGGTTTATATTTTTATTTATATTAACAGAGCTTGCATGCTTTTTTATAAGCTTCCAAAGACCTTGCCTTGTAAACCTTTGCCCTAGAGAGCTTACAAAAAGTGCACTTTCTCCATATAATATCAACTCTTTTCTAGCTTCATTTATATATTTTTCTAAATATAGTTTAGTTATATCAGAAAGTGGTATAACTCTTTGATTTTTATTTGAATTGCAATATATATAATCAAATTCTAAATCAACATCATTTATATTCATTTCTACCAACTCTGAAACTTTCATTCCAGTCCCATATAAAACTTCAAATATTGCCTTATTTCTTATTTGTTTTGGAGTTTTTAATTCTTTAAAATTTAATAAAGATTCTACTTCTTTTTCAGTTAATATATCTAAATCATTTTTTTGAATCTTCGGTTTTTTTATATTTTTAGCTGGATTAGATTTACTAATTTGATTTAAAAATAAATAATCATGAAATGATTTTATAGATGATATCATTCTAGATATAGTTGAAATAGATACATTCTCTTTTTCTAGCTCTATTAAATACCCTATAATGTCATTTTCCACTATTTCTTTTAATATTAATTTATTATTTTGTAAATAATCTATATATTTTTTTATATCTATATAATAAGATGATATAGTATTTTCTGATAATCTTCTTTTGTCTTTAATATAATCTATGTATTCATCTATAATTTCCATACTAAACTCCTTTATCTAACTATGAATCTAATAATGCTTATACCTATAAAGTTCAGTATTAATTGTAAACCTACTGTTACAGATAGTATGATTAAAGAATTTAATAAATATCTTTTTCCTAAAAATAGTATATTATCACTTTTCCCTTTTTTCAACTGATAAATGGCTTCTCTTATATAATTAAATGATATTAATGTCAATATGATTGCACCTGGTATTATGATTATATTTCTTAATAAAATAATCAATAGCATTTTTATTCCTTTTAATTTCATTGCCAATATAATACTGTTTATAGTATATCCTATAGACAATCCTTTTAACATAAAAATTATCATTATCATAGGAAATGTTATTATAAGTAATGATGATATACATATAAAACTCATAAAAGTTATATCATTTTTCATATTGGATATTATTGTGTCTTTAATACTAAAACTGGAATTGTAATATTCTATTATAAGGTTAAGATTGTCCATTATACTTTGTTGGTAGCTTGGCCATATTTTGTTTAAGTATGATCCTAATATAATAAACATTGTAAATATAACCCCAACAAATATTATTTCTTTATTAATTTCTCTAAATTCATTTTTTCTAATTGTTCTTCTCAAATTTATAACCTCCCCCTTGTTCCTTACAAAATAGTATGTAACAAAAGAGGAGGTTATGCATTTTTATATTAATTCTTTTGTAATTAAAAGTCCTATTGATGTTTTTGCATCTTCAATTTCATTTTTTAATATCATTTTATAAGCTTCATTTAAATGAATTTTATGACATTCTAAATTTTCACCATCATTAAGTTTAGCTTCTCCTTCAACAAGACCTGTTGCTAGATAAATATAAACTTTCTGATTTGAAAACCCTGGAGACGAATAAAATTTATGTATTAATTTTATATTATCTGCACTATAACCAGTTTCTTCTTTAAGTTCTCTTATAGCACATTCTTTAGGATTTTCACCAATTTCAAGTTTTCCTGCTGGTATTTCCCATATAATATCTTCTATAGCTTTTCTAAATTGCTTAATTAAAATTACTTCATTTTCATCAGTTAATGCAACTATGGCTACAGCTCCACCATGTTCTACTATTTCTCTTTTTTGATACCCTTTTTTTTCTATTTCTACTGTATCTACCCTCAGACTAATTACTTTACCTGTATATATCCTATCACTACTAATAGTTTTCTCTTCTCCTATCATCACAAACCTCCATTAAATAATATGCAGCTGTGCTTGCAGATTCAAAAAATTCTTTATCTTGTTCGTAGTTCCTTCCCATACTTCTAACTTTAAGGTTAAAATACTCTAAATCATCTTTAGTATTATTGTTTCTGATATATATTACATTATGATTTTTATTTAATTCATTATTTTTTACTTGTAATTTTATATAATTATCTTTTTCATCTTCATATACTGTAATTGGTATGTTTACAGATACATTTACAATTTCTTTTAGCACTGTAATACTATGATGAGATATTCCATAATGCCTCTCTCTTTTATCTGCAAAACTTATTCTTGGTATAGCTATTGGATTACCTCCAAGTTTTTTTATAGCATCAAGAATTGGACCTTGTTCTATACCTGTAAACCCATATTTAGTTCCAGTCCCAGCAATACCAGGACCCATACTAACAAATACAGAATCTGCATTTAGTATTTCTTTAGCTGTTATTAATGCTGTATATATATTTATACAGTCATAATCTCCTCCAAATGCATTTCCTATTGTTATAGTATTGTCTATTAAACCTTTTTCTTTTAATATTGATACATTTTTACTCAAATATATTGGAAGTGCTGCACCATCTGTCATTATATATACTAATTTTTTATTAGGATTATTTCTCTTATATGATGCTACAAATGGAGTCAACATACTATGAAGAGTTCCTACAACAACTGGCATATTGTCTAAACTTGAAAATTCTTTAAATTTATTATGATATATACTGTCTTGTTCTTCTACTGAGTTAAGTTTAACTTGAAGTGGTGTATATCTTAATTTCATTATATGACCACCTTCAGTAAAATTAGATTCTAAATTGTTTAAATTAGCAATTACAAAGTGATATCCTCCAGTTCCTAAACTAAGTTCAACAGCTGTAGTATTTAGTAAAACTTCATCACCTACTTTTATATCTCCTGTTATTTTTGAGTAATTATAAGCCTTTTGTATATCTCCATTTAAATTTACTCTTATATCATCTAATCCATTGCTTTTATCAACTATAGATTCTACTATTGCAACTTTTTTGCTTATCATTTAGTTACCTACCTAACTTATCTATATAATTTAATACTTTGTTATTTTCTATTATCTTTGTTAATGAGTATTTTTCTGTAAGTATATGTATAAATACTAAAAATACTAACCATGCTATTCTTATTTGTAATGAGTATCCCATTACAAATAAGATACCTATTGATATTCCTAATACATTAGATCCAGTATCTCCCATCATTGCCTTAGCTTTTAAATCATAATTAAAGTATGCTAATACATTAGGTAAAATTAACATTGGTAATAATTTTATATATCCAGTTAAGGTAATAAATATTCCTACCATTATCAATATATAAACTTTAATAGCTCTTCCTGGTCTTAGGTCTAATAAATTCATAAGATTTGTAGACAAAGCTATTATTAGTGTATTTATAATAATGTCAGTTATATTTTTAGATACTCCTATAGATATAACTATTCCTATAAATCCCCCAAATAATGCTTTAAATCCACCTGTTGTTAAACTACCATTTAGCAAACTTTTAAAATGGCCTTTAAGTCCACTTACATCTCTATTTCCTAATATATCATCTAATATACCTGCAAAAAACATAGATATTATACCAAATATATACATAAATAAATATAACAAGTTATGATATTCATGTGTAGCAAATAATAAAATTGTACTATTTATAATTATCATTGGTAAAAATACTATACCCATACTGACAGGTATATTATCACCTTTATAGTTAGGCCTTACAACGTTACTTTTTATTAGTAAATTCTTAAACATAGGTATTATGGCATATGTTCCAATTATACCTGTAAACATTAAAATGGAATAAAGTATGTACTCATTCATATAATACTACCTCCATTCTTTTCTTTTTTGTTTCAAAACTTTCTTTATATGGTAATACTGCTTTCCTCGGTGAATAAAACCTTTTAAATCTCTTCCAGTTTCACTATGAGTCATATTAACTAATACTTCTTTTATTGTATATCCATATTTTAATATGTCTATAGTCATTCCAACTTCAACACCATAACCAAATGGTATCTCATCAAATCTTTTTAGTACTTCTTTTTTGAATAACCTTTGTCCTGATAAAGTTGCATCTAGTTCTTTACCTGTCATTTCTAAAACAGATTCTTTAGCTAATCCTTTTACAAATCCTAATCCACCTTTTTTCTTAGCTGGTGGAAATTTAGCTATTATTACATCTGCTTCATTATTTAATATTGGATCTATAAGTTTTTTAACTTCTTTTGATGAATTTCCTAGGTCACCATCTAAAAATCCTATAATATCTGCTTTTTCCATTGCAATTTTTAGACCATAGTTAAGTGCATATCCTTTTCCCTTATTTCTTTCAAGTGTAAAAAGTTTTAATTTTTCACTTTCTACACTTGATGCTATTTTTGATGTATCATCACTTGATCCATCATCTACTACTATTATTTCATTTATTTCATCTATACATTTTATATTTTCTAATGTATCTTTTATCTTACCAGCCTCATTATATGCTGGTATTATTATACTTATGTAAGGATTCATTGTTCTCTCTCCTTCATTATTTGTTTTCTGGTAATAAACTATTAGCCCCTTCTAATCTTCCAAACTTTTCTCCAGTTATACCTTCTTTTATAGACAATACTAACGATACTTTTCCTACACCTTCATCTATATTATCAATAGTTGTAACTTTATTTTTCGCATATAGATCTACATAAGAAAACTTCGCATCTGATTGCTGAACACCTAATATATATTTATTCTCTTCTTTTAATTTATTCACTAATATATTATCAATTGCTTCAAATTGTTTTTCACCATCTTTAGAATCATGTCCTCCAGCTAAAACAACTGAATCGTAGTTTAAATATCTATTATTTAAAGTGTTAACTTTTATAAGCCCTAACTCTTCAAGATATGATAACTTGATACTAGCTTCTTCACTTTTTAAAGATTCTATTATATATTCTATTAAACCCTTGCTATCTTTTAATTCTACACCTGTTTTTTGTGATACTTCTTCTATTTTGTTAACATTGTTTATATTATTTTTTATACTTATATTAAAGGAAACAGATCCGTTAGCTTTCACTATCGTATCTTCTAAATTTTTTGTATAATCATTATTCTCATTTGTTGATATTATACCTATATTTTTTTCTGATAATTCATCAGTTATTAATTTATCCACATTTTGATTTATGTAGTTTATTGAAGCATCATAATCCTTTGTTAAAGAAGACAAATCTTGTTCTAATTTATCATTTTTTGATTTTAAATTTTCAAATTTAGTGTCTAAGTTATTAATTATAGTAGCTTGTTGCTTACTAAGCTCTTGGTCATAGTTTAAGTTAAATCCTACTAACATACCTATTCCTAAAGCTATAAATATAGCACCTATACTTACTATATAATATTTCATATTTATATGCATTTTCTTCCTCCTATAAATTACATCTGTAATAGTAATCTTAATCTAAGTTCCATTAAGTGCATAAACTGCTGAACACTTGGTAAGAAAGATACTAATATTAATATTGGGAATAATGCTGTAATTATTAATGCCCAAATATATTTCATTTTTAGTTTACTTCTATAAAGCAGATTAACACCTTTTGCATCTATTAATTTAGATCCTATCTTTAATCTAACTAAAAATGTACTAGCCATACCTTTTCTACCTTTTTCTAAGAAGTCAATCATATTAGAATGTGTCCCTAATGCTACTATAAGCTCTGCTTTATACTCATATGCTATAAGCATAGCTATATCTTCACTAGTACCTGGTGCTGGAAATACTATTGCATCTAATCCTAAATCTTGAACTCTCTTAAGCCCTGGTGCTCTACCATCCGTATATGCATGTACAACTATTTCATTAGCTTTTTTTAGTGCTTCGTCACTTACACTATCCATATCTCCAACTATTACATCTGGAGTATATCCAAATTCTAAAAGTGCATCTGCACCTCCATCAACCCCTACTAATATTGGCTTCATTTCTTCTATATAGGATAAAATTGTACTTAAATCTTGTTTATAATCTTGACCCCTTACAACTATTAGTACATGTCTATTTTTATACTTAGTTTTAACATGAGGTATTTCAACATCTCCAAGTATAAACCCTTTTTCTTTTTTAGCATATTCTATAGTATTATCTATAAATCTATCTAATTCTACCGCTATATTTTCATATGCTTTTTTTAACCTGACATCTACTTCATCTCTATCTAAAACCTCTCCTTGACCTAAAAGTATACCATCTCTATATATTTTACCATCTATAATCTCTATTATCTGTCCTTCTTTTAATTCATGAAATATATCTTCTCCTACATTATCAACTATTAGTACATTATTTTCAGTTAATATTCCTGGTCCTTTATTTGGATATCTTCCACTTATGGATTTAGACGCATTTATTACAAGCTTTACTTTTCCTTCTATTAATGAATTAGCAGCTACTTCATCTATATCTATATGATTTATTACTGCTATTTCCCCACCTGTAAGTCTCTTCGCAAGCCTTTTAGTTTTTCGATCTACCTTAATAGGGGCTTGAACTCTCATATTTTAAACCTCCGATATCTTTTTTAAAATCAAATATCATTATAGCATTATTTATCCATAAAAGAAATAATTTAACATCCTTTTACACTTTTAGATAAACAAATTAATTAATCTATATTTTATTTAATTTTTCAATTAATAATTTTTTACTATTTAAGTTTGGATTTTTTATAACTTCTTCAAGTAAGTAATTCAAATTAGTTCCTATTTCATTACCTTTATATCCTAATTCTTTTAAATCATTACCATTTAGTTTTAAATCTTTTATAGTATAACATTCTTTATTGTTTATTATATCTTTTAAAATATTAATACATGGTTTTATATATTTACTTTTTTTATTATAATTAGCGCTATAGTATATATTTTTAAGATTAAGAATTTTTTCAAATCTACTATCGCCTATTTTATTTAAAATATATTTTATATCTATTTTATTTAAATTACTTTCATCTATATACATGTATTCTATAAGATTATTGATATCATCTTTGACTTTATTGGGATATCTTAATATATTTACTATATAATTTCTATTGTTATAATCTTTAGCTTCATTGTTAATAATATATTGTAACAGTAATAGTTTATATTCTATTTCATCAATTAAAGATATTATTTTTAATTGTTTTTCAAGTCTTAAATAATTATCATTATTAAAATTATAATAAATGCCCAATATCTCAAATATTTTAGTTTTATACAATAAAATTATATTTTGTGGATTTTTACTAATAATTATTTTATTAATCTCATCTGTTATCCTCTCTATACTTATATTCTTTACTATATGATAATTTTTATATATGCTATTTAAAGTTTTATCTTCTATATTAAATCCTAATTTGGATGAAAATCTTATAGCCCTTATTATTCTAAGACCATCTTCATTAAATCTTTTATCTGGGTTTCCTACAGTTTTTATAACTTTATTTTTTAAATCTACAATACCACCAAAATCGTCAATTAAACCTTTTTTATCGTTATATGCCATTGCATTTATTGTAAAATCTCTTCGTTTTAAATCATCAACTATATTACCTGTAAATTCTATACTTTTTGGTCTTCTACTATCTTCATATTCACTTTCTATTCTATATGTAGTTATTTCATAAATATCTCCATCAATTAATATCCCTATGGTTCCATGCTTTATTCCATTTTTTATGAGTTTAAATTCTTTAAATATATCCATTATTTTATTTGGAGTAGCATTTGTTGTTATATCATAATCATTAGGTGTTATACCTAATATACAATCTCTTATACATCCTCCTACTATAAAGGCTTCATATCCATACTCATATATTCTATCAATTATAAATTTAACTACTTTAGGTAAATAGATTTTCACTTTATTTCTCCTTTTTTATTATGCTTGAGCTAAAAAACAAAATTATTTTATATTTTTTATAATAAATAAAGCCTTCTAATTAGAAGGCTTTATTTATTATAAATATTTATTTTACCATGCTATGTTCCAATCTTAATTTATCTGCTATCATTGCTATAAATTCAGAGTTAGTAGGTTTCCCTTTAGTATTATGTACTGTATATCCGAATAATTGATTTATAGTATCTACTTTACCTCTACTCCATGCAACTTCTATAGCATGTCTTATAGCTCTTTCAACTCTACTTGGTGTTGTATTGAATTTTTTAGCTATACTTGGATATAATTCTTTGGTAACAGCTCCTAAAAGTTCTACATTTTCTATAACCATTTTTATAGCCTCTCTTAAATATAGATATCCTTTTATATGTGCTGGTACTCCTATTTCATGAATTATATTTGTTATTTCTGTTTCTATATTTCCAGGATTTTTAACAAAATCACTTCTTGTCATTTGTATATCTGCATGTGCTCTAGGCTTAGCTTCTACATGATTAACACCATTTGATACTAATTCTCTTATTCTATTTATAAATATTACAAAATCAAAAGGTTTAACTATGTAATAATCAGCTCCTAAGTTTATTGCACTTTGAGTTATTTTATCTTGACCAACTGCTGATAAAACTATTATTTTTGGTATCTTAGGCAAATTCATTGCATTTAATTTTTCTATAACCCCTAAACCATCTAAATGTGGCATTATAACATCCAATACTAATAAATCTGGTTGAGTTTTTTTAACTAAATCTAAAGCTTCTATACCATCTTTTGCAATACCTAATATGTCTATATCGCTCTCATTAGATAAATACTCTTTTAGTACTTGACAAAAATCCTTATTATCATCGGCTAAAACTATTTTAATTTTTTCGTTCACTAAAATTACCCCCATTAATAAAACATCTTATATTTTATATAATATTATTATTTTTTTCACTATTATGTATATTCGACATACTAAAATTATATTCCTTCTATAAAATATTATTTTTTTAATATCTCTTATCTAATTCTATCATTTCATCTATAAAAATACCATATCCTTTTTTAGGATTATCTTTTGATACATGAGTTATAGCCCCTATTATTTTATTATCTTGTATTATAGGAGCACCACTCATACCTTGGATTATGCCTCCAGTTAAATTAATTAAATCTTTATCTGTAATATGTACTACCATATTATTGCTGATTTTTTCATCTTTAACTATTTCTTCTATATTTATATCATAAGCACTTATATTTCTATTTTCATCTTCAAATAAAATATATGCACTTCCTAACTTTATATCTTTAGAATTACCTACTTTTACTAACTGTAAAAAATTATTTTTTTCTCCTATAATATTTCCACTTATACCAAAATTAGTATTATTTGAAAATTTACCTATAGGTTTTTCTGTACTAAATTCTCCTTTTATCTGTCCTATTTTATTTTCACTACTTTCTATTATTTCAATAGAGTTTGGATTATATATATATCCTTGCTTTATTTTTAATAATTCATTGGTATCTACATCAGTTATAGCATGTCCTATAGCCTTAAATTTTGAATTCGTTGGGTCATAAAAAGTTAAAGTTCCTATACCTGATATTTTATCTCTTACCCATAATCCTAGTTTATTTTTTCCATTTTCTCTTTTTAGCTTTAATACTTCACTTTTATATTCTCCATCTCTTTCAAAAACTACAGTAACTTCATTTTCTTTTGTATTTTGTAAGATTTCATCTACCTGATTTATATTTTCTATTTTTTTATTATTTATTTTTACTATATTATCACCTCTTTGTATGTTTCCTATATATTCTACATCATTTTCTTCATAGCCTACTACTAAAACTCCATCAGTTGTAGCTTTTATACCAACCACTTTACCTAATGGACATACATATTTTTCTATATTTTTATTATTTAAATTTATACTCTCTAATTCCCTATCATTATTAAAAATTTTAAAACATAATAAAAACATAGTAAAAATTGATGTTATAATTATAATTTTCTTATCTTTTAGGTTCATTGTACCCTCTCCCTATATCTTATTATATATTTATAATTCCTTATGGTAAGTTTTTTATTCTTACTAAAAATTTATTTTTTAATTTTATAATTTGTAAATAAAATATAGTTAATTTAGTAGTTTATCAATAATTGTTGCGTTAATATAGTTTACAATAACGTAAAAAAGAAGCCTTAAAGGCTTCTCTTTGCTAAATCGATTATCTCTGTTGCATGTTCAATAGTTTTTTCAGTTATATTACTTCCTGCTATAAGTCTAGCTATTTCATCTCTTTTTTGATCATGATTTAGCTTTTTTATAGTAGTAAATGTTCTATTATTAGACGTACTTTTTTCTATACAATAATGAGTATCTGCATTAGCAGCTATTTGAGGTAAGTGAGTTATACAAATTATTTGTTTTTTCTTACCTATATTACTTAATTTTTCACCAACTATTTGAGCTGCGATACCACTTATACCTGTATCTATCTCATCAAAAACTAAGGTATCTATTTGATCAATATCAGCTAATATAGTTTTAAATGCTAACATAAACCTTGACATTTCTCCACCAGATGCAACTTTATATATAGGTTTTATATCTTCACCTAGATTAAAAGATATCATAAACTCTATATCATCTTTTCCATCTATATTAAATGTACTTTCCTCAAAATTTACTTTGAATAATACGTTTTTCATATTTAAGCTTTTTAGCTCTTTGAGTAATACTTCTTCTAGCTCTTTAGCAACTTTTTTTCTTGCTTCAGTTAACTTATTAGATTTTTCTAACAGTATCTTTTCAAGTTTAAGTATTTCAACTTTTAGCTTTTCTACTTTTTCATCTCTATTTAATATTTCGTCCAATCTCGAAGTTATATTTTTGTAGTATTCAAAGATTTCATCTATACTATCGCCGTATTTTCTTCTTAGATTGTTTATTTCATCAACTCTAGTCTCTATCTGTTCAAGTTCATATGGAGAAAAATCAATGTTTTCTTTATAGTTTCTTATATCTCTTGATATATCTTGAAGTTCATACATTATTCTTTCTATATCATTATTGTATTCATTTAATGTTTTATCATATTGAGATATAGAGCCTAGTTCTCTTACAGCATTTCCAATTAAATCAACTGCATTTACACTACCCTCATACAATTGTTGATAACTTGAATTTAAATTACTATATATTTTTTCGCTGTTTCTATAAACTTCCCTTTGCTTTAATAATTCTTCATACTCATCTTTATTTAAATTCGCAGATTCAATTTCATTTATCTGAAACTTTAATAAATCTATTTCTCTTTGAATTTGCATATCATCTTTGTTCTCAGTTAATATATTTAAAGATTTTTTTACTTCCATATACTTATAATATATTTTTTTATAATCATCTTTAAATAAATCTAATTCATGTTCTCCAAATAAATCTAAAAACTCTAAATGTGTATCTTTATTAAATAATGCTTGGGTTTGATGTTGCCCATGTACATCTATTAATGTTTTAGCTATATCTTTTAGCACAGACATTTTAACTGTTCTACCATTTATCCTTGCAACACTTTTTCCATCAGAATAAATAATTCTAGTTATTATAAGTAAATTATCTTCGTCTAAATCTAAATCATTGTCATTTAATACATCTTTTAAATGATTATTATCTGATTGAAATACAGCTTCAACTAAACCTTTTTCAGTTCCTTTTCTAAGAAATGATCTATCATATTTTTCACCTAAACAAAGTCCTAATGCATCTATTATTATTGATTTACCTGAACCAGTTTCACCCGTTAATATATTTAAGTTTTTATCAATACTTAGTCTTAGTTCTTCAACTAAGGCACAGTTTTTCATATACAACTCAAGGATCAAATTAAATCCCCCTCTTTTATATATAGTCTATATTAAATTTAATTTAAATTATGTGATTGTTCAACCACTTCTATTATCTTTTTATTAAAGTCCTCACTATTAAATTCCCATCTTTCATTTCCATTTTTTAAATGAATTAAGTATTCAATATTTCCTTCTGGACCTTTTATAGGAGAATAATCTAAATGAAGTATTTCAAATCCTATTTCTGCGGCAAAGCTTGATACCATTTGTATTACTTCTATATGTGTAGATTTTTCTCTTACTACTCCTTTTTTACCAACCTTTTCTCTTCCTGCTTCAAACTGAGGTTTTATTAAAGCTACTACTTCACCACCAGGACAAGTAAGTTCTTTTGCTTTTGGCAAAACTAACTTTAAAGATATAAAAGATACATCTATTGATGCAAAATCTGAAAACTCTTTTGTTTGTTCTAATGTAACATGTCTTATATTAGTTCTTTCCATGCAAACAACTCTTTCATCTTGTCTCAATTTCCAAGCTAACTGACCATAACCAACATCAATAGAAAATACTTTTTTAGCACCATTTTGAAGCATACAATCTGTAAATCCTCCTGTTGATGCACCAATATCCATACATACTTTATTCTCTAGGTTTAGTCTAAAGTTTTTCATAGCTTTTTCAAGTTTTAAACCACCCCTACTTGCATACGGTATTGGGTTTCCTTTAACTTCAATATTTGCGTCTTCGGCTACATCTACACCTGCTTTATCGCATCTTTGATTGTTTACAAAAACAAGTCCTGCCATTATAGCTTTTTTTGCTCTTTCTCTACTTTCAAAATGACCTTTTTCTACTAATAATAAATCTATTCTTTTTTTCATAAAATTACCTTTCTTATTATAAGCTTTTTATTTTGTCTGCTATATCCTTAGGTGACAATCCAACATACTCATATATATCTTCAGCATTACCATGTTGTACAAATTTATCTGGCAATCCTATGTTAACAATTTTTGATTTATAGTTATTATCTACCATAAATTTATTAATTCTACTTCCAAATCCTCCATTTATTACATTATCTTCTATAGTTATAATAGTTTTATATTCTTTAAATATTTCATGTAATAGTTTTTCATCTATTGGCTTTAAAAATCTTGCATTAATTATAGTAGGATTTATATTATCATTTATTAATATATCTTTTGCTTCAATACTATGCTTAACCATAGTTCCTATTGCTAAAATAGCAATATCATTACCCTCAGATATAACTTCGTATGTTCCTATCTTTATTGGTATGTATTCACCTACATTTAATTCATAACTATTTCCTCTTGGATATCTAATAGCCATAGGTAAATTTACATCTAATGACAAATCCATCATTAAGTCTAATTCTTTACTATCTTTTGGAGACATAACAATTATATTTGGTATAACATTTAAGTAACTTAAATCAAACATACCATGATGTGTCTCTCCATCATTCCCTACTATACCCGCTCTATCAATTAGAAAAGTTACATTTTTATTAGTAATACATACGTCATGTATTAGCTGGTCGTATGCCCTTTGTAAAAAAGTTGAATATACAGCAAAATATGGCTTCATACCTGCCTTTGCAAGTCCTGCACAAAATGTTGTTGCATGCTGTTCTGCAATTCCTACATCATAATATCTATTTGGATGTTCTTTTTCAAATATATTAAGTCCCGTTCCAGAAGGCATTGCAGCAGTTACTGCTATTACTGTGTTATCTTTATCTGCCATTTTAACAAGCTTTTTACCTACCTGAGAAGATATTGACTGCGATTTTGATGGCTTTATTCCTTCTTTTATATCAAATTTTGATACACCATGATATTTATCAGGAGCTTCCTCTGCATATCTATACCCTCTTCCTTTTTTAGTTATTACATGAACTAATGTAGGCCCTTTTTTCTTTTTTACCTTATTTAATATATCAATTAATTCTTTAGTGTTGTGACCATCAATTGGACCATAATACTTTATACCAATAGACTCAAAAAATGAACATTCTTGGGGGGTAAATTTACTTATTATATTATCTTTAACTTTATTTGCTGTTTTTGATATTATATTACCACCTGGTGTTACACTTAATATCTTTTCAAACTCATCTTTTACCTTATTTGTCATTGAGTTATTTATAATACTTGATAAATGTCTTGCCATTGCTCCAACATTTTTATCTATAGACATTTCATTATCATTTAAAATTATAGTCATATCAGTATTTGTATATCCTACATGGTTTAGAGCTTCTAGTGCCATTCCTCCTGTTATTGAACCATCTCCAATTACTGCTATTATATTACTATCTTCTTTTTTTATATCTCTTGCACAAGCAAGTCCCTCAGCAACTGAAATAGATGTGCTACTATGCCCCGTATCAAATATATCATGAGGACTTTCATCCTCCTTTGGAAAACCACTTAAACCATTAAATTGTCTTAATGTTGTAAATTCATTTTTCCTACCTGTAAGTATTTTATGAACATAAGATTGATGTCCTACATCCCATACTATTTTATCTTTTGGGCTATCAAATACTTTATGTAATGATAGTGTTAATTCCACAACCCCTAGATTAGATGCCAAATGACCTCCTGTTTTAGAAATAGACCTTACTAAAAACTTTCTTATATCTTTTGCTAATAAGTCCATTTCTTCTGTACTCATATCTTTTATATCTGTAGGAGAATTTACTTTATCTAAATACTTATACATGTGATCCTCACCTTTTACTGATTAAATTTTATTAACAAAAAGGCCTTCTGTAAGAAGACCTTATTCTTTACATAATTTGATAATTATAAAAATTAGTATATTATAGTATTAACTATATTATATTTATTTTATAACCATATTAAATCATAAAAATTATATCATATAATATATTTTCTTTCAATTTATCCCATAACTAAAGCAGTTATAATGCCTAATATAGCTCCGAATAAAACTTCTTTTGGCGTATGTCCAATTAGTTCTTTTAATCTTTTTTGTTCTATATGCTTTTTATGATGTAAGTCATCTAACATTTGATTAATTATAGTAGCTTGCTTCCCAACAGCTCTTCTAACACCAGATGCATCATACATTATAATAAGTGCAAATACTGTCACTATTGCAAAATCAGTTGAACTAAATCCTCTTTCTAATCCAACTAAAGTAGCTAAACTTGTTACAAAAGAACTATGTGAACTTGGCATTCCTCCCGATGTTAATATTCTAGATAAATCTATTTTTTTATTTTCTCCTGTAAATATCTTCAAAAACTGTGCTAAGAAACAAGCAAATATACTTATCCATAAAACTTTGTTGCTAAAAATTTGCGAAAAAACTTCCATTTATCCTCCTTAATACTCTCTATCAATTATATAGTCTGCCAAGTCATGTAAAAATTTTGTATCTTCTCCTATAGAACTTATACTATCCTTTGCTTCTTTTATTAATTTATAGGCAATTTCTTTAGACTTATCTAAACCTAAAATTAAGGGATATGTTGACTTATGATTATCTATATCACTTCCAACATTTTTACCTAACTTTGATTCATCTCCAACTATATCTAATATATCATCGATTATTTGGAATGTTAGACCTATATTATTTGCATATTTAGTTATTTTATCTAAATCTTTATCATTAGCATCACCAATTATAGCTCCTGAACGCATACATCCAATAATTATAGCAGCTGTTTTATTACTATGTATATAATCTAGTTTTTCTTTAGATATCTTTTTATTTTCACTTTGTATATCAACTACTTGACCACCTATCATACCATGTATTCCAGATGACTTAGCAATCTCATTTATTGCTGTTAAATACTTTTTAGGATTTTCTTTATTTATAGAATTAGATAGCATAACTTCGAATGCATAATTAAGTAGTGCATCTCCTGCAAGTATTGCCATGTCTTCTCCATAAACTCTATGGTTTGTTTTTTTTCCTCTTCTTAAATCATCATTATCAAGAGCAGGCAAATCATCATGAATTAATGAATATGTATGTATCATCTCTATAGCAACGGCAAAAGGTATACAGTCTTTTTCATTTCCACCAACTATTTTACATGCTTCTAAAGTTAGTATTGGTCTTAATCTTTTTCCACCTGCTTTTAAACTATAATTCATAGCTTCAATTATAGTTTTTTGATAACCTTCTTCTTTTGGCATATACTCATTTAATAAATTTTCTATATAATTAGCTTTTTCTATTAAAGTTTGCTTAAATTCCAAATTTATTCATCCCCAATCTTAAAATCTTCTTCTATTCCTAATTGACTAAATTTACTTATTTTTAATTGTGCATCTTCTAAAAGCTTATTACAATGTTTATAAAGACTAATTCCTTCTTCATATAAGCTTAATGATTCATCTAAACTAGTTCCTTTAGATTCTAATTTTTCTAATATATCTTCTAGTTTATTATAGGCTTGTTCATATGTTAAATTCATATTTATACCTCTTTATTATTAATTTTCTCTATAATACATTCTAAATATCCGTCTTTTAATGTTATATCTATACTTTCATTTAAGTTCAAATTTTCTATACTATTTATAAGCTCACCATTTTTTTGAACTATACTATATCCTCTATCAATAGTAGCTAAAGGGCTTAAGTTATGGAGCAAAGAACCTACCTTTAATAATCGTTCTTTTTCTATATTAATATTATTTTCTACCTCAGATGATATTTTATCATATATCTTATCCAATTGTATAATTTTATCCTTTATTACATAAGATCCTAAGTGATTATTTATTTTTTCAAATGTTGATTTTAATTTATATTCATCCATTTGAACAATATTTATTAACGACTTATTCATTCTTCTTTTAATATTATTAAGTTTAAAATATAAGTCATCTATTGATGGTGTTGCTATTTCTGCAGCAGCTGATGGTGTAGGAGCTCTCATATCTGCTACAAAATCACATATTGTAAAATCTGTTTCATGACCTACTGCTGATATTATAGGTATATTAGAGTTAAATACCTCCCTAGCCACCATTTCTTCATTGAAAGACCAAAGCTCCTCTATAGAACCTCCACCTCTTCCAACTATTATAATATCTACATTTTCCATTTGATTGAAAAATCTTATTCCTTCACATATATCAAACTTAGATTTTATACCTTGTACATTTACAGGATATAATTTTATGTTAACTTTTGGATATCTTCTTTTTATAACATTTATTATATCTCTTATTACAGCTCCAGTTTCTGAAGTTACAACTCCTATTGATTTAGGAATTTTAGGAATTGGCTTTTTGTACTTTTCATCAAATAGTCCTTCTTTACTTAATTTTTCTTTTAATTTATTAAACTCTATATATAAATTTCCTATTCCTTCAATTTCTATTGAGTTTATATATAATTGATATGATCCATCTCTTTCATATACAGATATATATCCATTTGCTATTATTTTTGTTCCATTTTTAAGTTCTAGGCTTTTATCATAATTATTTTTAAATATTACACAATTTAATTTTGCAAATTCATCTTTTAATGATAAATATACATTTCCACTATTATGTATTTTAAAGTTAGATATTTCACCTTTTACCTTTAAGTTGTATAATATTGGATCATTACTTAAAATTCTTTTAATATATGAGTTAGCTTCACTTATATCTAGAGCTCTTAATTTCATATTTACTCTCCTAAATATTTACTTAATCCTATTATAGCACATCCTAAAGCATTATCTGTTGAATACTCAGGATCCGCAAAGTATGCATATATATTTTCTTTATATAATTTAGATTTTAATTCTTTTTTTATATATTTACTTGCAGACACTCCTCCTGCAAAAACAACTTCATTTAAACCATAATTTTTACTTATATATATTATTGACTTATATATATTTCTAGTAATTGAATCTAGCAGTATTTTTGCTATATATTCTTTACTATTATTTGATATTAATTTATTTATTTGGTTTTCTAATCCTGATAAATTCATATATCCTTCTTTTACAGATGTTTTTAACCCTTTATCTATTTTTTCATTACATCTAATAGCATCTTCATCTATATATTTTCCAGCAGGAAATTTATATCCAAGTTTTACACCTATTCTATCTATAAGTTGTCCAAAACTTATATCTTTAGTTCCTCCAACTATATCTACATTATAATTATCTTTATCTTTATTTACTAATAGTATTTCTGTTGTTCCTCCAGACATATGTATAGATAAAAATTTATCATTATTTCTAATATTATTAGCAAAAAGGCTTGCTTCTATATGATTTTCTTGATGTGTAGTTTCATATAACTCACATCCTAATAATGCTGAAGATGTTTTTGCAAAATTATATCCTGCCATAAAAACTGGCATATACGAGTTTTTTGTTGGTCTTGGTTTCTTTGATACACAAATACCTTTTATATTGTAATTTTTTATACTATTTTTTATTTGTTCACTTAATTCTCCTAAATTATTAATGTGTTGAAATACAGCTTCACTTTGCCTTAAACCATTGCTTCCATCTTTAACCTTTAACATGATTTTCTTATTAAAGATTACTTTTTTGCCTAAAGATATAGCTGCTATAGAAGTTGTATAGCAGCTAGTATCTATTCCAATTATTATATTATTTTCCTTCGATTTCATTTATAATGCTTCCTAATATACCATTTATAAATTTAGGAGCTTTATCATCACAATATACTTTTGATATTTCTAAAGCTTCATTTACAGAAACCTTGATAGGTATTTCTTTTACAAATAAAATTTCACATATAGCTAATCTTAATATAGCTATATCAACTTTAGGCATTCTATTCACTGTCCAGTTCTTAGCATATTTATTTATTAGTTCGTTTATTTTTTCATTATTTTCTTTTAGGTATCCGCACATTTTTTCCATATAATCTTTATCTATAACATCATCTAATTCTAATTCACCTAGTTCTATCTTAGGATTATTAGAGTATTGTAACCTTAATTCTTCGTATCTATTAACTATATATTCAAAATTATCATTTAAAAAAGTATCTAATATACTCTCTATATCTTCTTTATTTATATCTGATTGATATATTAGTTTCATCATATATTCTCTGCTAGTTACTTTTTTTGCCTTGTCGTTTCTCATTGGTTGTAATCCTCCTCAATACTATTATGCACATATTGTGCAAGAAAAAACCCTCTGAATTTACAGAGGGTATATATTAACCTTTTTTTATTTGCTTAGCTTCTTCTTTTTCAGCTTTTTCTTTTTTAAAGCTGATTCCTTGAACATGTATATTTACTTGAGAAACTTTTAATCCTGTCATTGTTTCAACAGTATTAGCTACATTTTCTTGAATTTTAAAAGCTATTTCTGGTATAGATATACCATAGTCTATCATAACCATTATATCTAAGTTAACGTCCTCTTCTTCTATTTGTATTTTTACTCCGTTGTTTTTAAGTATTTTATCTGTTAATGTAGTATTCGTCTCTACACCTTCAACTTCTAATGCTGCAAGAGCTGCTATAGTAGCAATTACTTCATTAGATATTTTCACTTGTCCAAAATTATTATTTTCCATGATAAAGACTACCCCCTCATTTTAAGGAATATTTTATAACTATAATAATACCAAATCATTTTAAACTTTGCAAGAAAATAACCTCAGTTAAATTCTGATGTTTTATAATTTATTATATTAATTTTTATTATTGTTCATTAATTTTATATTTTCATACTTAACACTTGCTTGTTCTGCAACCAAGTCAAATACTTTAGCAGCATCTGATTTTTCTAATTTTGTTTCATTTACAACTACATTTACATTACCATTACTTATGTACACTAGTGCATCTTCAAACCCTTTTGCACTTAATAAATTTTCTATTTTTAATTCTTTTTCTTGATCTTTTACTATTTGTAATTTCATTGATGAAGCTTCTTTTCTAGACTCTTCAGATGTAGATGGATTATTTATCATTTCATTTAACTCTTGAGTTAACTCATTTCTTTGCTTTTCTCTAGTCATCTTCATATCTAATATATAAGTTGCTTTTTTCATATTTTTTTCTGATGCTAGTTGATTTTGTATTTCTTTACTAGTTTCAGTTACTTTCTCTTCTACTTTACTAGCTTCACTATCTACAACTTCAACTTCTTTTTTATTATCTTTTTCATTGTCTGTGTTTTTTTCCATTTGAGCTTGTTCATATGCTTTCATCTCTTTAGATGTTTCTAAAAATGACTTTTGACTTAACTTATAATTAACAGTACCTACTACAACTAACATTGCCGCTAAACTTACTACTACGAATCCTCTTCCCTTATAATTAAATTTCATCTTTATCCCTCCAAGTTTAATATAAATAAATTTTATTACATTTAAAAATTCAGTTTAGATTAATTACCTACTTTTTTGCTATATATTTCAACTTGATGACCTGATATTTGAAGTGCCGTTTGTACTGCACTATAAAGAGTTTCTTTTACATGTGGGTCACTAGCTCCTTGTGCTATTACTATAACACCTTTAATCTTAGCTTCATTAGTTTTAAGAACTAAAGGTTGATTTGAATTTGATGTTATCATAGTTTTGTTTTCACTTGATGTTGTTACTGTTCTTTCTCCACCTTGTGAATCAACTTCTTTTGTTTCTTCTGTTGTTGAATTTGTATTAAATGCTGGTTGTATTTCTTCACTTGACTCAAATGTTATCATTACATCTACATCTCCAGCACCTTCAATTTGAGTAAGTATATTTTTTAGCTTATCTTCAAGATTATCATTTTCACGTTTTGATAAATCTTCTTTTGGAATACTTTTACTAGCATCTTCTTCATTTCTTTTATCTTCACCATTAACACTTGGCATTACTATAAGTGCTATTGCACAAACAATACCTAAAGATAAAAGTGTGTAGATCTTTTTCTTATCTTTTTCATTTAAGTTTTTAAACATTTACCCAACCCCTACTAATCAATTTCTATCGTTTCAATTGATACATCAAGTATTTTAACTAAATCTTCTTTAATTTTGTTTTTCTCTAAATTAAGTTCATGTTTATCATCTGATTTTTCATTTTTATCTTCAAATACCTGTTTTGATTTTTCATTTTTATTAGATTGTATGTCCTCATTTTTATTTTTATTACTATTTTTTTCTTTTATTTTTATATTGTTTATATCAGTTCCATTAAAATCTATATCATCAACTTCATATCCATATTCATCTAATTTAAGTTTTAATATATCCTTTAATCCATTTTCATAACTATTAATCAAACTTTTACTTCCTGTTTTATTTGACAATTTATTTATACTATCTGCATATTCTTTATTATACTTTTCCATTGATTTAAGTATTTTATCTTCTAAACTCATATTATTTGAAAATAAATTTAGAATTGGAGTTAATACAATAAATATGAATATAAAATTTAAAACTAAATTTATATATGGCTTCATTTTTGAATTTGGTAAAATCATATTTACTATATTCACTATAAATGTGGCTACTAATATTGTCACAATCCACATCTTTATATTTTCTAACATATAACACCTCCTATCCCTGAGTTACTACGCTTATAGATGTTAATATGGCTACTGTAACAAAAAACATTATAGTTATAGCTATGATACATGCAAGCATAACTATCATTAAATTTGCTACTTCATTTAAAAAACTTGATATAGAATCTTCACCAATTGGCTCAACTACGATAGCTGATACCTTATATACAAATATAATTGATAATATCTTTATAATAGGAATCAAGCATATCGCTACTAATAGTACTAATCCAATACCTCCAAATACTCCTTTTATAAGTTGAGATGATGAAAGCAACATATCAACTGAATCTGATACAAAATTTCCTACTACTGGTATAAAATTTCCTATAGCGTATTTTGTTGTTTTTACAGCAAAGTTGTCTATACTCTTTACATACAAGCCTTGCATAGATACAAGTCCTAAATATATTGTAAACATAGCTCCTATAGAAACTAAATTTATTTGTTTTATGAATAAAGATAATTTTTTCAACTTAATACTTTTAGATAAGTTATTTACGACTAGTATTGCAAAAGCAAGTGCTATTGATACAAATAGAAATTTCTTAAATATTATATTTATAAATGTTACACCGCCTATAAATATTGGATTTAGAACTGTTGATGTAACTGGAAATCCTATAAGTACTAATAATGTTATTAGTACTGGCATTATAACTTTCATCAGTCCCACAGTTGAAATTATAGTGTTATTACAAATCTCAAGTACATCTTTAAATCCGACTAATGTAAGTGACACCATCGTAATAAATATTATATATGTTATAATTTGACTAACTGTTCCTGATGAAAAAGAGTTATCTAAACTCTTTAATACAGATGATAATAAAGCTAATACAATTATTATTGATGCCACCTTTAAGCTTGATTTTAGCTCATCAAATAATAAAACTTTTATACCATCTTTATTAAATAAATCTAATATTGTCTTATTTCCACTTATAATGTCTTTTAAGAAAGTTTTTATATTTACTTGTTCTATAACCTCTGATTCTTTTATATATTCTTGTATTTCATCTAAGTTTAATTTTTCTAATTGACTATCCATATATTTATCTATACTTTTTTTAGTTTCGTTATAATTTTTAGTTTCTTTTTCATTTCCAAAGGAAATTGTAAAAGAACTCATTAATATAGTTATCATTAGTAAAATCTTAAAAAATTTTTTTTTCATAAGTAATCATTCTCCTATGGGATAATATTAATTATCATCTCTACAATAGATAATAGAATTGGAAATGACATACTCATAACAATTATTTTCCCACCAAATTCTAATTTAGAAGCTATATTACCTTCATTACAATCTTTGCAAAGCTGTATTGCAAATTCCATAAGATATGCTATCCCAATTAATTTTATTATTAAAGTTATGTACATGCTTGGTATATTAGCTTTATCAGCTAAATTTTGTATACCTTCTATTATAAAATTCAATTTAAATATTACTGATAAAAGTATTGTTATTCCTGTAAGTATTGCTATAAACATTGCGATTTCCGGTCTGTCTTTTTTTATTACTAAACAGAGTGTTGTTGATATTATTGCAATCCCTACTAATTGCATTACTTCCAAAATATCGCCTCCTATTTAGTAAAGTTGAAACATCGTTCTTACTGTATTAAATAAGCTACTTATCTCTCCTAATACCATTCCTAGTACTATTACTACCCCAGCTAAAGTTGTAAGAGATGCCCAGTCTTTTCTATCACTTTTTTCAAGTAACATGTTTAGTACTGATATTAAAAGACCTACACCTGCTACTTTTATTATTAAAGATATATCCATAACATCCTCCTATATCAAAATTATCCCTATTACTAGCCCTATTATTGTTGATAGCTTTCTATAAACAGCTCCTTTTTTATCTATATCTTCTTTTGTTTCTAAAGTTAATTTTTTAAAATTTTCAATAGATATATCAATCATCCTTGTTTGAGATTCTATATCACTTTTACCTAATGTGATTATAAGCTTTTTTAATTCATCAACTTCATTATCTTGAAGATAAGTATCCCTAGTTAATAGTTCTATATTCTCATTTAAAATTTCGTCTAAAACTTTACTTTGATTATTATGTAATTCATACTCCATATTTTTAAAAAAAACACTTGTACAGTATTCTGTTTTATCTCCAACCCTCTTGAATATTTCCTCAAGTGTATATAATCCAAAAGACAAGTCCATCCTTACTATCTCTAATATTCTTATAAGATCATTTAATTGCTTATGCCGATTTGTATAAGCTTTATAAATATATTCACCTATTAAATAACTACATCCGACTAATACAGCTATTATTAATATTTTAATTTGCAAAGTACCATCTCTTTTCTTCTAAATCATATATTTTCTCTATAGTTCCTGGACCTTTTTTTGATGATAATATTATTATCTTTTTAAAAAGCTCTTTATCTAATAATGAGCTTAGTTCTTTTCTATTTTTTATATCTTCAATAGAATCACCATGAACAGTTGTAATTAAACTTACTCCACCATTTAATGCTGTGTATAATGCTTTTATCTCATCTATATTTCCAATTTCATCTGTAACTATTAAATTAGGAGACATAGATCTAAGCAACATCATAATTCCTATATCCTTTGGGCATGTTTCTATTATGTCTGTTCTTATTCCTATATCCATTTGTGGTACCCCTAAATAAGAACCAGAAATTTCATTACGTTCATCTATAAGCGCTACCTTTATTCCTCTAAATCCATATGATTCATTTCCATTACTTAAATTTCTTATAATATCTCTAAGTAATGTTGTCTTACCACATTGAGGTGGAGAAATTATAAGTGTATTGTTAACGCAATTATTTCCATTTATTATATGATGTAATATTTTATCTGAACAACCTAATACTTCCCTTGATATCCTTATATTAAGTGATGATACATGCTTTATATTTTTAACTTGTCCATCTTCAATGATTGCTTTTCCAACTAGTCCAACTCTATGTCCGCCTCTAAGAGTTATAAATCCTTTTTTAATATCATCCATAAATGAGTGTATTGAATATTTACATATTATTTGAAATGTTTGATCTACATCTTCTTTACTTACTATATATGGATTGTCCAATTTTGAATCTAGTCTATTTGAAGTCAAATTATAAAAGTAATCTTTATTATTTGCATTTAAAATTAATGGTTTATTTGCTCTTATTCTAATTTCTTCTATATTTATATTACGTTCTGATGCTTTTTTTACTTTTTCTCTTAAGTTTATTGAAAGTGAATTAATAACTTCATCACAAAGTATTTTCATACCTTGTCCTCCTCTCTTGTTTGTTTAATTATATCTATTCACTTTTTATATCAGATATTACTAAAAATAAAAAAATCCCTTAAAGATTTTTATCTTTAAGGGATTTTTTTGATTATCCAACTATTTCTATTCTATTTTCATCTTTTGCATTTACAGGTCCTGTAACTACTTTTATAGATTGATTTTCATTTAAATTTGTAAATACTATCGGACTTATATCTGATTTAGCATTTGCTTTTATAAAATCAACATCCATTTTTACTAATTTATCTCCAGCTTTTACTTTATCCCCCGCTTTTACAAATACGTTAAATCCTTCACCTTTTAAATTAACTGTGTCTACTCCTAAGTGTATTAATATCTCTAGTCCATCATTAGTTTTTAAACCTACAGCATGCTTAGTTTCAAATATCATTTCAACACTACCGCTTATAGGTGATAATATCACACCATCACTAGATTTTATTGCAAATCCATCGCCCATCATCTTTTGAGAGAATACTTCATCTGGAACTGCACTTATTTCTAATAATTCTCCATTTGTTGGTGAAACTATTCCTTTAGATTGTTCTATTATTTCTTCTTTTTTATTTTTTTTCAAAAAATCAAATAGCCCCATTTTTATGATCTCCTTAATATTTATTGATGAATTTTATTTATTTCTTCAATAGTACTCATTGCAGCTATAGCTCCCTTTTTAGTAGTTGTATCAGCTGCATACTTATTGCTAAACATTATCATTTTTTTTACTATTTCTTCATTTATGTTTTCTAGATCATTTATAAATATTTTATTTTCTCCTAATTGATATAAAAACGACCCTATAAATGAATCTCCTGCACCAGTTGTATCTATAGCTTCTACTTTTATACCATGTTGTTCAATAATGTTTAATTTATTATTTTTTTTAGTTATAAAACAAGCTCCATCTGGACCTTTTGTATATATTACAACTTTTACATTACCTACAAATAGACTTTCTAAAGCTTTTTGTTCATCTTTTATATCTGTTATAAATTCTAATTCTTCATCAGATATTTTTACTATATTAGTTAGTGGTAAAAATTCTCTAATTACATTTTTACAGTCATCATGATTATCCCATAATGGTAGTCTAACATTTGGATCAAAACTTATTATAGAATTATTTTTAGTTGCATATTCAATAGCTTTTTTATGTGCATATTTCATTGGTGATTCAACTAAATCAACTGAACAAAAATGTAGGATTTTACAATTATTAAACCATTCTTCTTTTATTTGATCTTTATTTAATAACATATCTGCACTTGGGTTTCTATAAAATGAAAAATCTCTATTTCCATCTTCTTTTAACGATACAAATGCAAGACCTGTATTAGCTTCACTAGTTCTTAATATATATTCTGTATTTACATTTACATTATTTAATACATCAATAATATGATCTCCAAATGCATCTTTTCCAAGTTGAGATATAAAGTAAGCATCTCCTGAAAGTTTTGCTATAGCCGCAGCTACATTAGCTGGTGCTCCTCCTGCTACTCTTTCAAATCCATGGACTTCTTTTAATTTACATCCTTTTTGATTAGGTATAAAGTCTATTAAAGCTTCTCCTATTGTAATTATCTTATACATAGTTATATTCTCCAAGTTCATATAAATTTATTTTTATATTATCTAGTTCACCCTTTAAAATAATTTTATCTTTATCTATTTTAGGATAGATTCTTGTGGTAAACACTTCTTCTCCATTATTTATAAAAATTTCAAGAGATGATGTATCTGCAAATACTTGTATACTTTCTAGTTTATCAATATGAACAGCTCTTAATTTACGACCATATCCAGATGCTCCTAATTTTAAACTTATTAACTTCTTATCTTTATTATAATCTAAAATACAATCTTCTTTTAATTTTAACTCAAAATCCACATCTTTTCCATTAAATTCTATATTTAACTCATAAATTTCACTTTTTAATTCATCATAGTAATTTATATTGCTTAATTCTTTGTTTATATGATTTTTTCTAAGCTTTTTTAGCTCTTCAACTGGAATTTGATATAATTTATTATTTTTTAATTCTAAAGCCCTAGGTATAGTAAGTGCATGTTGCCATCCATTTCTCACTGTAGGGTAATTATTATAATAATCATCTTCTATATCAGGAAGACCCATCCATCCTATAAGGATAGTTCTACCACTTTCATCAATAAAAGTTTGAGGTGCATAGAAATCAAATCCTCTATCTAATTCTATAAAGTTGTCAAATTCAAAGTTTCCATTATTAAAGTCAATATTTCCTAAGAAATATCCACTTTGATATATATTATTATACTTATATCCATCTTTTTCGATACCTTGTGGCGAAATACATAAAATAGTTTTACTTTCATTAGTAATTTTATCAGTTAATCCAAACATATCTGGACACTCCCACATAAAACCAAACTTTTCTTTGCTATAAATTGTATTTAATAAATCCCAATTCTCAAGGTCATAACTTTTATATAAAAGTATACAACCTTTATCACCTTTATCCCTAGCACCAAGTACCATATAATAAATATCCTTATGTTTAAATACTTTAGGATCTCTTATATGGCATGTCATATTTTTAGGATAATCTATATTTTTAAATATTAACTTTTTATTCCCAAAGTTTACTCCATCATCACTGGTAAACATTATTGTATTATGCTGCCTTCCATTATTTATATAATCATAATCTCCAGCTTCTTTTACGTTTCCTGTATAGTATAAATACATTTTATCATTTTCTACAAAAGTTGATCCTGAGTATACACCATGTATATCATATGGATTATCAGGATAAATTTCAGCACCTAAGTCATCCCAGTTTATTAAGTCTTTAGATTTATAATGTCCCCAAAACTTCAATCCGCCATTTGCTTCAAAAGGAGAATACTGATAAAATACATGATACTCTCCTTTAAATTGACATAAACCATTTGGGTCATTTAGCCACCCTATAGGTGGCATTAAATGATATTTTAATCTATATTCATCACTATTTACTTTTGTGCTTTCTTTTTCTAAACACATATTTATTAGCTTTTTTAAATCTCTATGTAAAGCATTCATATTATTATCTCCCGTTATTAATAGTCTATATTAATCTTCTTTTATTCCAAGGATCATAGTTAAACCAAACGATACTCCTATGGCTATAGCAGACATTATAAGATAATGAATAGGTGCATGTAGTGTAAGAAGTATTCCAAATATTCCGGTTACACCTGTTCCTGTAGCACCTAGACCTACTACTGATGCATAAAGTGCTGCACATGCTGCACCTATAGAACCAGCTATAAATGGCTTCATAAATCTTAAATTAACTCCAAATATTGCTGGTTCAGTTATTCCAAGTAATGCACTTATTCCTGATGGAAAAGCTAATGCTTTAGTATTTTTATTTTTCGATTTAAAAGCAACTGCAAGTGCTGCCCCACCTTGTGCCATATTAGCTGCTGATGCTATAGACCAAAAATATGTCATTCCAAATTGAGATATTTGACCTAAATCTATTATTGCATACATATGATGTATACCACCTACAACTGTTGTACTATATATGGCACCCATTAAAAATGAACCTATACCATATGGTATTTGTATTATAAATTGAATAGCATTTATTAATCCATTTTCAACACCTACAAATATAGGACCTATTATAGTTAAAGTTAAGTACCCCGTTACAAATATTGTTATTAATGGAGTTAAAAATAAATCTAGCATTGATGGCACAATCTTATGTAGTTTCTTTTCTATTAAACTCATTAAGTAAACTGATATCATTATCGGTATAACATGACCTTGATACCCAACTAATGGTATTTCATATAATCCAAACCATACTGGCAACATAGAGTGATAACCTTCACTTGATACAGTCCATGCATTTTGTAAATCTGGATGTATCATTATCATAGCTATAACTGCACCTAAATAAACATTTCCTCCAAATACTTTAGCTGAACTATATCCTAGTAATATTGGAAGGAATACATATGCTGCATTACTGAATAACTTAAGCATTACAAATAATGAGTTACTTGCATCTATATTCATGTACCCATTTGAAGATATAAAGTTTATAGCCTCTGTAAGCCCCATCATAAGACCACATGCAACTATAGCTGGTAATATAGGTACAAATATATCTCCTAATGTACGTATTAATCTTTGAATTTTATTCCCCTTTTTTGCTGAAGCTTGTTTTACTTCTTCTTTAGTTGAAACTTTTATATCTGCAATTTTAGCAAATTCTTCATATACTTTATTTACTATACCTGTTCCAAAAATTATTTGAAGTTGGCCAGCAGTAATAAATACCCCTCTTACACCTTCGATATTTTGTATAGCTTCTTTATTGATAATACCTTCATCCTTTAATACAATACGAAGTCTAGTAGCACAATGTGCTGCTGAATCAATATTTTCACTATTACCGATATTATTTAAAATATCTTGAGCTATGTTTTTATAATTCACATAATCATCTCCTTTTTATAATTTAATTATAACGGTATCGTTCCCATATATATTGTATGGTATCGTTCTCTCTTTTGTTAAATTATATAATTTTAGATTAATTTTGTAAACATTTTCTTAGTTTTTTTATTATGATAAATTATCATATTAAGTGCAACACATAAAAATATATAAAAAAATAGTTC
>CALESE010000166.1 GCA_937907205.1 uncultured Romboutsia sp. | reverse complement strand
TACAGTCTGGGTAAGAGTATAACTCTTACTTTAAGGTAAGGTCTAATAATTTATTAGTCTTTACCTTAAAGTAAGATAATTAATTACAAAGGGGTGATTTTAGTGCAAACTATTACAAGAGAATCAATACTTCATATACCAAAGAGCAACTATTCTTATGGATATGATAAAGATACACTTCATATTAGAGTTAGAACTAAAAAAGGGGAAGTTAATAAAGTAACTTTAAGAATAGGCGATCCATATAATTGGAAAGAAGGTGGAGCAGGAGGAGGTAATCTAAATGCTTCAGGTAGCAATTGGATTGGAGCTCATAATATAGAAATGAAAAAGGAAGCTGAAACAAAATACTTCGATTATTGGATTATAGATTATAAGCCAGAATATAAAAGAAGTAGATATGCTTTTATATTAGAAAATAAATATGAAAAGATACTTTATGGAGAAAAAGACATAGTAATTCTAGGTATGGATAAAGATGAAAAGGAATTATGTAATATGAGTAATTTCTTTTGTTTTCCTTATCTTAATAATATTGATGTAGCAAAAACACCTTCTTGGGTTAAAGATACTATATGGTACCAAATATTCCCAGATAGATTTTCTAATGGAGATAAAAGTATAGACCCAATAGATGTTGAGCCTTGGGGAGCTACTCCAACATCAGATAATTTTATGGGTGGAGATATACAAGGTATAATAGACAACTTAGATTATTTACAAGATTTAGGTATAAATGGGATATACTTATGTCCTATAACTGAAGGTAATTCAAATCATAGATATGATACTATAGATTATTTAAAGATAGATAAATATTTAGGTGATGAAACTGTATTTAAGAAACTAGTAGAAAAAGCTCATAGTAGAGGAATTAAAATAATGCTAGATGCAGTATTTAATCATATAGGGTATTTTTCAAATCAGTGGCAAGATGTTATAAAAAATAAAGAAAATTCAAAGTATATAGACTGGTTTTATATAAGTGACATAAATAGCTTAGATATAGAACTAGAAAAAATAAATAAATCTAATATAGGATATGAAGCATTTGCTTTTTCTGGAGCTATGCCAAAGATTAATACAGAAAATGCTGAGGTTATTGATTACCTAGTTGAAGTAGGTAAGTACTGGATAGAAAAGTTTGATATAGATGCATGGAGATTAGATGTTTCTAATGAAGTAGATCATGTATTTTGGAGAAAGTTTAGACAAGAAATAAAGGCTATAAAAAAAGATGTATATATATTAGGAGAGATATGGCACAATAGCTTACCATGGCTAATGGGGGATCAATTTGATGCAGTTATGAATTATCCACTAACAGATGCTATAAATGAATTTTTCTGTGAGAATAAAATAAACGCAAATGAATTTAAATATAGAATAAATGATGTATTAGTAAGTTATCCTCTACAAATAAATGAAGTAGCATTTAACTTATTGGGAAGTCATGATACAAGTAGAATATTATCACTGGCTAAGAATAATAAAGATAAAGTAAAACTTGCATATTTATTTATGTTAACTCAAGGAGGAAGCCCATGTATTTATTATGGTGATGAAATAGGTATGGATGGAGAGCATAAGCCTGGGGTAGAGCTTCATAGAAAATGTATGCAGTGGGATATAGAAAAACAAGATAGAGATATGTTTAATTTTATGCAGAAAATTATAAATTTAAGAAAGACTTATAAAGAATTTAAGTTAACTCATAATGAATGGATAGAAACTGATGAATTAGATGGAACTATAATAATAAAAAAAGGTAACATAACTATAATTATGAATAATAGTAATAAAGCAAAAGAAATAATTTTACCGAAATATTTGCAAAATAAAAGGGTTATGGATTTATTTGAAGAAAAAGAATTTAAAATAAATAATTCTATATTATCAAATCCATATGGATACTATATATTCAAACAAATATAATTTAGGGGGAATATTTATGTTAGAGAAAAAAATGGTGGCATAGTTCAGTAGTATATCAAATATATCCGAGAAGCTTTATGGATAGTAATAATGATGGTATAGGAGATATAAAAGGAATCATAAGTAAATTAGATTACTTAAAAGAATTAGGGATAGATGTAATATGGTTATCTCCTGTATACAAATCACCTAATGATGATAATGGATATGATATAAGTGATTATAAAGATATAATGGATGAGTTTGGAACTATGGAAGATATGGATGAATTACTTAAAGAAGCTAACTCAAGAAATATAAAAATAGTTATGGACTTAGTATTAAATCACACTAGTGATGAACATAAGTGGTTTATAGAAGCTATTAATAATCCAAATTCTAAATATAGAGATTATTATGTATTTAGGGACCCAGTTGATGGAAAAGAACCTAATGGTTTAGGGTCAATATTTGGTGGAAGTGCATGGGAACTTGATGAGAAAAGTGGTCAATATTATCTACATTTGTTCTCTAAAAAGCAGCCAGATTTAAACTGGGCAAATGAAGATATGAGAAATGAACTATACGGTATGATAAATTTTTGGTTAGATAAAGGTGTAGGAGGATTTAGATTAGACGTTATAGATTTAATTGGAAAGCAACCAGACATAGGAATAACTAGTAATGGTCCAAAACTTCATGAATATATACATGAAATGAATAGAAAATCATTCGGTAATAAAGATCTACTAACAGTAGGGGAGACATGGGGAGCAACACCAGAGATAGCGAAGTTGTATAGTAATCCTAGTAGAAAAGAATTAAGCATGATATTCCAATTCGAACATATCGTATTAGACGAAATTCAAGGCAAAAGTAAGTGGGATTTAGCGCCTCTTAATTTTGTAAGATTAAAAGAAGTATTTAATAAATGGCAAACAGAACTAAAAAATGAAGGATGGAATAGTTTATTTTGGAATAATCATGATCTACCAAGGATAGTATCAAGGTGGGGAAATGATAGTAAAGAATATAGAGAATTAAGTGCTAAAATGTTAGCTACAATACTTCATATGCAAATGGGAACTCCATATATATATCAAGGTGAAGAAATTGGTATGACAAATGTTTATTTTGATAATATAGATGATTATAGAGATATAGAACTTTTAAATATGTATAAAGAACGAATAGATGCTGGTTATGACAAGAAAGATATAATGAAATCTATTTATGAAAAAGGAAGAGATAATGCAAGAACACCAATGCAGTGGGATGATAGTATCAATGGTGGATTTAGTAAAGCTACACCGTGGATAGCTACTAATCAAAACTATAAAGAAATTAATGTTAAAAATAATATAGAAGATGAAAACTCAATATTTAATCACTATAAAAAATTAATACAAATAAGAAAGGAAAATGAAGTAGTATTATATGATGACTTTGAACTTTTATATAAAGATCATAATTCAATATTTGCTTATATAAGAGAATTAAATAATGAAAAAATACTAGTAGTATCAAATTTCTATGGCGAAAATGAGAAGTTTATATTAAACAAAGAGTTGAAATATAAAAACTGTGAGATTTTATTAAGCAACTATAAAGACTCTAGTAATAATATAGAAAAAATAAATTTAAGACCATATGAATCTATAATATATAAACTTTCATAAAAATTAAAAAATATAAAATTTAGGAAAATGGTGGGGAATAAAATGAAAAAGATATGGTGGAAAGAAGCTGTAGCATATCAAATATATCCAAGAAGTTTTATGGATAGTAATAATGATGGTATAGGAGATTTACAGGGTATAATAGAAAAACTTGATTATATAAAAGATTTAGGAATAGATGTAATATGGATATGTCCAATGTATAAATCTCCAAATGATGATAATGGTTATGATATAAGTGACTATAAAGCTATAATGGACGAATTTGGAACAATGGAAGACTTTGATGAATTATTAGATAAAGTTCATAAAAAAGATATGAAACTTATAATAGATTTAGTCATAAATCACACATCAGATGAACATGAATGGTTTATAGAGTCAAGATCATCAAAAGATAATCCAAAGAGAGATTGGTACATATGGAAAGATGGCAAAGATAATAAAGAACCGAATAACTGGGAGAGTATATTTAAAGGGTCAGCATGGCAAAAAGATGAAGAAACTGATCAGTACTATCTTCATGTATTTAGCAAAAAACAACCTGATTTAAATTGGGAAAATGAACAAGTAAGACGTGAATTATACAATACAATAAATTGGTGGTTAGATAAAGGGATAGATGGATTTAGAGTAGATGCTATAAGCCATATAAAAAAAGAAGAAGGATTTGAAGATATGCCAAATCCTAATAATTTGAAATATGTACCTTCTTTTGATAAGCATATGAATGTGTCAGGAATACAAAAATATTTACAAGAATTAAAAAATGAGACTTTCTCTAAGTATGACATAATGACAGTAGGAGAAGCAAATGGTGTAACTACAAAAGATTGCCATGAATGGGTAGGAGAAAAAGAAGGTAAATTTAATATGGTATTTTCATTTGATCATTTATCGCTTTGGGATCATCACAAAGATAAATCATTTGATGTACATAAATACAAAAAAGCTATGAGTAAATGGCAAGACGTATTACATAACAAAGGATGGAATGCTTTATTTTTAGAAAATCATGACCAACCAAGGATAGTATCAAATTGGGGAAATGACAAAGAATATTTAGTACAAAGTTCAAAAGCATTAGGAATGTCATATTTTATGCAACAAGGAACACCGTTTATATATCAAGGTCAAGAGATAGGAATGACAAATGTTGCATTTGATAGTATACATGATTATGATGATGTAGGAACTATAAATGAGTATTATCATGACTTAGAAAGAGGAATAATTGAAGAAGATGCGCTTAAAAAAGTTTGGATGTCCTCAAGAGAAAACTCAAGAACACCAATGCAGTGGAACAATTCAAAAAATGGTGGATTTAGTGGGGCTGATAAAACTTGGTTTGGAGTAAATCCAAACTATGTAGATATAAATGTTGAGAAACAAGAAAAAGAAGAAGATTCTATTTTAAATTTCTATAAAAAAATGATAAAAATAAGAAAAGAAAATGAAACTTTAATATATGGAAAAAATAATTTGCTTATGATGCATGATCAACAAATATATGCTTATGAAAGAGTATTAAATGATGATAAGTTTGTTATAATATGTAATTTAAGTGATGAAAAAGCATTATATTACCATGATGAAATAACTTTAAAATATGATGACTTAATATTATCAAATTATAATGTTAAATATCATAATGGTATAAATGAAATAAAGTTAAAGCCATGGGAATGTAGAATGTATAAAGCAACATATCAAAAAAGAGAAAAAGAAAGATTATTAGATGGAGAATTATATTTAGCATTTTATAAAGAATTATTTGATGAAAGACAACATGCTAAAGAAGCTATGTATGATTTTAATAATATGAGACCATGTAAAGTTGATGAAAGAATGGATATAATAAAGAATATATTTGGTCAAATAGGTAAGAATATCTATATGGAACAACCATTTATGTGTGATTATGGATATAATATATTCGTAGGTGAAAACTTCTACTCAAATCATAATTTTATGGTACTTGATTGTAATACTGTAAAAATAGGTGATAATGTAATGGTAGGACCTAATGTTAAAATATTTACAGCAGGTCACCCTGTAGACGTAGAAGTTAGAATAAGTGGACTTGAGTTTGCACATCCTATAACTATAGGTGATAACGTATGGATAGGTGGTGGGTCTATAATCAATCCAGGCGTTAATATAGGAAATAATGTTGTAGTAGCCTCAGGAAGTGTAGTTACCAAAGATATACCAGATAATGTAATAATAGGAGGAAATCCTGCTAGAGCTATAAGAGAAATAACTGAAGATGATAGTAGTAGATTTTATAAAGATAAACTTATAGATAGAAGAGTATAAATTAAGATACAAGCCATTAAAAATAAATTACTAAAAATAAAGGATAGTATATTCACTATCCTTTATTTGTTATATAAGTTTATATTTATAATTAATATTTTAATTTAATATTCAGGATAAAGTTTATAATAAGTTAAAATAAGTTTAACCATTTCACCGTAGTTTTTTACACCTTCTTTTATACCATTAGATTTAATATAGGTATTATTTATTTCGCTAGATATTTTTTCAAACTTTACCTTCATATTTATTCCAGAACGGAGAGTTATTTTTTATATCAGCTCTAATTGATACTCATAAATCACCTCTAAATTTTAATATAATTATATATTATTGGATACTTTGTTAAAACAAATTACTGTGATATAATTGTAATAAATTTCAAATAATATACAAATGAAAGGATATATTTAATGAAAGAAATAATTATAAAGCTTACAAGAGATAATTTTAATTTTAGATTTAAGCAATATGAAGGAATGTTTTTTCATGCTACTATAAATGAGGATAGCGAAATTATTAAATATAAAATAAGTAAAGATAAAGATGGTTTAGAACTTAAAGAATTTGGAAATACACATATTAAAGATAATGATATGTTATACATACCTCAAATTGAAGCTTATATAGATTTAAAAACTATAAAAAACAAATAATATATTTTATAAAGTAGCCTGTAAGGCTACTTTTTTAAAAGCCAATAAAAATTTTATAAAATAAAAGTATAAAAAGTAAAATAAAAGCAATTTTAAATGCAACACTTGTAATAAATTTTATTGCTTTGAAAGCAATACCTATAACAAATATAATTAAAACTATTCTAAATAATAAGTTTAAATCCATATAAAGCCCTCCTAATGTATATTAATATTATTTCATTTCAATAATATTAAATACCAATATATAGAAATTAGTTTGAAAATTAAAGTTATTTAATCTATATTGTAAAATTCATAAAGGTAATCATTTATACATAACATTATATAGTATGGAAATAATAAAATATAACAATTATAGTAATCGAACTTTAAAATGAATGTATA
>CALESE010000165.1 GCA_937907205.1 uncultured Romboutsia sp. | reverse complement strand
ACCATGTCCTCCTCACCATCATCCAATGCCACCATGTCCTCCTCACCATCATCCAGAGTGCCAAGTAGATGTTGAGAAGAAACACATGAATATGGTGACTGATGTATTCAATAAAGTAAATCCTGTACCTAAAGTAATTTGTGGTTCAACATTAGTTATGGAAAATGCACCATTAGATCAGTTGCAGATGCTTATTGATATTTTTGGTGTACATATTGAGGATATTGCTATCTACTTATATCAGAATTACTATACACCAGAAAAGGTAATTTCTTATCTTAAGAAAGTATTGGCTGAAACATATAAGCTGAAGGAACCAGTTATTCAAGAGCCAACTAATCCTGATACTGATGGTACAACTGATACAACAATAGATCCTGATTTTGGAATATAAATTAATGTTTAATGTTTAAAATGGAATTTAAAAATGATAAAGTATTTGAAACTAAAGAATGTAAAGACTTCGTAAAGAGAGTAGTAAATTATGATTCTAGTATAATTAAAACAAGTTCTTTTTTGAAAGAGAATTTTAATGTTGATCTTGAACTTACAGAAAATGGTGATATTACATTACAGGCTGGAGATGGCTGTATAAATGAATCACAATCTCTTTTGGATGCAAAGGAATATGTCAAGAACAACTTGGATCCAGATTATTACAATGAAGTACTGTTTATTTAAAACAATATGAGCTCTGACTTAAGTCAGAGCTCTTTTTGTAAAATTCACTAGAAAACGTTAAAATTATCCCAGGTGATAGAATATACTGAATCATAATTATCCACTCCCTGTGTGACCCAGGCGCCATCCTGGGGAATCTAACTTAAGTTCTTGAACTAATCGCCAAGCCATTTCCAATATTTGAAAAAGAGATTCATTCCTTCTTCATAATCTTCATGATCTTTCAAAATATCCATTAATTTTTTCGGATCATCACTTTCATGTAACATTTTTATTGTTCTTACATTTTCAATACAATCATTGTCACAATTAATATACAAACGAAATGCCTTACACATTTTTTCAAGAATAGTTTTCCATTCATCTTCATTCTTCAGGAAACCAGGATATCCCATAAAAGATTCTTTAAAAGATTCAAGACGAGGAAGAACAAACTTTGCAATAGTAAGATCAAGATTCCATGTTTCAGAATCATCAAATCCACGTTCTAATCTTTGTTTTGTAAACTTATCCCATTTTGGATGATCTGGACTAATCAATGAAAAGTTTACATTATTGATGCCATAAGGATCTTTAGGTTCAAGTTTTGGAAGATCACCTGTATATTTGAACCAACCATTTTTATCATCAAATTTGAAGTGCATGATACCAATATATGCATCACCACCTTTTACAGTATTGATATAGTCAGATGTCCAATTAGGAGCATTAGTACTTTTCTTCCATTCAACAATATTCTTAATTTCAAAATTGAAACTACCTACTGTTACAATACCACCGTAATTGAAAAATTCATCAGGGTATAATTCATCATATATTACTTTCATGTTTTAATCTGATATTTTAATTACTTGTTCTGGCAATCTCTGAACAACTTTATCATTCATATAACGATAACTCTTAGGAGCATCAAAAATCATGCATTTCATTCTCTTAGGTCTGATGTCAACTACTTTAGCATAAAAAAGATTATTGCTATCTGTATGAGCAACTAACACTGTATCATCAATTCTTACTTCTTTACCAACAATATCTGTTGTAACTAATGTTTCCATGTTTTAAAATTATTTAAAAGTGATAATTCAAATTCTTTCTGTTAATCCAAAGGTTAGGATCACCAACCTTAACATCTGTAAGTTCTGCAGCTACTGCTTCTTCTGTTTCAGATAAATCACAAGGAACTTCAGTATGTCCAATCTTTACTACTTCTTCTGGCTTTCTGTTGAAACCAATTTTTGACTTATACACATTTCCATGCCATTTACCATCACCTACATCAGCCATAGTTTTCTGGCAATATTGAGCAGTTTCATTTTCTAATTCAGACTCTGGAAGTACAATAACTTTTACTGTCTTTGCCATAATCTTTACGATCATACATCTTAGCAATACAGAAGTCTTAGGATGAGAAATCAATACTAAGTCATGAATATTTAAAGGTTGATTTAATCTATCTGTCATCATAATTATAAATTTTAATCATACATATTCCATTTATCTAACATTTCAGCTTTCTTATTGATGTAATCATTAGTTTCATCAACGAACTTCTGATTTAATTCATCGTTGTTAAAAACTGGCCACCAAGTGTTGAAATCTTCAAGCTTAAATCCAATAAGATGATTTTGATATTTTTCTGGTACTCTGTTGATGAAATGTTCAATAACAAATTCATCATAAGGATCTTCTAACCAGGTTAATGGATAAAGAGAACAAACATCACTACATTCAAACTTAATCTTAATCATGATTGAAGAAACATCACTAAGACGATTTTCTTTTGTTAGTTCAACATTAATCATGTTGATAATTGAACTCTTTACTTTTTCCAAATTATTCATATTTACCATAATCATTATAACTTAAATTGGTTCTACATTTAATATTTAACATACTAAATATAGAACCAATCCCTAAAATTTCAAAATTTATTTAAATTTTCTTAAATTTCTTCAAGAACATCATAAACGTCATTTTTTTCTGCTTGAATTTTCTGCTCTGCTAAACTCAAATCCTTATTGATTACAGGAATAGAATATTTTGTCATCTTTTCAAGAATTTCATCAGGATATTGACTTAGATCCAGCCATACTAATCTTTCATTATAAAAGAAGTGTTCAATTATTTCATCTAATGTTGACATGGCTTTATCTTTCCATGTTTTCTTATTCAACAAATCTTCAAAATAAACATTTACTTCATCAACACTTGTAATATCAATAGACAAATCCAATTCCTTGTTGCTTACTCTAAATATCTTGTCAGAATTTGGATTCTTAGCCTTTTTATAAACTACTGGTAAAATATTATCTCCTAAATCCCCTCGAATAATCTTATCTATTACAATATCCATAGGATGAATTTCTTCAACTTTCTTTGCTTTCATACAAAGGGTTTCTAGTAATTTCTGATTCTCATTTGAATCATAACTATTGAAGAAAAAATCCATTTCATTATCTGATGTATGGTCAACAGATTCAATTACAATAGCATCCTTTTTCCAACAAGCAGTAAAGCATTTAGATTTTGAATCAATCTTAACTAATTGAGTCAAATCTCTATCAGCTGACCAAATAAGGCAATTTGTGTTTTTACTATTCAATAACTTACTCCAATAAGCACACCAATCATCTCCTTCTACACCCTTTTCTCTAGAAACACATACTCCAGTCTCTTTTAATATATCAATAAATTCATCATATCCTTTAAATATCTTGTCCCAATCAAGATCTTTATCTTTTTCTCTATTACCTTTATAAGTAATATGATCTTTCTTCAAAAATTCTGGAATACTTATCTTATTTCTCCATGATCCACCATCCGCAACAAAAATTACATTATCAATCTGTGGAATATCCCGAAGTAACTTATTGATTGACTTAATCATCATCAACTTTACTTCTTTAACCAAAGTATCTTCATCTTTAATTCTCATTCTAAGAATAGAAAGACGAGACATCAACAACCAGTTACCATCAATAATTAAAACAAAATTACTTTTATTCGACATAATCTACTTTTCTATTAATTTATATATTTACTTTATAAATATAGAAATTTTAAATAGAATTTCAAACAAAAAATGCAGGATCTTTTGAATCCTGCATCTGTGTTTAAATTGAATTAATTAATTCTACTTTGCTACAACGGCTGAGTCAACTGTTACAGAATCTGCAGCAGTGTCAACAACTACTGTATCTGAGTCATTTACAGATGCAGTTGACTTAGTTGAATTGCCACAAGAAGCAAAACTAATTGCCACAATAGCGGCAAATACTACCAAAATCTTTTTCATTTTCTTTTAAATTTATATTGTTATTAAATTATGTTATTATGAAACGAATATTAATATCGTTTCAAGATTAATAATAGAATATTTCTATTAAAAGTTCATCGTCTACCACCAAAATTTTTATTCTTTGGATAAATAGGTCTACTGTCTACTCTACTAGGTACTTTCATATCCTTTCGCATATTACCAAACCAATTGGGTTTTGGTTTATACGATAGGTGTTGAATCCAAACTGGATGATAAGGATCTCTTAATGGAGGACAAACATAAACTGGTCTCTTTGGAATTGGAGGATAATATGGTTTATGATATTTGTACCAATAGTCATGATATTCATAAACTACTTGAGTATGATATGTTGTTTCAATAGGTACATTTGATGTAATACATGATGTATATACAAAACACAATATTGCTAAGTAGATATTTAGAAATATCACATGAATCAATTTTTTATTTTTCATGAATTTAATGACTTTAATAACATTCTAGCGTATTTTACACACCTATCTGCTATTGCTTTAACTTTTCCATCACCTAAATTAACAATATTACCATTACTATCAATTTCAGATAGAGTGGCATTAGCAAATAATGATTTTGCAACTTCTTTTACATATTCTAATACTAAGAGGATTGGGAATTCCCAATCCTTCAGTAGAGGATTCTTCATTTACTTTACCCATTATTATTTCTATTGAACTATTATTTTACATAATTTACATTTCAATGAACTTCTTGTTATTACGATAAACCAACTTGTCAATAAAGATCTTAGGAAGATCAGAGTATTCCTTACGAGACCAATCATTAACATTAAGATGTCCGGTCAACCAGTTAGTATAATCAGACTTATCCAATCCTACAATTTTTCCCCTTGACTCATAATGTGCCATACTGAAATTGTCTTTTCTCATCATTGAATTCAATGCCTTGTTGATATGCCCAATCAAATCATTTAAATCATCATAAATAAAATATGTATGCTTTGATTTTCCTGTCTCAGTATTGTATAAAACATATCCCCAGTTTCCAATTCTCTTGTTGTTACTATGATATAAGAAAAGCTTATCATAGTAATCAATTCCTTTAGTAAGGTGGATATCAAATATCATACAATTTGACTTTCTTCTATTGAATGCCATCAAATCTTCTACAATAGGATTCCAATGCTTATCATCATAAAGGTCAAACGTCATCTCACCATAATTAGCAAATGAAATATCTTTTACATGTCTGGTTTGTGAAAGAATCCAAATAATCTTATTAGCTTCCTTTTCTTTAATTGGATCAACATTGATATTCCAAAATTCAAACTTCAAATTATATTTCTTCATACTACTCTATTTACTTTTTATCTACTTCCTTACTATCTACTACCTTATTATATTCTGCTCGCAATTTCTCGATATTGTCACACATAGAAGTCTCGTTACCCTTATCATCTTTTACCTTTTTGCAAGGTGAACCAGGTTCACCATACAACTTTACATAAACAGTATATGCTTCAGGAAACTCTTCCTTCAACTTGTTGATAGTTGTGATGACACCTAATGTACAAGAAAGCTTATCAGACCAATCTTGCAAGTCCAATCTCTTTATAGTAATTGTTTTGATTTTCTCTGCAATCTCTGGTGCATTCTTCTTAATGTATTTTACCAAAGTATCATCAATTTGAAATTCATGAATACTAACACCATCAATCATCTTGTTGTAAATATTATTTACATTGAAGCAAGGACCAATATGATTCCATCTACTAAGAATATTATGCTTTTCTTTATCTTCTTTTGTCAAGAAATCATATCCATATAATATCACATCGCCCTTATCAATAAGATGAGGATACTTCTTTTCAAACTCGAATACATCATTTGGAATATCCTTCATGAATAATGATGTAAGTTCATTTTCTACATTGGACATAATTGGTTTGTATTCTTTCTCAATAACATTTTTAGTCATTGCACGAACTACACTTTCTCTTTCTGATTTTGTAAATTTCTTATAAGCTACCATAATTTTACTTTTTTAAAATGTTTCTTAAATAATCTATTACATATTCAATATTCTCTTCAGTAAAGTCATATACCTCACGCTTTTGCAATTTACTGTTTACAGCTTGAATAAATGTAGACTTATCAAGCTTATCACCAAACTTGCTCTGTACTTTCTCATATACTCCATATATCTGTTGCAAGTCATCATGTAAATCACCAGAATATTCCATAGGAAACTCTTCATTTGGAAAACTTGCTGTCCAAATATAGTTCAAACCATTTCTAAGAATATTCCAAACATACATATCATGAACTGTATCATCATATTGTAATTTAGACAATGGATAAGCTTCTTGCAATGTTATTGATGCACTATCTGTCTTTACTTCACCATTATCTATATAGAACCAAGATAGGTAGAATGCAGTTCTACAATAGCTTGATACATCTCTGAATATTCTCTGTTTCTTAAGATATTCATAGAATTCTTTTGTATTCAATGCTTGAAACTGGTCTGGATTATCCTCATCTTTAACATAAAGAATTGGACAACCTTTATGTGGACCAATAAGCATACCATCATTTACAATTGATATAGCTGTTGTTAAATTCATATTTCTAAATTAATAAGTGTCTATTTCTCCAAAATCTTCTGGTCTAGTACCATCATAAAACATATAATCATTTTCTTCACTATCAATAATCTTCAAATCAGTTTCTGAAATTCCAAGCTTCTTTGCAATTTCACCAATAGTGAAGATACCATTTGCATGTCGTTCATCAGTTTTCTTCTTCTTTTCCTTTGTATATTCAATGAACAAACTTCTGTACTTTATAGCATCATCATACTATGTGAAAATTAGTGCATCATCAAGATTGTCATTTTCTTCAAATACAGGAAAATCATTATCATCAGTCAAAGTAAAATCAGCAATACCATGCTTACCAATTACATAATCCATATACTTTGTATCCTTAACTCGATACATATCCTTAAGGAATGGATAAGGAATAGGAGTCATTCTATATCCATACTTTACTTTACTTACAAATATAGGAATAATATTATCTGTAACAATTCTGTTATTCTTAGCAGAAATATTCACAACCCAGAAAATGTTGTACTTCTTCTGACACAATACCTTTGTCTTGAATAGACCAGACAATGCATTATGAATAGTTTCTTCTTCAGTACAATAAAGATCCATAAGATATCGAGTATACTTGCTCTTTTCCTTAAGAGTTGATAACTTAGCTAATGTACTTGATAATGTTGCTGTATATGTCATTATTTTTATTTTAATATTTAACATATAAAATATAGAACAACTTTGATTTATTTCAAACTTGTCGCAAATAAATTTAGAATAAAATTCTAATGAACATCACTTTCAGTTCTGTTCAAGAACTAAAGTTAAAATTTCAAAATTTTATTCTTCATTCCAAGAAATTTCTGTTTTATGATAATGTTCTTGCTGTCCTGAATAAGGATCCCATTCGGAATCAACTTCAACATTCAAATTCTTCATTATATCAGTCTTGATTGTATCTTTCACATACTTTGCAACTGCTTTTCCTAATACATAAGAAGGATCATTCTCAACATTAAATTTGTCATTCTCGATGGTTTTCTTCAATGACTTATTTTCCACATTCAATTCCTTTACTTGAATTTCTAGTTCATTAATATAACGTTGCATTTCAACAACATTGACTGGTAATGAATCTAAATAATTCTTCTTTACCATCTTTGACAATTCATTTAATGTATAATCTCTTTTCATAGCGTATTTTATTGTCTATATTTAAGTTAATCAATAAGTCATAGCCATTCCTGCTTTTGCATAATTCCCGTTGCTAATGTTATATCTCAATCTATTGATCCATTCATAACTTTTGCTAGCATGAATATCTTCAGGAAGTACAAATGTATCACCAACTTTAGTAAATTTTACAGTACACATTGCACATTCAAAACTATATTCTGGAAATGTATTAAATAACTCTTCATATTCTTCATTATCTTTAACACCAATATCTTTAAGATAATATTCTTTTTTAATCTTAACTACTCTACAAGCGCATATTTCATTATGAGATAAATGCATATCTATAACAGAACCATTTTTATATACACCCATTGAATGTTGAATATCTGTAGACCAAAGAATTGTCTTATTCTTATATAATTTATCAAGAACTTCTTTAGTTATCTGTGGGTTATTGTTAATATCATAACCTTCTGAAGCTAAGAAGGAATACATATCCATCATTGGAGCATTATCATAATAATCTTTAGCACTTGTTGTATAAATATTTCTTTTCATAATCTTAATAATTTTACTTAATAATTTTAACGTTTAAAATATAGAACAAACAAAATAAATTTCAAAATTTTTAACGTTTAAAATATAGAACAAACAAAATAAATTTCAAAATAAAATCTTTGAAATTGCAATTATTTTGTTTCTATTTTAATTTAGTATAAACATTATTTTATGAATGAAAAAGATACTTTAGTGATAGGTGATTTCCATTTTGGAACAAAGACAAATTCAATACAATGGCTTGAAGAAATGGAAAATTACTTTATAGAAATTGAGAGTTTGATAGTAGCAAATGGTGCACAAAAAGTAATTTTCTTAGGTGACTTGTTTGATGTAAGATATTCTATAAATACTTTAGTTGGCATCAAAGTAAAAGACATGGTAAGAGAAATGATAGAAAGAAATCCTGTAAAGAGTTTCAATTTTCTTGCAGGTAATCATGACTACTATTCTCCTAAGAAAGAAGATATGCATTACAATGCTTATGAAATGGTTTTTGGCACCGAATTCATGAAAGAACATGATAATGTACACTTCTATACTGAAAGGCCATATCTTGATAATGATGGTGACTTATATTTGCCTTGGTTCTTCACAGAAGATAAGGAATTGTTTGGACAAACAATAGAACACTTTAAAGGAGAATCTATAAATAGAATATTCTGTCACTCTGATCTATGTACTTGGGATATAGATATGATAAAGAACATGAATGGAAGTCCGGTATATAGTGGACACATTCATACACCATGGACAGATGAAGAACATAAGTTATATAATCTTGGTGCAGCATTACCATTGAACTTCAATGATGTAAATGACAAGAGATATGTATATTTGTTAAGAGGTACAGAAATAGTACGTAAGTTTGAAAATGAAGAAACTTATCAGTTTTACAGATA
>CALESE010000164.1 GCA_937907205.1 uncultured Romboutsia sp. | reverse complement strand
GCTGATGAATTAGGAGTGGCAAATTACGATTCGATTGATAAAGGAGAATTACCATCTAGAGTTAACGGATATGTTGGTGGATATATGACTAAGAAGTTAGTTGAAATGGCTGAGAAACAAATGGCTGGTAAATAGTTATTTAATAAGCTATAAACTAATAAAAAGATCCTGAATTTTTTTATAATCTATTAAAAATTCAGGATCTTTTTATATTATTAACGTTTTTTAGCTTCACATCTATAAATTTTCATTCCATAAGACATAAATTTATCTTCATATTCCGTTGTTATGTTTTCAAAATCACTATTTGCAAGATTAAGAGATATATTTTTTAATAACCAATTATTTGATGACATTTCATTTAAACTAAATTCAAATAACCTATCATTATCTGTTTTAAAATGAACATCTCCTTCATTATTAAGTACTATTTTATATTTTTCTAAAAAGTTAGTATGAGTTAATCTTCTTTTTGCCCATCTTTTCTTTGGCCACGGATCACAGAAGTTTACATAAATTCTACTTAACTCTCCTACTTCAAAATAATCTAAAATATTAGATACATTTGCCCAAGCAAATAATATATTATTTAAATTGGCTTCATCCGCTTTTTCAACACCTTTTACAAGAACTTCTTCTTTTATCTCAAATGCAATATAATTTATATTCGGATTTTGTTTAGCTAATGTAGTTATGAACTTCCCTCTACCTGTTCCAAATTCAACATGTATAGGATTATCATTTTTAAATTTTTGACTCCATCGACCTTTTAAATCTTCTATATTATCTCTAAGTACATAATCTTTATATCTTAACAATTTTTCGTCTGCACCTTTTACTTTTCTTCTTCTCATTTTTAGCTCCTTAAAATATATTAAAATCTAATTATACATAAAATTAATAAAAAAATAAAGAGTATTAGTTTTTCTAATACTCTTTATTTCTATTTTAGTGACCGCAGCCAGAACATCCTCCGCCACATCCACTATCAGGACCATCGCTTTCAGGTCTAACTCTAAATCCGTAACCTGTATCTTCTATTACTATATCTCCGAATTTAGTATGATCTTCTTTACTCATTATAAAATGTAATCCATCTACATTATATTCCAAATCGTCAGCCTTTTGCTCATCCAGAGCAATTCCAAATGATGGCCCTCCTCAGCCAACACCTGCAAAATAAACTCTTATATTTTTAGGTCTATCTTGATTGTCTTTTAGTGTATCTACCGCTGTTTGTGGTAATGTAACCTTCATGATAATACCTTCCTTTCTTTTTAAAATATTTATTTAAAGATTATTAGGAAATTCTAATAATCTTTTTTACGTAGTTATAAAGTCTTATGTTTATAGGATGTCCTAATTATCTTTTAGTATATCCCTTTAGGTTATATATTATTATTTGTTTATATATAATTTTAATATAATTTTAATATAATTTTAATGTATTTATTTGATACCCATGTATTTATATTATAAACATAAATAGTTATTTATGTTATAATATTTGGTAATGAACTTATATAAATTATAACAACTTAGGAAAGGTATGATAGTTTATGAAAAAAATAGAAAACAAAGCTTCTGAAATAATTGTAGAAGGATTAGGTTTACTTATAGGATGCGTATCAATGAGTATGGGTATTAATATGTTTTTAAAACCTTATACAATAGCACCTGGAGGACTTAGTGGTTTATCAGTAGTTCTTAACAAAGTAACTGGAATATCTGTATCTAACATTATGTTAATGATAGGTATACCTTTAGTAATATTTGCTTTTAAAATACTTGGAAATAAAAATTCTATAAAAACATTAATAGGTACGGTATTATTCTCTGTAATTATAAATATAACATCACCACTATCTAATATAATTCCTACTAGTGATTTATTATTAAGTGCTATATGTGGGGCTATTTTAATAGGAACAGGTATCGGTGTAGTATTTAGAGTAGATGGATCTACAGGTGGAACAGATTTAATAGCATTAATACTTAGTAAAAGATTTCCAGGAATAAAAGCTACAAAATTCATGATGTGTTTAGATGGTGTAATAGTTATATCTTCAGGTATTGTAAATAATAATATAGAAACTGCATTATATTCAGCTATAGCTCTTTATATAATGGTAAAAATAGCAGATGCAATAATGGAAGGTTTTGATTACTCTAAAGCATTTATGATAATATCTGATAAATCAGATAAATTAAGAACTGTAATAACTAACGAACTAGATAGAGGATTAACTATTATTGAAGGTCGGGGTGGATATACAAATTCAAAAAAAGACGTTTTACTTGTTGTAATATCAAAAAATCAAGAAGTATATTTAAAGAAACTTGTTAAATCTACAGATCCGAATGCATTTATAGTAGTTAGCACTGTTCATGAAGTTTTAGGAGAAGGATTTAAAAAACTAGAAACTAACAATTATTAGTAAAAATAAAAAAGTGGATTTAATCCACTTTTTTTATTTCATATTTTTTAATAATAACCAAATGTACTCTATGTATTTTTATAAAATAGCATAAAATATATACTTTTATGCCATTTTATAAAAATATAGTAATTTCAATAGATATGTATTAATTTTTTATATTTATGTCAGTTATATGTCAGATATTTTTATGTTTTTATTTTTGTATTATGTTATAATAAATATATTATTGTAATATAATGGAGGTATTTAATGAGCTTTGCATTTATAAGAAAAAGAAGTAAGAACTACATAGTTTATTTAGAATATAAAGATCAACAAACAGGTAAAAAAATACAAAAAAACATGGGTTCTTTTGAGAAAAAAAGAGATGCATCTAAGAAGTTAAACGAATTAAAAGAAAGCATATATAATGATGAATTATCACTTACAAATACCATAAATTTTGAAAATTTCCTATTGGATTTTTTAGAAAAATATAAATTAAATTTATCAATAACAACTCATAATTATTATTTTAGAATTTGTAATAAATATATAATACCTATACTTGGAAAGTATAAGTTGGAAGATTTAAGACCTATACATTTACAAAATTATGTTGATGGTTTATCAGGAATCTTGGCACCACAAACAATAAAAATACATATAAACATAATAAATCTAGCATTAAAGAAAGCATATAAGTTACGTATGATTAGAGAAAATATTGTAGAGTGTATAGATATTCCAAGAGTGAAAAAATTCAAAAATACTATATATAATACCGAAAATATGGTGAAATTACTTCAAATATGTAAAGGTACAAATCTAGAAATATATATATATTTAGCGAGCGGATTAGGGCTAAGAATATCAGAAATACTTGGATTAACTTGGGATAATATAGATTTTAACGAAAATACAATAACCATAGAAAAAATAACCGTAAGAAATAATGGTAAAGTTGTATTAAAAAATCCTAAGACAGAAAGCTCTACAAGAACAATCTCTGTGCCGAAAGAAATAATACAAATATTAAAAGACCACAAAAAAAATCAGTTAGAACTAAAATTAAAAGGGAAAATAAAAAACAGTATGAATTTGTTATTCTTTGACAAAAACGAAAAACCTATCGCTCAAGATGTAATCAGTAAAAAGTTTAATAGGTTTTTAAAAGAAAATAATTTAGAACATATCAGATTTCATGATTTAAGACATTCACATGTAACACTACTAATAAATTCTAAAATTCCTATAAAAGTAATATCCGAAAGAGTTGGACATTCTAATGTAAATACAACACTTAATATTTATGCACACGCACTTAAAGAAATGGATTCAGAAGCTTCGGATAAAATTTCTGAAATATTATTCAAATTAGGGTAAATTGTAAAAAAATCAACTTTTTAAATTAGTTTTTAAATAAGTTGATTTTTTATTTTAATATAATTACATTAAAAAAATACAAACCTTTTTAAAATCATTATAAATGACTTATACTTAAATATAATAAAATATATCCATAATTAGTTTAATATATTTATATTATGTTAACCTATTTAAAATTTAATATAAGTCATTAGTATTTATAGTATATAAATTCTAAATAAAAAGTAATAAAATTATGCTTTATTATTTTTTATATATTATGATAATTTCTAAATCTTCAAGTAATCTATCTA
>CALESE010000163.1 GCA_937907205.1 uncultured Romboutsia sp. | reverse complement strand
TTTAATGCAACATAAATATAAAGTGTTGCACTTGTATTGACAATCTATCATATAATATAAAATATAAGATTGGTAATAATATATTGCTTGTTGGAGATATTGGTAACTTAGGAAAAAGACTGAGAATGCTTGGTGTACATGTGACTATACTAGAGGATAGTAATTATAAAGAGGCGTGCTATTGTTTAATACATAATGAAAATTGTAATGTTGTAAAAGGCTCATTAGAGTATTTACCATTTGCAGATAATCATTTTGATAAAGTAATTATATTAGATCATTTTAATAATATTAGTGATTGTAAGCAAGCATCTAAAGAAATAAACAGAGTGTTAAAGCAAGACGGAGAAATTATATTAGAAGATTTAAACTTAAAAAATATAAAAGTTAAGATAAAGAATATAAAGCGTAGGTTGTGTGGTGAAAACATAAAATACTATTACCCTCAGGATATAATAAATTTATTTTCTAAATTGGATTTTGACGGTGATTTAAAAGAATTTCAAAATGAAAGATATATTTATATAGGTAAAAGAAAACAAATAATACAAAATAGATAAACATATAATGTTATAATATAATTAAGACTAGGATACTCCTAGTCTTTTATAATATAAAGTATTATTAAAATCATTTAATAGGAGATAATATATATGAATTTAAATTATGAATTAATTATTGTAGTTATGTTATTTGTAATATTAATGTCAATACAGTTAACATTAAATAAAATATATGTAATATTAAAAGATATAAAAAATATCATTAACATAAGGAAACAAAATCATGAATAATAGCATAGATTTAAAAGATATAAAAAATGAAATTCAAAATATAGCAGAAGCTATTGTAGCTGTTTTAGGAATAGATGTTACAATAGTTAATCAAGATTTAGTAAGAGTCGCTGGCACAGGCATTTATATAAAAAAAATAGGTGAAAAGGTAAAAGGATATTCAGCATTTAAAAAATCTTTAATTGAAAAGATTGATATATTAATAAATGACCCAAGTTGTAATAGCATATGTAAAGAATGTGACAATAATTTAGGTTGTAAGGAATTTGCAGAATTATGTTGCCCTATTATATGTGAAGGAAAGTCATATGGAGTAATAGGTCTTATTGCATTTACTGAAGAACAAGCTAATTTGATTAAAAACAATAGAGAAAATTTACTTAATTTTTTAGGTAAGATGGCAGATTTAATTTCTAATAAATTAAAAGCTCATATAAGAACTTATGAATTAGAACTTGAAAAGAAAAAACTAGAAATACTAATAGATAGTATGGATAAAGCTATAGTGTCTATTGACAAATACGGTAAAATAGATAAATATAATTCTAAATTTATAGAGATATTCAAACTAGATAATGATATTTATAATAAAGATATATCAGAAATACTAGCTTTTATAAATAAAGATAGTACAGACAATTATAAGAAAATTAAAACATATAGTTTTTATTATAAAAATGGTGACTATACTTTAAAAGGTGTTTATAGCATAAATAAAATTATTTTAAAGAATGAACTAAAAGGATATGTAATTGATTTTATAGATAAAAAAAATGCAATAAAGAATTACAATAAAATAAATAAAGATTATAGAATAACATTAGATAATATAATTGGAAAAAGTAATGCTATTAAAGTGACTAAGAAAGAAGCACTTATAGCTTCAAAATCTACATCTACAGTACTTATAACTGGAGAAAGTGGAACAGGAAAAGAATTATTTGCAAGAGCAATACATACACATAGTGATAGATGCGATAATCAGTTTATAGCAGTAAACTGTGCCGCAATACCAGATAATTTACTTGAAAGTGAGTTATTTGGATACGAAGAAGGAGCTTTCACAGGTGCAAAGAAAGGTGGTAAATTAGGCAAGTTTGAATTAGCACATAAAGGAACAATATTTTTAGATGAGATAGGAGATATGAGCTTACATTTACAAGCAAAACTTCTTAGGGTATTACAAGAAAAAGAATTAAATAAAATAGGTTCAAAGTCAAACATATCAATAGATGTAAGGATAGTAGCTGCTACTAATAAGAATCTAGAGGATATGGTAAATAAAGGTACATTTAGAGAAGATTTATATTATAGATTAAATGTTATACCAATAAATTTACCTAGTTTAAAAGAACGAAAAGAAGATATACCTTTATTAATCAAATATATGATAAATGAATATGCTATAAAGCTTAATAAGCATGTAACAGATATAGATGATGATGTAGTAAATTTATTTCTGAATTATAGATGGCCAGGAAACATAAGGGAACTTCAAAATATTATTGAGTACAGTATAAATATGTCACTAAACTCAACAATTACTATGGATACTATCCCAAATAGGATAAAAAATATAGAATTTGATACAGATAAACAAATAAACGAAAGTATTAAAACACTAGATGAATTAGAGAAAAAAGAAATAATAAAAGCTATAAATAAGTATAAGGATTATAAAAAAGATAAAGATTTAGTAGCTAAAGCTTTAGGCATATCAAGAGCAACTTTATATAGAAAAATAGAAAAGTATAAAATAATCTCAAAATGATACATAATCTCATTTTGAGATTATTTTTTCTTATTTTGATAAAAATATAAAATTATATCTATAAAAAAATTTATAAAATAATAAATAAAAATAAAAAATATACAAAATAACCAGTAAAAATCAAATTTCTTAAATAATATCAAGGAAAAAATATAAATTATAAAAAGTTGGCATAGTATTTGCTTAAATATAATGTATAAATATTTTATTTTGGAGGAAATATTATGATTAATACAAAAACAAAAGATTTTAGAAGTCAATTACTTAATATATTAGTAGAAGATGTAAAACCAGCTATGGGATGTACAGAGCCTGTTGCTGTTGCACTTGCTTGTGCTAAGGCAAAAGAATTATTAGGAGAAGAAATAGTTAAGCATAAAGTTTTAGTAAGCCCTAATGTATATAAAAATGGATTATGCGTTGGTATACCAGGAACAGATAGAGTTGGTCTTAAGATATCTGTTGCACTTGGATTTATAGGTGGAGAATCGAAAAATGGATTAAGAGTACTAGAAACTATAACAAAAGAAGAAGTAAAAATAGCTGAAGAATATATGGATAATACACCAATATCTGTATCACCAGCAGATACTAAGGAAAAAGTTTATATAGAAGTTATATTAGAAGGTAAGAATAATACATCAAAAGTTATTATAAGAACTAAACATGATAATTTTGTATATTTAGAAACTAATGGTGAAGTACTACTTTCTGAAGATGTATTAGAGGAAGTTGCAACTACATCTGAAGCTATACAAGAAAATGTATTAGACACTATAACTATAAAAGAATTAGTACAAAGTGTTGAAGATATGGAATTTAAAGATATAGAATTCTTACTTGAAGGAATATCTATGAATGAGCAAATAGCTAATTACGGATTAGAGAATAAGATAGGTGTTGGTGTTGGATATGGAATGAAACAATCTATCGAAAAAGGTTTATTAGGTGATGACTTAATGAATAATGCAATGATGATAACAGCTGCAGCAGCAGATGCAAGAATGAATGGTGTAAAATTACCAGTTATGAGTTCAAATGGTAGTGGTAATAATGGTATAACAGCTATACTTCCAATTGTTGCTTATAATAAAAAATTCCCTCAAAGTGATGAAAGACTAGCTAGAGCTTTAGCAATATCTCATTTAGTAACAGCATATGTTAAGAACTTTACAGGAAGATTATCAGCAGTTTGTGGATGTGGTGTTGCAGCATCTACTGGAGCTACGGCAGGTATATCTTGGCTAATGGATGGTAATATAAAGCAAATAGAAGGAGCTATGGAAAATATAGTAGCAAGTCTAAGTGGAATGATTTGTGATGGAGCTAAATCAGGATGTTCATTAAAATTAGCTTCATCAGCATCAGCAGCTATACAAAATGCTATAATAGCAACTCAAGACTGTATAGTTCCTCCATTAACAGGAATTGTTGGTACTAGTGTAGAGGAAAGTATAAGAAACTTAGGTAAAGTAGCTGATAAAGGAATGACTACTACGGATAAGGTTATAATAAATGTAATGGATGATATGAATAAGGTTGACTAATTTTGTTGCAAAACGTAAAAATATCCTATAAAATGAAAAGTATCATTATATACTATGGAGGATTATATTATGGATATCGAAACTAAAAAGTGGGAAGTCTTATGTTCAGAAGAACAAATAGCAAGTAGACTAAAGGAACTAGGAGCTCAAATATCCGAAGAATATAAAGATAAAAACTTATTAGTAGTATCTTTATTAAAAGGAAGTTTTATATTCTGTGCAGATTTAGTTAGAAACATAACTGTCCCAGTTAAAATCGAGTTTATGACTACTTCAAGTTATGGACACGGAGAAGAAAGTTCAGGAAAAGTTAAAATGGTATCAGATATACCATCAGATATATCAGGATATGATGTATTAGTTGTTGATGATATAACAGATACAGCTCTTACTATGGACTTTGTTATTAATCATATAAAATCTAAAAATCCAAAAAGTGTTAAATCTTGTGTGTTATTAGATAAGCCAAGTAGAAGAAAGGTAGAATTAGTACCTGATTACTGTGGATTTGAAATAGAAGATAAATTCGTTGTAGGATATGGTTTAAACTACGGAGATTATTATAGAAATATACCTTATGTATTCAATGTTACAAACGAAGATAGATAATAAAAATTGCTCTTTTATAGAGCAATTTTTATTTTTACATTTTGTTACATTATTACATCGATATAATTATATTTACACAATTAAATTTAATATATGTTGATAAGTTTATTATAAAATTTATTAGCTTATTAACATATTAACAACACATATCTATAAAAGTGGATAACTTATAACTAATATTAATTAAGGAGGAAACTATGTCAGTAAAATATGTTCATCATGTATGTATACAAACGGAAAATTATGAGGCATCATTAGATTTTTATACAAGGGTTTTAGGATTTGAGGTAGTTAGTGAAACAACTAATTTTCATGGTAGGGAATACAATACGTGGTTAAAACTAGGTAATTTTATGATAGAGCTTCAAACACCTAAGGAAGGTGATAATTTTAATAAATGGAGTTCTTTAAATTCGGGTCCTGTTCATATAGCATTTATGGTTGATAACGTTGAACAAGAGTATGAAAAGATTAAATCTTTAGGATACAATGATTTTAAATTAAAAGATGGGAAAGTTGTATATAAAGTGCTTGGAGAAAGCTTATTTAAAATAAAAGCCCCAGAGGGAACTGAGATAGAAATGAGAGATACAGAAATTAGTTAATATTAGAATTGTATCAAAATACCCCCTAAGATAATAATATATTATTAATGAATATTATTATCTTAGGGGGTATTATATTGAGAATATTTAATCCAAATTATTCATTAGTAAGAGTACTTCATGCTGTTCCTGATGGAGAAGTTGTAGATGTATATATAAACGATACTTTATTTTTTAGAGACTTAGTATTTAGACAATTTAGTCCATATATATATTTACCAGAAGGTTCATATGATATGAGTGTATATTCGGCTAATACAAGAGAAAATCCATTAATAAGTAGAAATATAAATGTGGATAAAAATAAATTGATAACAATTGCTATGGTTGGTAATGCAGGTACTTTAAGATTATTAAATATTGAAGAAGGAATTGAAATCCCAACTAAAGGGAAATCAAAAACTAGAGTAGTTAATCTTGTTCCAAATTCTCCAGATATGAACATACTTTACAATGATACAGTTTTATTTGAACATAATGATTTTAGAGATATTACAGATTATAAAGAAATAGATCCAGGGATATATAGAATAGACTTAGAGTTAGTTGAAAATGGAAAAATAGTAAGAACTACAAGAGTAAATATAAATCCAGATAGGATATATAGTTTATATTTATTAGGAAATGCGGCTAATATAGAAATTTTTCAATCATTAGATGGAGCAAGCTTTATAAGATATAGAATTTAGATTTTAACTTGTATCAAAATAACCTTCAAAATAATAATATATAATGTACAAATATTTAATTTGGGAGGGGTTATATTGAGAGATGTCAATGACGATTATTCACTAGTAAGAGTACTTCACGCTGCTCCAAATGCTGATGCAGTAGATATATATATAAATGATACTTTATTTTTTAAAGAATTGAGCTTTACAGAATTTAGTCCATATGTATATGTACCAGAAGGTAATTATACGATGAGTGTATATCCTGTAAATACTACAGAAAATCCAATACTGTCCAAATATATTGAGATTGATGATGATGAACTTTTAACTATTGCAATAATTGGGGATAACGACAATCTTGATTTTTTATTTATTGAAGAAGACACAGAAAGTACTTATGGTCAAAATTCAAAGCTAAGAGTAGTAAATTTAGTTCCTAATTCTCCAAGAGTAAATATATTGGAAGGTGAAAATGTACTATTTCCAAATGTAGGATATAAAGATATAACTAGATATAAAACAGTTTCACCAGGAACATACACATTAAATGTAGAGTTAGTTGAAAATGGTCAAATAGTATTACAAAATCAAATATCTATAACATCAGATAGAGTATATACATTATATGCATTGGGTAATATTCCTGATGTAGAGATATATCAATCATTAGATGGTGCTACTTTTATACGTAATAGAAGAAGATGATAATTTTACAAAAAATAGTGATATATTTTAGTTACAGACGTCGAGATTAGGAAAAGACATTAGCATAATATAAAGTAAGAAATTTATAGAATTGATCTAATAAGTAAAAGGAGGAGAAATATTTATCTCCTCCTTTAATTCAAATTTGAACAGATAATACTAGATTAAAATACAACTAGAATCTCAACTCTCTTTAAAGACTGCTATATAGCAGTATATTTTTTAATCTAAATTTCTAAGAATATCTATAAACTTAGTTTTATCAGATGTTTTTTCATCTTTCATTTTTATTAATTTAGCAGGAGAGCCAGCAACTACAGAACCTGGAGGAACATCATGAGTAACAACAGCACCGGCACCTACAACAGCACCTTTACCAACTTTTACACCTTCAAGTATAACTGCATTTGCACCTACCAATACATCGTCCTCTATTATAGCTGGAGTTGCAGAAGGCGGTTCAAGAACGCCAGCTACAACAGCACCAGCACCTAAGTGTACATTATTACCGATTATACCTCTAGCACCTATAACAGCATTCATATCTATCATAGAGTTTTCACCTATAACAGCACCAATATTTATAACAGCACCCATCATAATAACAGCATTTTTACCTATAGACACCATATCTCTAATAACAGCACCAGGTTCTATTCTTGCGTGTTCATGTAAGTAGTTATACATTGGTATAGCTGAATTTCTTCCATCAAATTCAATAAAAGTGTCAGTAATAAAATGTTTATTTTCATTTAAAAATTTTAATATTTCATCATAATTACCAATTAAAGTATAAGAATCATTACTTCCAAATACTTTAAATTCATCACAAGATTTAGGATTTAGATTATTACAATTAATATACACCTTAACAGGTGTTTTCTTCTTAGAATTTTTTATAAAATCTGCAATCTCATAAGCATCGTTTAAATTTATCATAATTCCTCCTTAGAAAAGTTAATTTAGCATATTATCCATATTATAATAACCTGGATTTTGGTTAACTAAATATTTTGCAGCAGAGATAGACCCTTTAGCAAATATATCTTTAGATTGAGCAGAATGTTTGATTTCAATAACCTCATCATGACCAGCAAATATTGTAGTGTGTTCTCCTACGATAGATCCGCCTCTTACAGCATGTATACCAAGTTCACATTCAGACCTTTTTGCAGAGCGACCATACCTACCATAGCTATATTCTAAATATGGCAAAATACTTTTTATACTATCTGCAATCATTAAAGCAGTACCACTAGGAGCATCTACTTTTTTGTTATGATGTTTTTCAATTATTTCTATATCAAATTTATTAAGTAATTTAGCAGCATCTTTCACTAATTTAAGTAAAACATTTATACCAAGTGACATATTAGAAGAATGAAATATTGGTATAATTTTTGATGCTTCTTTTATTTTTAATAATTCTTCTTCGTTATATCCAGTTGTAGCTATTACTAATGGTTTTTTATTATCAACAGAAAATGATAATAAATCATCTAAAGCTAAATGATGAGAAAAATCTATTATTACGTCTATATCATCCTTGACATCACTACATCTAGGATAAATTTTAAATGGAGTATTACATGGTGGGTTTTGAGATACACCACAAACTAATTCTAATTCTTCATCTTCTATAACACATTTTGATAAAACTACACCCATTTTACCAAGGCAACCATTAACTAAAACTTTTAACATAAGGCATCTCCTAATTTTAAACTTTTATTAATTAATTCTTGTTTTAATACTTCAAGATTTTTTTCATTCATATCAGCAAGTGGAAGTCTTAAATTTCCAACTTTAAATCCTAATAAATTCATAGCAGTTTTTACTGGTATTGGATTTACTTCTATAAATAGAGCATCTATTAAAGGTTTCATATCAAGTTGCAATTTTTTAGAACCATCTATATCTCCATCTAAGAATTTTTGTACTAAGTCATGAGTTTCTCTAGGGCATATATTAGCAAGAACAGAGATTACGCCACTTCCACCAAGAGATAATAATGGAATAATAGAATCATCATTACCTGAATAAATAGCAAAGTCATCTGGAACTAGCCTAGATATTTCAGCAACTTGAGATAAATCTCCACTAGCTTCTTTTATAGCAACTATATTATCTATTTTTGAAAGTTCAGCAACAACTTTAGGTTTTATATTCATAGATGTTCTTCCAGGCACATTATAAAGAATTATCGGTAAAGAAGTGCTATTTGCTATTGTTTCAAAATGAAGTTTAAGTCCTTTTTCGTTAGCTTTATTATAGTAAGGTGTTATTATCAATAAAGCATCAGCACCAAGCTTTTCGGCTTCTTGGCTTAAATAAACAGAATGAGCTGTATTATTAGAGCCAGTTCCTGCAATAACAGGTATTCTTTTATTTACTTTATCAACTGTGTACTTTATAACTGATAATTGTTCAGCATCATTCATAGTAGTAGATTCTCCAGTTGTTCCACATACAACAAGTGCATCAGTATGATTTTCAATATGAAATTCAATTAATTTACCTAATTTCTCAAAATCAACACCATTATCAGTAAATGGAGTAACTAAAGCAACAGCAGAACCTTTAAATATCATATAAGTAATTCTCCTTTATATAAATTTTAATATTAAACTAAATCGTAAGATAATAATAATTCTGCTATTTGAACAGCATTAACAGCAGCACCTTTTCTGATGTTGTCAGCTACAACCCATATATTAATTCCATTATCAACACTAAAGTCCCTTCTAATTCTTCCAACAAATACTTCATCTTTTCCGTTACAGTCAATAGCAGTAGGATATATATTGTTGTCAGTATCGTCTAAAACAACAACACCAGGTGAATTTTCAAGAGTAGATACTAAATTTGATAATTCAAATCCCTCCTCAAACTCTATATTTATAGATTCACTATGAGAGTTTTTAACAGGAACTCTTACAGTAGTTGCAGTAACTTTTAAGTCATAATCATCAAATATTTTCATAGTTTCATTTATCATTTTCATTTCTTCTTTTGTATATCCATTTTCCGTAAATACGTCTATATGTGGAAGGCAGTTAAATGAAATAGGATGAGGATAAAATCCAGTAGGATTTCCTTTAATTCCTTCTTCTAAATCATTAACACCTCTAACCCCAGAACCAGAAACAGCTTGATATGTTGAATAAATAATTCTTTTTATTTTGTATTTATCATGAAGAGGCTTAAGAGGTACCATAGCCTGTATTGTAGAACAGTTAGGATTGGCTATTATTCCGTGATGATTTTTAACTGCTTCTGGATTTACTTCAGGAACAATTAAAGGAACATCAGGATTCATTCTCCAATAACTAGAATTATCGATAACTATAACTCCTTTTGAAGATGCGATAGGAGCATATAATTTACTTATATCTCCACCAGCAGAAAATAATGCTATTTGTATATCTCTATCAAATGAATCTTCTTTTAACTCTTCAACTAAATAATCTTTTCCATTAAATTTAATATGAGAACCTGCTGATTTTGAAGATGAGAATAGATATAAATTTTCAATAGGGAACTTTCTTTCTTCTAATACTTTTAAAAATGTTCTACCAACCATTCCAGTAGCACCAACTATAGCAACATTAATTTTTTTCAATAAAATCACCCCATTTTATAAATTTTATAGGTAAGAAATAATGTGTTTTTATATTTGTAAAACTAAAATCTTAATAAATAGTCTTATAATCCTAGATATATTCATAAAAGAATTAAAAGATGCATAGATATTCATTTATAAGTATATAAGATAGAAACTTTATAAGAGTTGAACTAAAAAGGTAAATACATTAGGGGGGTATGATATGGAAAATGCAAATTATATAAAAGATAAAATTTTTAATCATAGAAAATCATTACACCGTATAGCAGAGGTAGGAAGAAAAGAATTTAAAACAGCTAATTATATAAGGGAGTATTTGAAAAGTATAGAAGTAGAATATGATATATACTTAGAAACTGCTACAGTAGGGATTTTAAAAGGTAAAATAGGTAATAAAACAATAGCATTTCGAGCGGATATAGATGGACTTACTACTGAAAATGGAGTAGAGCATTTATGTGGTCATGATGGCCATACATCAATATTGTTAGGATTAATAGAGTACTTAAAGTTAAATATAGATAATTTAAATGATAACATTGTATTTATATTTCAACCAGCAGAAGAAGGCCCAGGTGGAGCTAAAGATTTAATATCAGAAGGGATATTTGAAAAATATAATATAGATGAAATATATGGACTGCATATATATCCAGAGATACCAGAAGGTTATATAGGTTTAAGAGATGGATATTTTTTTGCTCAAGTAGGAGATTTTGATATAGATATAACTACTAAAAGTGGACATGGAGCAATGCCTCAAAATGGTATAGATGGAGTTGTAGTATCATCTGCTTTAGTTAATAATATTCAATCAATAATATCTAGAAATATAAGTCCACTTGATAATGCACTACTAACTATAGGCAAAATGATAGTAGGTTCTAGAAGGAATATAATAGCTGAAAACTCTAGGTTAGAAGGTACAATAAGAGCATTTGATCCCAATGTATATGAAAAGATAAAAGAAAGAATGAATTTTATATGCAAAGGAATAGAAGAAGCTTTTGAGTGTAGAGTAGATTTATATATAAAAGATGATTATCCTTCTGTTAATAACAATAAAGAACTTTGTAATGAATTTATAAAAGCTATTGGAGATACTAAAGTTATAAATTTAGATCCGCTGATGATAGCAGAAGATTTTTCATATTATCAGAGAAAAGTACCAGGGTTATTTTTTATGTTAGGTTCGAGAAATGAGGAAAAAGGATTTGTTAATGGACTTCATAGTTTGGATTTTGATTTTAATGAAGAAATTTTATTAAATGGAGTAAATATATACATAAAATTATTAAAATATAAAAATGCAATAAATTAAAATTATACCCCTTAAATATTTGTATAAATTTTTGCTATATGACAAAAATACAAATATGTAAAGGGGTGTTTTTTATGAATAATGAGATAATAAATAATGAATTATTAAATAAACCAGGTAAGAAAAGTCAAAAAAATAATAATAGTAAGAAGAAAAAAATATTGACAGATGATGATATAATGAAATATGAGATAGCATCAGAACTTGGACTTATGGACAAGGTCAGCGAAAGGGGCTGGACTTACAGCTAAAGAAGCTGGAAGAATAGGTGGAATGCTTACATCACGTAAAAAGAAAAAGAAAAAGATGATGGAGGAAGCAAATAAGGACGATGGAACAGTATAGTAATTTTGCATTTATTTATGACGACCTTATGAATGATGTCGATTATGATGGATGGGTTAAATATATAGAAGATATAATAAAAGATGAAAATCTTAAGGTACAAAATATACTAGAATTAGCTTGTGGAACAGGTAATATGACAATACCTTTAACTAAGAAAAACTATGATATAGCAGCAATAGATATATCAGATGAAATGCTTAGCGTGGCTAGAGAAAAGGCTGAAAAAGAAGGTGTAGAACTTGTATTACTACAACAAGATTTAGCTGAATTTGATTTTGAAATAGATAATTTAGATTGTATATTATGTGCTTGTGATGGATTCAATTATATAACGTATGATGATGATTTACAGCATGTATTTAATAAATCATATGAGCTTCTTAAACATGAGGGAATTTTAATATTTGATATAAGCTCATACTATAAATTAGCTAATGTATTAGGCAATAACATGTATGGTGAAAATAGAGAAGATGTAGCTTATATGTGGCAAAATTATTTTGATGAAGAAGAAAATTTAGTTGAAATGGAACTATCATTCTTCATAAAAGATGAAAATGGTAAGTTTGATAGATTTAAAGAAGTGCATCAACAAAGGGCTTACACTGAAGACGAAATAATTGAAATGTTAAATGAAGCAGGTTTTGAATATATAAAAACATATGGAGACTTTACATTTGAAGCTCCAAATGAAGAAACTGAAAGAATATTCTTCGTATGCAAAAAATAGAAGTTAATATATAGGAGGAATACAATGAAAGATTATGTAATAAGAGCAACAGGTGGCAATGGACAAGTAAGAGCATTTGTAGCAAAAACAACTGATTTAGTAGAAGAAGCTAGAAAATTACATGAAACAACTAAGGTTGCAACAGCAGCTCTAGGAAGAACATTAACTGCCACATCTATGATGGGGCTAATGATGAAAAATAAAGGTGATAAGCTAACAGTTATAATAAAAGGTGGGGGGCCTATAGGTACTATACTTGCTACAGCTGATGCAAAAGGTACAGTTAAAGGATATGTGGATAATCCAAATGTTGAAGTGGAAAATTATCCAAATGGAAAATTAAATGTAGCTGCTGCAGTTGGAACAAACGGTGTTGTAAAAGTTATAAAAGATTTAGGTCTTAGAGAACCTTATAATGGAGCATATCCATTGGTAAGCGGAGAAATAGCAGAAGATTTTACACATTACTTTGCATTATCTGAACAAACTCCATCGGTGGTTGCATTAGGAGTACTTACTACAGGATATAAAGTAGAACATGCTGGAGGATTAATCGTTCAATTAATGCCAGATGCTACAGAAGAAACTATATCTAAATTAGAAGAAAATATAGGAAAGTTATCATCTATAACTACTATGATGTCAGAGGGAAAAACACCAGAAGATATGCTTAATATAGTTTTAGATGGATTAAACCCAAATATATTAGATAGATGTGACGTGAAATTCCATTGTGAATGCTCTAAAGACAGGGTTAAAAAAGCACTAGTAGCCATAGGTAAAAATGAATTACAATCCATAATCGAAGAAGATAAAAAGGCTGAAATAGGATGTCAATTCTGTAATTCAAACTATGATTACAATGAAGAGGAATTAATAGAGATTTTAAATGAGATGTAATATAAATTAAACCCTTTTAGACAATGTATATTTTAAATGGTAAAATATACTTGTATAAAAGGGTTTATTATTATTTAAAACATAAATTTACATACCAAAGAGTATGAGGTGCATATATTATGAATTTAAATCAAAGCCTTAACCTAAATCAATCACAAAAACTAGCAATTACAACTTCATTAAAACAATCATTAAATATACTTGGCATGAGTAAACAAGATTTAGAAGATGAAATAATTAAACAAGGTGAAGAAAATCCATTAATAGAGGTTGAAAAAAATAATGATATAGATTGGGAATCTTATGTAAATTATTTATATAAATCATCATATAAATTTAGTGAAAATTATATAGATAATAATTATGTAAATTATGAAAATATTATAAGTAGTTATAAAAGTATATATGATGAATTACAATTTCAAATAAGTTTATATAAATTAAATAATCAAGAAAGAAAAGTATGTGAATTTATAATAGATAGCTTAGATGAAGATGGATACCTAAAAATAGAGGAAAAAGAAATTATAAAGCACTTGAATATAAGTAAGGAATTATTTAATGAATGTTTGAAAAAAGTCCAACAGTTAGAACCAAGTGGAGTAGGAGCAAGAAATCTATCAGAATGTTTAATCATACAGATTAGAAATAAAAAAATAAAAGACTTAAAATTAGAAGAAATATTAAGAAATGATTTAGATAAAATAGGAAACAATAAATATAAAGATATTTCTAAAAAATATTCTATATCTATAGAAAAGTGTCTAGAATATATACAAATAATAAAAACACTAAATCCAAAACCCGGGAAAAATTATAATATAGGTAAAAGTACATATATACAACCAGATGTAATAGTAGAGAAATTACAGGGTGAATTTGTACTAAGTCTAAACGATAGAGATATACCTAAAATAAAAATAAATAAGTTCTATAAAGAAATACTTTTTAAGTCACAATCAGATGAATATGCAAAAAAATTTATAAAAGAAAATTTAAATTCAGCACTAGAACTAATAAAAAGTATTGAAAATCGAAAAAGTACGATACTTAAAATTTCAAAAGAAATAGTTAAATCACAAGAGGATTTTTTTGAAAAAGGACCGAAATATATAAAAGCTATGAAAATGAAAGATATTGCAGTAAAGCTAAATTGTCATGAATCTACTATAAGCAGAGGTGTTAATGGAAAATATATTCTTACACCTTTTGGTATATTTGAGCTTAAATACTTTTTTAGTACGTCTATAAATACAAATGATAATAAAATTATATCTAATAGAAGTATAAAAAATACCATAGAAAAAATGATAAAAAAAGAAAACAAAAGTAATCCATTAAGTGATGAAAAAATAGTTGAAAAATTAAAAGAAAATGGCATAAGTATAGCAAGAAGAACGGTTGCTAAGTATAGAAGTGAATTAAATATACCATCATCAAGTAAAAGGAAGCAACATTTCATAGTAAAAAAATAGAAAAATATTAGAAAAACTATTGAAATATATTTCAAATTCATTTAAAATTAAATTATCTTGTGGGACTTAAATAAATACTAGGGACGTTAAATGTCCCGTAATATTTACGAATTAAGGAGCACAAAATGAAAAATTTAATAAAAATACAGCAAAAATTTATTCCACAAGTTATTGAGGTTATGGAAAGAAGATATTTTATACTTAGGCAAATATCACTTAGTGAGCCTATAGGTAGGAGAACCTTATCAAATATATCTGGAATAAGTGAGAGAATAGTAAGATCAGAAACTGAATTTCTAAAAGAGCAAGGCTTTATAGATGTGGCAGTTTCTGGAATGACTATTACAAAAGAAGGAAATATTCTTTTAGATGAACTTAAAGATATTATGAATGACATAATGGGATTATCTACACTTCAAGATAAGGTAAGAGATAAGCTTGGAATAAAAAAAGTTTTACTGGTACCTGGAAGTTATGATAATAATGAAAGTTTATTAAGAGATGTAGCAAGATGTGGAGCTGAATATTTCATAGATGTTTTAAGAGATGGAGATGTTGTTTCAATAACAGGTGGAAGCACAATGCTAGAGTTTGCAAATTCATTAAAAACTGATAAAAAGTACATAAATTCTGTTATAGTTCCTGCAAGAGGAAGTATGGGAAAAGAAGTTGATATTCAGTCTAATAATATAGTTGCAACTATAAGCAAGAAGTTAAACTCTCATTATAAACTACTTCAAATACCTGATGAATTAGGTGAAGAAGCAATGAGAACTATTACTCAAGAACCTCAAATTAAAAACACATTGGATACTATAGATAAGACAGATGTTTTAGTATTTGGAATAGGAAGAGCTGATGAAATGGCTATGAGAAGGAAACTTCCAAAAGAACAAGTTAAAGAAATTATATCAAAAGGTGCTGTAGGAGAAGTTTTTGGACATTACTTTAATAATAAAGGAGAAATTGTATACAAGCTTAATACAGTAGGCATAAACTTGGAGACATTCCAAGAGGTAAAAGAAAACATCGCAATATTTGGAGGAACAAGAAAAGCAGAAGCTTTAATTGCAATGACAAATATAAATAAAAATATAGTTCTTATAACAGATGAAGAAAGTGCACACAAAATTTTAGAATTACTTTAGTTATTAACTAGCATAGCTAGTAAAAATATATATATTTTACTTTTAGGGAGGTAGCACAATGGTTAAAGTTGCTATAAATGGTTTTGGAAGAATAGGTAGACTAGCTTTAAGAAAATTAATGGAACAAACTGATAAGTTTGAAGTTGTTGCAATAAACGACTTAACAGATGCTAAAACATTAGCTCACTTATTTAAGTATGATACTGCTCAAGGTAGATTTAACGGTGAAATAGAAGTTAAAGAAGGAGCTTTCGTAGTTAATGGTCAAGAAATAAAAGTTACTGCTGAAAGAAATCCTGCAGATTTACCATGGAAAGAGTTAAATGTTGATATAGTATTAGAATGTACTGGATTCTTTACTTCTCAAGAAAAAGCTGGACTTCACTTAGAAGCTGGAGCTAAGAAGGTTGTTATATCTGCACCTGCAACAGGAGATATAAAAACTGTAGTATTCAACGTAAACAATGATGTATTAGATGGAACTGAAACAGTTATATCAGGAGCTTCTTGTACTACTAACTGTTTAGCACCAATGGCTAAAACATTAAATGATAAGTTTGGATTACAAAAAGGATTCATGACTACTATACATGCATACACTAATGACCAAAATACATTAGATGGCCCACATGCTAAAGGAGATTTAAGAAGAGCTAGAGCTGCTGCTTCTAATATAGTTCCTAACACTACAGGAGCTGCTAAAGCTATAGGTTTAGTTATACCTGAATTAAAAGGTAAATTAGATGGTGGAGCTCAAAGAGTGCCTGTTGTAACTGGTTCTTTAACTGAATTAGTTTGTACATTAGACAAAAAAGTAACAGTAGAAGAAATAAATGCTGCTATGAAAGAAGCTTCAAATGAATCTTTCGGATACACTGAAGAGCAATTAGTATCTTCTGATATAATAGGAATAGATTTCGGATCATTATTCGATGCTACTCAAACAAGAGTTATGGAAGTGAACGGAGAGCAATTAGTTAAGGTTGTTTCTTGGTATGACAATGAAATGTCTTACACTTCTCAATTAATAAGAACATTAGGATACTTTGCTGGTTTAGCTAAGTAATTTAATATAAGTCCGGGCTTGTAGTTTATTACTATGACTCGGGCTTTTTATACAGAATATATAAAAACCATAAAATAACAAAAATGTATATATTAATAAAAATGTTATAATAAATTTGAATTAATTTGCTTTTGAGAGGAGATATAAATATGTCAATGCTTAACAAAAAAACAATAGAAGATATAAATGTGAACGGGAAAAAGGTTTTAGTAAGATGTGACTTCAATGTACCATTAAAAGATGGTGTTATAACTGATGAAAACAGATTAAACGGATCACTACCTACTATAAAGTACTTAATAGAAAATGGAGCAAAGGTTATATTATGTTCTCACTTAGGAAAGCCAAAAGGGGAAGCTAAGCCAGAATTATCTTTAGCACCAGTAGCTAAGAGATTATCAGAAATGTTAAATCAAGAAGTAGTATTTGCTGCTGACGATAACGTTGTAGGGGAAAATGCAAGATCAGCTGTAGAAAAAATGGAAAATGGTGATGTAGTATTATTAGAAAATACTAGATACAGAAAAGAAGAAACTAAAAATGAAGAAAATTATTCTAAAGAATTAGCTTCTTTAGCAGAAATATTTGTAAATGATGCATTCGGAACTGCTCATAGAGCTCACTGTTCTACAGTAGGTGCTGGTGAATTCTTAGAAGAAAGAGTTTGCGGATACTTAATACAAAAAGAATTAAAGTTCTTAGGTGAAGCAGTAGCAAATCCAGTAAGACCTTTCACTGCTATATTAGGTGGAGCTAAAGTTTCTGATAAGATAGCAGTTATAAATGAGTTATTAGAAAAAGTAGATAACTTAATAATAGGTGGAGGAATGGCTTACACATTCTTAAAAGCCCAAGGATATGAAATAGGAACTTCTTTAGTTGAAGAAGATAAGGTAGAATATGCTAAAGAAATGATGGAAAAAGCAAAGGCTAAAGGTGTTAAATTATTATTACCAATAGACAATGCTGTTGCTGATAAATTTGCTGATGTAACTCCAGTTATAACTGAAGATGCTAGTATACCAGCAGGTCACATGGGATTAGATATAGGTCCTAAGACTATAAAAGAATATGTAAATACGGTAAACAACTCTAAAACAATAGTATGGAATGGACCAATGGGAGTATTTGAATTTGAAAACTTTGCTCAAGGTACATTAGCTGTTGCTAAAGCTATGGCAGCTTTAACTGATGTTACTACTGTAATAGGTGGTGGTGATAGTGCTGCAGCTGTTAACCAATTAGGATTTGGAGATAAGATGACTCATGTATCAACTGGTGGTGGAGCATCGCTTGAATTCTTAGAAGGTAAAGAATTACCAGGTATAGTAGCTTTAGATAACAAATAAGGGGGATACAATAATGAGAAAGCCTATAATAGCAGGTAACTGGAAAATGAACAAAACTATAGCAGAAGCTGTAGAGTTCGTTAACGAAGTTAAAGATAAAGTACAAAATGATAAAGTAGAAGCGGTAATATGTGCTCCTTTCTTAGCATTAAAAGACTTAAAAGAAGCTACTAAAGGAACTAATATAAAGATAGGTGCTCAAAATATGCACTTTGAAGAAAGTGGAGCTTTCACAGGTGAAGTTGCACCAGCTATGTTAAAAGAAATAGGAGTAGACTATGTTGTAATAGGTCACTCTGAAAGAAGAGAATACTTCAATGAAACTGATGAAACAGTAAACAAAAAAGTTTTAAAAGCATTAGAACATGGAATAGATCCAATATTATGCTGTGGAGAAACTTTAGAACAAAGAGAAAATAATGAAACTAAAGCAGTTTGTAAAGTGCAAATAGAAAAAGCTTTAGAAAATGTATCTAAAGAAGATATAGCTAAAGTTGTAATAGCTTACGAACCAATATGGGCTATAGGAACTGGAAAAACTGCAACTGCTGAAGATGCTAACGATGTTATAGCATACATAAGAGAAGTTGTAGCTAATCTTTATAAAGAATTGGCTAATAATGTTAGAATCCAATATGGAGGAAGCGTTAAGCCTAATAATGTAACTGAGATAATGAATCAAAGTGATATAGATGGAGCTTTAGTTGGAGGGGCATCTTTATTACCTAACGACTATATAGATCTTGTTAATTTCTAAGGAGATGCAAAATATGAAAAAACCAATCGCTTTAATAATAATGGATGGTTTTGGTGAAAGTAAAATAGCAGAGGGTAACGCTGTTAACTCTGCTAAAACACCTAACCTTGATAGTATAGCTAAAGAATATCCAAAAACTTTAATAAGTGCTAGTGGACTTGATGTTGGTCTTCCTGATGGACAAATGGGTAACTCAGAAGTTGGACATACCAACATTGGTGCAGGAAGAGTTGTATATCAAGATTTAACTAGAGTTACTAAAGCCATAGAAGATGGAGACTTCTTTGAAAATGAAGTTTTATTAAAAGCTATGGAAAATGGAAAAGAACATTCTCTTCATTTAATGGGATTATTATCTGATGGAGGAGTTCACTCTCATATAGACCATTTAAAAGCTCTTTTAAAAATGGCGAAAGAAAATGATGTTAAAAATGTATATGTTCATGCTTTCACAGATGGAAGAGACACAGCACCAAGAAGTGCTATAGGATATATACAAGACGTAGAAAACTACATGAAAGAATTAGGAGTAGGTAAATTTGCTTCTGTTTCAGGTAGATACTATGCAATGGATAGAGATAAGAGATGGGAAAGAGTACAACTTGCATATGATGCTATGGTTAACGGAAAAGGTAACTTAGCTACTTCTGCAGTTGAAGCTGTTCAAAATTCTTACAATGAAGATAAAAATGATGAGTTTGTAATTCCTACTGTAATAGTTGAAAATAATCAACCAGTTGGTATTATAAAAGAAGATGATTCAATAGTATTTGGAAACTTTAGACCGGATAGAGCTAGAGAAATAACTAGAGCTATAGTTGATACTGACTTTGCTGGATTTGAAAGACCAAATATGAAGACTTTATTTGTGTGTTTAACTACTTACGATATAACTATAAAAAATGTTAACGTAGCATTTGGACCACAAGGTTTAGAAAATACTTTAGGAGAATACTTAGCGAAGAATGGTAAAACTCAATTAAGAGCTGCAGAAACTGAAAAGTATGCACACGTTACATTCTTCTTTAATGGAGGAGTAGAAGAACCTAACAAAGATGAAGATAGATTATTAGTACCATCTCCAAAGGTTGCAACATATGATTTACAACCAGAGATGAGTGCTTATGAGTTAACAGATAAATTATTATCTAAAATAGATGAAGATAAGTATGATTTTATAGTAGTTAACTATGCTAACCCAGATATGGTAGGTCATACAGGTGTTATTGAAGCAGCTATAAAGGCTATAGAAACAGTTGATACATGTGTAGGAAAATTAGTAGATAAAGTACTTTCTAAGGGTGGAAAAGCTATAATAACTGCTGACCATGGTAATGCGGAATATATGTTAGACCCTAAAACACAAGCAACAATAACGGCTCACTCAATTAATCCAGTACCATTTATAGTAGTTTCTGATGAATTAAAGAATGCTGCACTAAAAACAGATGGTAGATTAAGTGATATAGCACCAACGGTTCTAGATTTAATGAATTTAGAACAACCACAAGAAATGAGTGGTCAATCTTTAATACAAAAGTAATAACAAGATGCTATCAAAGGAAATACAATATTTCCTAAAATATAAAACATATTATATAAATTTATAAAATTACCCATCAAAACAATTTTATACATATACAATATGTAAATAAGTAAAATAAATTTATAGAAACTGAAGGGAGATATAACTATGTCAGTAATCGAATTAGTATATGCTAGAGAAGTATTAGATTCAAGAGGTAATCCAACTGTAGAGGTTGAAGTTGCATTAGAAAGTGGAGCAATAGGTAGAGCAATAGTTCCATCTGGAGCTTCTACAGGAGCTTTCGAAGCTGTTGAATTAAGAGATGGTGACAAGGGAAGATACTTAGGAAAAGGTACTGAAAAAGCTGTAGCTAACGTTAATGAAATAATAGCTCCAGAATTAGAAGGTATGGATGCATTTGATCAACCAGGAATAGATGGTTTAATGATAGAATTAGATGGAACTCCAAACAAAGGTAAATTAGGTGCTAATGCAATACTAGGTGTTTCTATGGCTGTAGCTAGAGCTGCTGCTGATGAATTAGGATTACCATTATTCCAATACATAGGTGGAGTAAATGCTAAGCAATTACCAGTTCCAATGATGAACATATTAAATGGTGGAGAACATGCTGATAATAACGTTGACGTTCAAGAGTTCATGATATTACCAGTTGGAGCTCCAACATTCAGAGAAGGTTTAAGAATGGGTGCAGAAGTATTCCACTCTTTAAAGAAAGTTTTAGCTGATAACGGATTAGCTTGTGGTGTAGGTGATGAAGGTGGATTCGCTCCTAACTTATCATCAAACAGAGATGCTTTAGAATTAATAGTAGATGCTATATCTAAAGCTGGATACGAGCCAGGAAAAGACGTTATGTTAGGTCTTGACGTTGCTGCAACAGAAATGTATAACAAAGAAACTAAAAAATACGTTTTAGCTGGAGAAGGAAAAGAATTAACTGCTGCTGAAATGGTTGATTTATATGAAGATTGGGCAAACAACTTCCCAATAATAACTATAGAAGACGGATTAGATGAAGAAGATTGGGATGGATGGAAGTTATTAACTGAAAGATTAGGAAATAAATTACAATTAGTTGGAGACGATTTATTCGTTACTAACACTGAAAGATTAGAAAGAGGAATAGAAGCAGGGGTTGCTAACTCTATATTAATAAAGGTTAACCAAATAGGTACTATAACTGAAACTTTAGATGCTATAGAAATGGCTAAGAGAGCTGGATATACTGCAGTTATATCTCATAGATCAGGAGAAACAGAAGATACTACTATAGCTGATTTAGCTGTAGCTGTAAACGCTGGACAAATAAAAACTGGTGCTCCATCAAGAACAGATAGAGTTGCTAAGTACAACCAATTATTAAGAATAGAAGAAATAGTTGGAGAATCTGCTAGATACTGTGGATTAAATTCTTTCTACAACTTAAAGAAATAATTAACTTATAAAGTTAAACAAAAAGGTCTTAGGTATATCTAAGGCCTTTTTATATAAAAACTATACTTATTATGAAATAAAAAAACATAAATATTTAATTTATGCTAGATATCTTGAATTGAATATATTAGTATGTTATATTAAAATATAAGATAATTTTATAAACTAAAGAGAAATGGAGGTGCTTAATATGGATATAGGAAAGATACTAATGGGTATTCAAGTTGTATTAGCTATAGTACTAATAGTTAGTATAATGCCTCAAGATTCTAAGAGTGCTGTACCTTCGCAATTTGGTGGAGAAGGAAACCAAACTTATTTCAAGCCAAAGGGTAAAGAAGCTTTCCTTGGTAGGTTAACAAAAATAACTTCAATATTATTTTTCATAAATGCTATAGCAATGCTATTAGTAAAGAAATAGTATTAAATAAAAGGCCATTATTTAATATATTACATTAGTATTTTAAAAATTAAATTTGATTTTTAAAAAGTAAGTGTCTAATAATTTTATTAGGCACTTTTTTTATAATGAAACTAAAAATTTATATATCGAAAGTTGTATTTTTAACTTTTCATTCTTCTGTTTTTATTTCTAGCCAAAATACATATATACCTAAAGTTATTAAAAAAATAAATCCAAGGATTTTCTTTATTTGATTGATAAAATATAATTTTACCAAAGTATTACAATAGTGTATAATAATTAAATGGTAATAATAAAATAATAAGAATAATTTAAAATTAATCTTATTATTTTATTATCAATTATATAAAATTTATATCATAATATAAAATATAAGAAACTTTACACAAAGTAAAATTTATATATAAAATACAGAACAATGGAGGTACATTAATGTTACCAGGACTTAAAGAACGATTAGTTGGTTTTATAAATGACCCAGGCTATAATCCCTTAAAAAAAGAAGAATTAGCCCTTATATTTGATATACACTCGGCTGAAATGGCTATGTTTGATAATTTCTTAAATGAGTTAGAAGAAGATGGATTTATATGTAAGACTAAAAAAGGAAAAATAATAGCACCAAAATCCATGGGTTACTTTGTAGGTAAATTTATATCACATAGAAAAGGATTTGGATTTGTAGAATCTGATGAAGAGTATACTCAAGATTTGTTTATACCAGCAAGTGAAATAAATGGAGCTATGCATAACGATAGAGTAATGGCTGAAATAGTTACACCTGCAACTGACGAAAGAAGAGCAGAAGGCAAGATAATAAAAATAATAGAAAGAGAAGTAACTAGGATAGTTGGAACGTTTCAACCAAGTAAGAGCTTTGGATTTGTTGTACCAGATGATAAGAAATTCAATAAAGATATATATATACCTAAAAAGTTTTTTAGTGGAGCAAAAGCTAATGATAAGGTAGTATGTCAAATAACTGTATGGCCAAAAGAAGATAGAAAGCCAGAAGGAAAGATAGTAGAAGTATTAGGACCAAAAGGATTAAAAGAAGTTGAAATACACTCTATAATAAAATCACATGGACTTCCAGAAGAATTCCCTAAAAGAGTAATGGAAGAAGCTGACCATGTAGCAATTCCAATACCACAAGAAGAAATAGATAGAAGAGTTGATTTAAGGGATTTAAAAACATTTACAATAGATGGTGAGGATGCTAAGGACTTAGATGATGCTATATCTATAGAAATGTTAGACAATGGAAACTTCAAGCTAGGAGTTCATATAGCTGACGTTACTCATTACGTAAGAGAAAAAAGTAATCTAGATAAGGAGGCATTAAAAAGAGCTACTTCAGTTTACTTAGTTGATACTGTAATACCGATGTTACCTAAAAAGTTATCTAATGGTGTATGTAGTTTAAATCCATATGAAGATAAACTTACATTATCAGTATTTATGGAAATAAACCATAAAGGTGAAGTATTAAAACATGAGATACATGAAAGTATAATAGATTCTAAAGCTAGAATGACTTATACAGAAGTATCAGATATATTAGAAAAAGATGATGAAGAATTAAAAGAAAAGTACTCTAATTTAGTTGAAGAATTCAAAAATGCTGAAACTTTAGCTAGAATACTTATGGATAGAAGAACTAAAAGAGGTTCAATAGACTTTGATTTCCCAGAAGCTAAGATAATCCTTAATGAAAAAGGCGAAGTTACAGATATAAAAGAGTATGAAAGAAGAATATCTAATAAGATAATAGAAGAATTCATGCTTATAACTAACGAAACAGTAGCAGAGCATTTCTTCTGGTTAGGTGTACCTTTCGTTTATAGAATACATGAAACTCCATCAGAAGAAAAAATGCAAACTTTAAGTAAATTTATTTCTACTTTTGGATATACTATAAAAGGTGATATGGAACAAGTACATCCAAAATCACTACAAGCTATAGTTGAAGGAATAAAAGGAAAAAGAGAAGAAGAAGCTATAAGTACAATAATGCTTAGATCACTTAGACAAGCAAGATATTCTCCAGAATGTAGTGGTCACTTTGGATTAGCTGCTAAGTATTACAGTCACTTTACTTCTCCTATAAGAAGATATCCTGACCTTCAAATTCATAGAATAATAAAAGAGCAATTAAACAACAAATTAAATCAAAAAAGACAAGATCAGCTCAAAAATATAGTAGACTATACTTCAAATCAGTCATCAGAAAGAGAAAGAAGTGCAGACCTTGCAGAAAGAGATGTAAAAGACTACTACAAAGCAACTTATATGTATAATAAAATAGGTGAAGAGTTTGATGGTATAGTATCAAGTGTAACTTCATTTGGTATGTTTATCGAACTTCATGATACTGTTGAAGGTCTTATAAGACTTGCTAATATGAGAGATGATTATTATATATTTGATGAAGAGAGATACACTATAATAGGTGAGCGAACTAAGAAAACTTTCAGAATAGGTGATTCTGTTAGAATAAAAGTTGATAATGTTAATATAGACGCTAGAGAGATAGACTTCGAATTACTTTATAAGATAGAAGATGATAAGTCAAGTGAAAGTAGTGAAGAATAAATCTTATTGTATTAGTCAATATAGATATGCTATATTGACTAATACATATAAATATGGTATATTTTTACTAATAAATGATATTATATATTATGAAGACATTTTGAGCAACGGACATAGTCGTTGGCGACATGAAGTGTTTCGCCAACGCAGTTGCTCGAGCGAAGCGAATTTTTTAGTTAAAGAAGGTGAATTTATATGAGCGGTAAAAAAGTATTAGCTACAAACAGAAAAGCAAGACATGAGTACTTTATAGAAGAGACTTATGAATGTGGAATAGAATTAAAGGGTACAGAAGTAAAATCTATAAGGCAAGGTAAGTTAAATCTAAGTGATGGATTTGCTACTGTTGATAATAGTGAAGTATTTTTAAAACAAGTTCATATAAGTCCATACGAACAAGGAAATATATTTAATGTTGATTCTTTAAGAGTTAGAAAATTATTACTTCATAAGCATGAAATAAGAAAGCTAATAGGTGCTACTACTATTAAAGGTTACTCATTAATACCTTTAAGTGTTTATCTTAAAAATGGTAAAGTGAAAGTAGAATTAGCATTAGCTAAAGGTAAAAAGCTATATGATAAGCGTCAAGATTTAGCTAAGAAAGATGCTCAAAGAAATATAGAAAGAGAAATGCGTGGCAAATACTAATATTATTGCCAAAGGTTTCATGTAAAACAAATTAATTATATTGATTTTTAAAGCTAAAAGTATTATATTATAAATACAGACAACTTAATATAAATGGTGAAAAAGTTTGCGAATTTGAAGTCTCAAGACTTAAAACTTACCAAGGGGGCGTAAAGGTTTCGACGTGGGTTTGGAACTTGGGGCGGCGTGTCGTGTTACTCTAGGTCACGTAAAAACTGGAGAACTTAAAATAAACGCAAACGATAATTACGCTTTAGCAGCATAATGCTGCTCGACCCGCCTTGCCCTCCTGCCGGCTAGGCCTGGTCGTCATCTATGCAGGGAACTACTATTAGGGTGTCTCGACTAATAGCGGACTAATTGAGACTGGTCAAGCAAATAGCCTGCCACTGGGCGATTTGTGAGACGAGAACTTAGTACAGTTGGCTACACACGTAGATGCAGCAAGGAAAGGACTTGCGGACAGGGGTTCGACTCCCCTCGTCTCCACCATTGAAATCCACGAAAAATACATTGATAATTTATCAATGTATTTTTTTATACAAATGATACAATTCAGATATATAGTAATAACTTTTATACAAATACAAGGGAGAGAATATATAATGGATGCAATAAAGGGAAATATAAACTCAATATTAAATGGATATAAACAATTTACAATACCTGTATATCAAAGACCGTATAGTTGGGAAATCAATCAATGTGAAAAGCTATGGAATGATATAGTTGAAATGCAAAAGAAAAATAGAATAGGTCACTTTGTAGGATCTATCGTAAATATAGCAGAACAAGCTATGCCTACAGGTGTACAAAAGTATATGATCATAGATGGACAGCAAAGAATGACAACTTTAACATTATTGCTAATAGCAATTAGAGATTATGGATATAAAAATGAACAAGATCAATCTATAAATGCTAACAGTATTAACGGAATGTGTATACAAAATGATTATGCAGTTGGCGAAGATAAATATAAGATGTTATTAACTCAAAAGGATAAAGAAGTATTAATAAAATTGATTGATAGAGCACCTATTGATGGGGTTAAAAGTTCTAAAATAATAGATAATTATAATTTTTTTATGAAAAAAATAAATAGTAAAGAGTTAATGCCCTTTCAAATATTAGAAGGAATTGGAAAATTACAAATAGTAAATATAACATTAGATAGAGTACAAGATGATCCACAGCTTATATTTGAAAGTTTAAATAGCACAGGTATGGATTTATCTAAATCTGATTTGATAAGAAATTATATACTAATGGGATTAAGTCAAGATGAACAAGAGAGTATTTATAAAAACTATTGGTACCCAATGGAAGAGTTGTTTGACTATAGTAAACAATCATGGTTAATGGATAAATTTTTTAAACACTACTTGACTTTTAAATATGGGAAAATACCAGTAGAAAGCAAGGTATATGAAGAATTTAAAAATTATTATAGAGATAAATCATATAAAGCAGTTTTAGAAGTAAGTAAAGAGTTATATAAATGTGCCAAGTATTACACAAATATATATTACTCAAATAGTAAAGACATAGAATTAGACTCTATATTTAAAGATATAAAATCACTAAATATGGATGTAGCATCACCATTTTTAATAAAAGTTTACTATGATTACGAAAGTAATGTGATAAGTAAAAATGAATTTATAGAAGTACTAAGGCTATGTGAAAATTATGTATTCAGACGTTCGATATGTGAAATACCGACAAACTCAATGAATAAAACTTTCAACATGGCAATTAGAAATATAAGAGTAGATAACTATATAAATTCTATAAGAGCATTTTTTATAATGTTGGACAGTTACAAAAGGCTACCTTTAGATGATGAATTTATTAAAGAATTAAAAAATAGAGATATATATAATATGAGAATACGTAATTATATTTTATCTAAATTTGAAAATTTTAATAATAAATCACACATAAATATAGAAAATTTTACGGTTGAACATATAATGCCTCAAAATAAAAATCTTAATGAAACTTGGAAAAAAGATTTAGGAGAGAATTATAAAGAAATTCAGAAAAAATATTTACATACAATAGGAAATCTTACTCTTACAGCGTATAATTCAGAGATGTCTGATAAATCATTTGGAGAAAAATTAAATTTAGTTGGAGGGTTTAAAGAAAGTGCATTAAGATTGAATAGCTATGTAGTAAAACAAATAACATGGAATAAGAATACAATAGAGGAAAGAGCAAATGAGCTTTGTGAACTAGCTAAGTTAATATGGGAATATCCTAAATTATCACAGGAAGAAATAAGTGAATTTTTATCAGAAAGCGAAGAGGAAATATATTCAATAGACTCATATGAATATATTAGTGGGGATAATATAGAGCTATATAAATCTTTAGACAAAAGGATATTAAATATATCATCAGATGTAAAAAGAGAATTTAAAAAATTATATATTGCATATAAGGTTGAAAGTAACTTTATAGATATTATTCCACAAAAGTCTAAATTAAGACTTACAATAAATATGAAATATAAAGATATTGTAGATCCATATGACATATGTATAGATGTATCAAATAAAGGTAAATGGGGTAATGGTGATACTGAAATTTGGTATGATAATATAAATCAGCTTGATAATATCATGGATATAATAAAACAGTCTTATGAAAAACAATTAGAATATAGTATGTAATTTATAAAAATGGAGATTGGTAAAACATTATTATATCATTATTTATTAAAATTTAGATTTTATATATAATTGTGGAAATAAGATTGTGATATAATTAAATTAACCTACTTATAAATTAGGGAGTAAAAATAAGTAATAGTAGTATAATGAAGGAGGGGATTATTATGCCAACATTAATATGTGTAACAGAAAAGAATACTCTAGGAAGACAATTCTGTTTTACAGATTGTGGACCATCAGAAGGTTGTAATCCAGATGATGATTATATTCAATTACCTAAGAATAAGAAAAATAAAGAGCATAAGTAAATAGTAATATCAATGGTAGTATTCCTAATAGAATACTACCATTGATATATGTTAAAAGAAGTGATTAAAAACATAGATGAAAACACTGATACATTGGGGAGAGTATAAGATGTATGAGATAAATACAGATGTAATATATATAAAAGGTGCAACAAATGGAGCAATATATGATTTTAATACAAACAATGTTTACTCAATAAATAGTATTGCTTGTAATATAATAGATAAATTAACTAAAGAAGAGAAAATATTATTGGAAGAAGAAAAAAGTTATATAAACTTATTAATTCAAAATAATCTTTTAAATAAAGATATTAAAATAGATAGATATATTCCTAAAATAGAAAATAATATAGATTTATCTTTAGTTTGGTTAGAAGTAACACAAGGTTGCAACCTAAAATGCTTGCATTGTTATGAGGGAGATATTCATATACCTAGTAAAAATGTACTTAATATTAATGAATGGAAAAATATAGTTGATCAACTAGTAGAATTAGATGTACAAAATATTGTAGTAATAGGTGGTGAACCATGTGTTTATAAGGATATTAAGGAATTATTATTATATTTAGCTAAATATAATATAAACACAACATTATTTACAAATGCGACACTTATAGATGAAGAATTAAGAAAAATAATCATTGATAATAACATCAATGTAAAAGTATCATTATATGGACATATAGCAGAAATTCATGATGCAATTACTAATAAAGAAGGTAGTTTCAAGGCTTTAATAGATAATATAAAATATTTTGTTGATAAAGGTGTGAAAATATATATTTCTGTAGTAGCAATGAAGGAAAATCAAGAATATCAGAAGGAAATAGAAGAATTTATAAAATCATTAAAAGTACCATATAAGGGATATGATGTAATAAGAAATGTATTTGAAGGGAAACAATCAATGCATACTCCAGATAAAGAAGAAATAATTTTAAGCTCTAAGCGTAATAAGCCATCATTTTGGACAACTAAAGAACAATTTAATATAAATTATTTTAGAAATACATGCTGGTATGGAAAACTTGTAATAACTGAAACTGGAGAAATTCTTCCTTGTGTATTTGAAAGGAACTTATCGTATGGAAATATAAATAGGCAATCAATAAAGGATATACTAAATTCTAAAGAATTAAGAGAAAATTGGTTTAGAGATTTTAGTAAGGTTAACGTATGTAAAGATTGTGAATTTAGATTTGCATGTAAAGACTGCAGGCCATTAGGTATATCAATAAAGGGAAGTATATTAGATAAGAGTCCTAGATGTACATATAATCCCTACTGTGGAGAATGGGATGATTAATTTTAAGGAAGGTGTAAGTATTGAATATAAATAAATATGAATATAAAACATTACTAATTTCAATTAGTAGAGTTTGGAGATATAGCAATACAGGTGTTGATCAAATAGCTGGATATCTAAAGGAAAATAATTATAAATTCACAGTGAAGTATTACCATAATGGTCAAAGTGCATCCCAAATAATAGATGATATACCTATAGATTTTAATTTATATGGTTTTTCTGTACATTCATCTAACTATCAAAAATCCTGTGAAGTTGCTAAATACATAAAAAAAATGAATCCTAATGCAATTATAGTATTTGGAGGTACATTTCCTACTATATACTATAGGGAGATAATGTGTGAACATAGCTTTTTAGATTACATTATATTAGGAGATGGTGAGAAGCCGTTACAAATATTAATAGATCATTTAATATCAAAAAGAGAAGAGCCGTTACTCAATAGGTCTATTGTAAGTAAAACTGATAATATAGGTAAAATACCTTATTGCAATAAAGAAATCTCGTATAGTCCTGTTTATTATTACTACGAAAATGACATCCCTGAAAGAAATGCACGCAAAATTTATTGTCTTCAAACTAAAAATAATATATGCACAGGAAAGTGTGCATTTTGCATAGAGAGAAAAGGGCCAATTGTATATAAAGAAATAGATCAAATTGTAGAAGAAATCAGATATGTAGCTCACAAATTTGGTATAAAAAAATTCTTTTTTACAGATGATAATATACTTGATCCTGATAATAAATCTGCTAAAGAAAGAATAAGAGAATTATGTTATAAGATTAAAGCATTAAATATGAATCTTGTCTTTGAATGCTATATTAAAGCGATATCATTAAGAGATAATAAAGATGATAATGAATTACTTAAATTAATGGCAGAAACAGGGTTTGTTACAATATTTGTAGGCTTAGAATCTGGAAATAATCAAGATTTAATATTGTATAATAAACGTTCAACGGTAGAAGATAATTATAAAATTATAGAAATATTCAATAGACATAATGTTAATATGCTTATGGGATTTATTTATTTTAATCCATACTCAACATTAGAAACAGTGAGAAAAAACTATGAGTTCTTAACTAATATAAAATCAACAAATTTATTTCACTATATAAGCACTTTTTTGAGTATTCATAAGTATACAGAAATATATGAAAAGGCTAAGAATGATGAATTATTAACCAATGATTTTGGGATTTTAAATAATATGAGCTATGAGTTTAAAGACAAAGAAGTCTATGAAATTGTCAAATTTATAAGAACTTTTATGAGTGAGCGTGCTAGGAACCTAGAATATGAACTAGATTGGATATATACTTATTATAAAGAATGCGTAAGGATTAATTCTAAAGCACTAAAATATGATGAAGAATTTAGATATTTGAAAAGTACTCAATTTGTAATAATGAAAGAATTCTTTTATAACTTATATGTGGAAAATGATTTAGAAAAATGTAGATATGAAGTTGATGAATTTATGGAGTACTTTGAGAATATTCAAAGTAGGTTATCTGAAATATATAAAGATTTAGTGATACTATTCAGTTATGATTAAGTATAATATTAAAAATGTATCTACTAACTTTATAAATATATATTATAATTTCGAAACCTATATTAAATAGATAGGCTACTATATAGGAGCACAAAAACTAATAAATGGAGATGTTAGTAAAAATACTAACATCTCTTTTTTAGTGCAAAAATTAAAGGGAGGAAGTTAAAATGATTAACCTATGGAAGAAAGATGATTTAAATTTATTATCAGAATATCCAAAGGAAGTAGTTGAAAATGTGGATAACGTTATCAATACTCTTGATGAAAACTATGGATATAATAGAAAATCAACAGATGATGGTGGATATGTATGTGTAATTGAGAATATTGAAGAAGTAAAGTATTTAAAAGTAAATACATTAAAAGGATTAATTGAAGAATTTAGTGATGTAATATATGAAGATAGTGTAGATAAATACAGCTCAACACTATATTTATTATCTAGTGATTATTTAATAACTATAATTACAAAGAATGAGGTTACAGAAGAATTATTGAAATAAGTATAAACTAATATAGATGATAGATTATAATTATTATTTAATAAAATCAAGCTAGACTATATAAGGAAACAATGAGGTAAAATATATGGCTAAAAAAGAAAAAGAAGAGTTATTTGAAAAGGAAACAAGGTACTGTAAGATAATAAGGAGTGTTGAATTAAAAGATGGTGAAGAACTATTTACACTTGAAAAGATATATATAAAAGCATTAGACAGATATGAGATAAGGATATGCTTGTATCTTGATTGCAATGATAGAGCTAGAAAATTAATTCCTAGGCCAGTTGACATTGCACCAGATAAGTTTATAGATTTAATTGCTCTTGGATTTACAACAGGTATATTAGATAAAGATTTAAAAAAGCAATTAAAAAGTATTCTTGATTAAGATAAATTATAAAATAATAGATTGTTGTTTTATATTGGTAATAATTAGATAAGTTATTTTTCTAAGATCCGATTAAATCCCGAAATACCGTAAAATAGACAACATACATAAATAATAGGAGAAGGTTAATATGTTTAAAAAAGAAAACAGATACATGACAAGAAAAATTGTAGAGGAAATACCTTTAGAAATAAATATACTACTGTGGAATCTAATAGATGAATTACAAATAGGAAAGGATTATTTACAAATATTTGAATTGAATCCTATAGGAGAAGGTATAGTTGAAATAGTTCGTAAACAAGAGATGCCAGAGTATGAAAGTAGTATATACATACATAATGAAGAGATTAAAGAAAATAAAAAGATATATGCTATAGATAGTATGGAGTATAGTACCTTAATGTTTTCAGATGAGTACTAATTAGGTACAGAATTAAAAACAGTTCAATGTTATAGAATGAATTAAATTTAAATAAAACAAGTCTATTTAATACAAATCCATTTATAAAAATAATCAAAATCATAACTAAGAAGTAATAATTAAAATCTAGATTAAAGCCCGAAAGCCCGGAAAAATAAATATATAATTAAAAAATAAATAAAAAGGAGAATATTATTATGATAAGTAATAAATCTGAAATCATTAATAAATTATTCTTTAAAGAATTAAGAGAATTAATAGATAAATACAATAACATAGATAAAGAAACTATAACTATTATAGAAATAATAGATAATGAATTAGAAGATAAATACATAAAAGAATACATATTAAAGGAGAATAGCAAGTTAGATGAAATAGTAATTGAATACAAAAATACAAATAATTTAGATATAGATAAGATAATATTCTATGCTTGGTATAACCTAAATATAGAAGAAATAAGTATAAAGAATATAAGTAACTATTATAATGAACTAATCTCTCAAAATTATACTGAGAATGATAATTATTTAATATATACAAATCAAAATGATTTAAGAGAATATGCAAGAAATGAATTAGATTATATGTTAGATATGGAATATCACTTAGATAGGCTATTAGATAAAGAAATGATAATAGATATGTGGTTAAATAATACAACTAAAGAAGAGTTATTAGAAGAAATAATGTTAAATGATGATGTTGAAGATATACTAGGTTTATCATCAGATTATGCATTTACATTAACAAATGGAGTAGAATATGTTTTTTCAAACAAAGAATAAAATAACCATTTCTTATTATTTTATTAGTAAATAAAAGATTAATTAAAGTATATTTAGAAAAAATACGGGCTTTCGGGCTTTTAGATTTGAAATAAGAAACAAAAGAAGGAACTTTTCAAGGGACAATTGCAGAAGAAACTTTCCATAGAATTAGTTATTATTAATAAATAGTAATGGGAGGTGAATTATGAAGATAGAAAAAGGTGACTTTAGAGGTATATATGCAGAAATGACGGAGATTTTAGGGGAAGAAATTGTGCGAATAATACATAAGTATTATAAAGGTCAGCAAATTAATTTTCCTATGAAGCTACATTCAAATGAGTATCTAGAAAAATATATAATTGAAAATTACGGTCGAAAAGAAGTAAGGGAAATGTCTAGGGAATTAGGTTACTCTGACAAATGGGTAAAGCGACTGATAAAAAAATTAAAATTAAGAGAAGAAAACTCTATATAATTCATAAGAAAGGATAGGTACATATATAATGAGCTTATTTTCAACAATCAGTAAGAAGTTTAATATGAGTGAAGAAGAACGAATAATAGAAAAAGAAGTAAAACATCTATTATCAGATTTGAATAGTTTGGTAAATAGATATGAGGTATGGTATTCAAATTGTAATAATAAGAATAAGACATATCAAAATATGCTTTCTTTTAGAGAGATAGATAAAAGTATGTTAAAAGAATCTAAGTTAGATATTAGTATAGATAATTTAGAAAAGAGCTATAACACACTTAATAACTACATACAACCAAGTATAAAGTTTTCAATGAGTCTTAAAGAAAGAAATATAAAAATAAATAATATGGATTTAAATGAGAAAAAGTTAATAATAGATCCTTTAAGAAAACATATTTTTCATCTGAAAGATTGGGAGGCTAAAAAAGATTTATTTGAAGAAAATCTATCTAAAGCGTATGAGAGTATAATAAATAAATTTTCTACAATAGATATTTCTGCTATAGAATCTTATGCATCATCATACTTAGATTTAAGTTTAAGTAAAAATGATAGTGTTGTAGAAAAAGTAAATCTTATAGAAACTGTTTTGAATAATGGAAAAGTTTCATTAGAAGTACATATTAGAGTTTTTGGAGATATGCTAAATCATAAAGATTCTTTAGAAGAGGAATTAGGAGATCATTTAGATAAAATTTATACATTATACGAATACGTAACTGGTAAATTTCCAGATACAAAAGATGGAAGTAGATGGATTTCAAGTGTAGATAAAAGGCTTAGAGCTACTAAGAAAATGTGGTATTATAGTAATATTTTAAGAATAATAGTGCCTACATTAGAAATGATTAGAATTAGTGCTGTAAGTCAGTTATCATTATTAATGCTATATGCAAAGGATGATGAAGAAAAAAATTTAAGTGATTTTAATATATCATTAAATAACATAACTACATTAATGGGTATTTTACCATCATATGTTAAATCAAATACATATGTAAAGGAAGTACCATATGGAAGTAAAGTATTAACAATTAAAGAGTTCTGTTTTGGACGTAGTATATTTAAAGAGATTAATGGGATTCTTGTATCTATAGAATATGATGCAGATAAAGAACTTACTCTTGAAGAGCAATTTGCAACAAGTGTAGTAGGTTATGAATTTTAATTGGAGGATATAATATGAATATATTTATTTTTCTTATATCATATGGAGTAATTATAGGGGTAGTTACATCTGCTATTCCAATGACAAGAAGGATAGGAGCAATGGTTCTTACTGGATCAGGAATTTTATTCTTAATTGTATGTGCAATGTTGTTATTAGGTAAGATATTTACGATTCTATTGCCATTTTTAATAATAGTTTGTATAGTATATGCTATTTATTTATACAAAAACAAAATTAGAGATAATAAAGAAGAAAATATGGCTAAGAGCATGACAGATGAAGAAAGAATAGAAAGAGAAGTGTTTTTGAAAAATTTATAGTATGATACTATGTTATTTTAAATATGTGTAATTATATAATATATAATCATAGAATTATAAATTAATAAAAAGGATAAGCGTGTGACTATTTTTTATGTATTGAAATATTGTAATAAAAGTAAAAATAACGTATTAGTTTTTATAAGTTAATACGTTATTTTTTTACTTTTTTTACTAAATTATAAAATGTACTATAAGATATCTGATCATCTTCATCATGTCCTATTTCAGATTTAAAATCATTAAAAAGTTCTAAATTTGTTTTACATTTTCCTATTCTAGTTCGCTTTTTTTCGTTATTATCGACAAGTTTTTTTACTATATCAATGTGATATTGTTTAGCTTTATACCCTTCTAAAACTGTTCTTTTTATCTTAGGTTTAACAACTATTAAATCAATATGTTTAGATAAATCATCTTCATTAATTAAGTTGTGTTTTTTTAAAGCTAATCTATATTCACTAAGAATTTTTGATACTGTATTTCTACTTATATTTAATTCTTTGCTAATTTTTCTTTCAGAATTTAATTCAATAAAGTGCTTAATATATATGGCTCTTCTTTTTTCTATAGGAATCATTTTATAAAATCTCCTTAAATTTAATTTTACATTAATAAATATATCATAAAAAAATAAAATTGGTATAGTTTTAAAATAAAAAAATGGCTCGAATCTAATTAAAAATGTTTAGAGTTAACATATCATTAAACATTAAAAAATAGCTTTGGAGGTTTTATATATGGTAAAAGTAGAAATAACAGTATGTATAGAATGTAAAAATGAACAATTAAAGAAGGTAGAAAAAATAATTAAAGGGTTAGGTTGTAAAAAATATGGTTTAGATATAATTGGAAGCTATATAAATGAAAATAATCATGTAGAAATTTATATAGTTATGAATACAGAAGGTTCATATGAAGATAACTTAGAAAGATTAAGACAATTTCACTTTAATTTAGAAGAATCCTTAAAAAGTATTAGCATTAAATATAATGGTATATCATTGGTACCAAATAAAGTTAAATGGAATTAATAGGAGGAATTAATATGAATACTAATGTAAAAAGAGATGAAATAATAAATTTATTAAGAAAAAAGGGTTTAAAAGTAACAGATGAAAATATAGTTCTTGATTCAGCAGATAAAGAGGTATGTAGCTTTATACCTATTGTAGAACAAAGAATGGTAGGTGAAAAACATAAATTATTAATAAGTGGTATAGGGATAGATAATAAATTATTACCAGAGATTTTATTAGATATAGCTGCCATTCAGAAGTGTACATGGGTACCTGAAAACTTTGGATTTGAATACTACATAAATAAAAAAAGAATAGATGACTTTATGAGTATAATAAGGCATTTATGTATTAATAGCAGTATTAAGCATGTATGTAATCATGTGGGTTGGATACAAAAAGATAATAAATGGTGTTATGCACATGGTAAAGGGTGTATAGGAGATGCAAATGTAGATGTTGAATTAGACGAATCTATAGATAATTATTATTTTCAAGATAAAACTACAAATTTATATAATTCTTGTAAGTATAGCTTAAAGTTATGTGATATTTTAAAGTATGATGAAGGTATTATACTTCAAGCATTAGTATTCTTATCTCCATTAATAGAAATTATTAGCCAATCACATAAGCCACCAGAAATGCTTGTATGGTTATGGGGGAAAACTGGTTCAAGAAAAACATCTTTAGCAAGGGCCTATTTAAGTCATTTCGGTGACTTTACTAATAAGATACCATGTACATTTAATGACACCAAAACAGCAATAGAGTTAAAGGCAAATTTACTTAAAGATACATTATGTCTTTGCGATGATTTTGCACCTAAGCAATATAATAGAGATAGGTTTAATCAAAATTCTATTGCTGAATTAATTTTAAGAATGTATGGAGATAGAATAGGTAAAGGTAGATCTAGCAATAAACTTGATATAAAGAATATGAATATACCAAGAGGTATGATGTTAGTAACAGGAGAGGGAATTATATCAGGGGAGTCTTCTAATGCAAGATTATTATCTATAGAAGTTAATCGAGATTCTGTAGACTTAGATATTTTAACCGAAATACAGAAAAATAGTAGTTTACTAAGAACATCGATGAGAGGATACATTGAATGGTTGTTAGAGCAATTAAATGGAGAAAATAAAAATGAAAAATTATCAGATATTTTAACACATAATTTTAAAACTTATAGAGATGAATTAATGGAAAGATATAAAGATAGTGTACATGGAAGAACAATAGAAGCTATTTCATGGATAAAAGTAGGATTTAATTGCATGTTAGATTATATGTTTGATTCAAATGTTATAAATAAAGATGAAAAGGAATTATATGAACATAGATTAGAATTAGTCACGGATAAACTAATTAATAACCAAACTAAGTTAGTAACTAATAACTCTCCAACAGATGAATTTTTAAATACATTAAAAGAGCTTATAGATTCTAACTCAATAAAATTAGGGACTTTAAACCAAAATAATCAGGTTATTGAAGATAAATTAGAATATGTTTATAGATACAAGGATCAACATTACTACTATTTTTATACAGATAAAATATATAAAGCTTTTGCAAAAGAACAGTATGGAAAAAGAGTAAGTATAACTATAGGTCAGAGAGAGTTAGTGAAGCAGTTAAGAGAAGAAGGAATAGTTAAAGTTGACAGTAATAATGATTCTCCTAAAAAAGTAATATATATAAAAGATTCAAATGAAAAGAATGGATATAGACAAGTTAGACCAAGAATGTTACACATTGAAAAAACTAAAATAGACAATTTTACTTATAGCATATAGATGACATTTATATAGGAAGGTAGTATTTATGGAAACAGAGAATATAATTAAACCAAAAAGAAGACCGTTACAGTCAAAAGGAAACACAATAACAGAGATAAGTACAGATTATAATGAAGAGAAGTTAAAAGGTAAATATAGAAAAAGCATATCAGAATTGTTGAAAATAATTTTAAGTGAAGATAAGTAATATACAAATAAGATAGGAGCTATATATTATATAGCTCCTTATATAAATATATATTATATATATGGAGGTATAAGATGAGTCAAACTTACTCAGTAAGAATAAATAGAAAAGACTTATATAAAGAAAATTATGATAAAAAGGAGTATAAAGATAAAGAAGGAGTCAATCAAGTAGTGATAAACAAAAGTATAGTAGATGTATTTATAAAAATGATTAAAGAGTATACCTAAATAAGGTGTACTTTTTTTATATTCTAATTTATAAATTAATAATGGAGGAATGTTAAATGGAAAAAATAAAAGCAGTAGCATATGGACGCTATAGCTCAGACAATCAAAGGGATGAGTCAATAGATGCTCAGCTAAGAGCAATAGATGAATATACTAGAAAAAATAATATACAAATAGTTAAAACATTTATAGATAGAGCAAAATCAGCAACATCTGCAAATAGACCAGAATTTCAAAATATGATTAAATTTTGTGAATCAGATACAACTGGAATAACTATGGTAATAGTACATAAACTTGACCGTTTTTCAAGAGATAAATACGATTCAGCTATGTATAAACAAAAGCTTAAGCTGAAAGGAATAAGAGTAGTAAGTGTACTAGAAAACTTAGACAACTCACCAGAAAGTTTGATTTTAGAGTCGGTTATAGAGGGTATGGCACAGTATTATTCTGCTAACTTAGCCAGAGAGGTAGCAAAAGGCCAGAAAGAAAATGCCCTAAAAGCCCTTCATAATGGAGGAGATGCTCCATTAGGTTATGATGTAGCATATGACAAAACGTATACAGTTAATGAAGAAGAAGCTCAAGCAGTAAAAATTATATTTGATATGTACGTAAAAGGATATTCATACAGCAATATAATTGATGAATTAAATGAGTTAGGATATAAAACTAAAAGAGGAAATAAGTTTGGGAAAAATAGCCTACATGGCATACTAAGTAATGAAAAATATACAGGTGTATATGTATTTAATAAGACACAAAGAAAAGGAGTAAATGGAAAAAGAAATGGTCATAAGCAAAAAAGTGAAGATGAAATAATTAAAGTCGAAGGAGGTATGCCACAAATAATAGATAAAGAAACTTTTAATCAAGCACAAGAAATGATGCAAAGAAGAAAGAAATCACCAGGAGCTCATAAAGCTACTACAATATATTTGCTTACAGGTATAATTAGATGTGGTGAATGTGGACATGCAATGCAAGGTAATAAAAGAAAGGATAAGTATGGTAATGATTACATTTCATATAGATGTGGATGTAGAAAGCAGAAAAGAGACTGTAAAAATAGAGAAATAAAGAGAGATTACCTAGAAACATTCATATTACAAGAACTCGAGAAGAATATATTAAATGATAATGCTATACCAGCACTAAGTAAAGCATTGAATGAAAAACTAAAAGTATCTAATGATAATAATGCAGAATTACTTAAGAGCTTAGAAAATAAGCTAGATAAAGTAAACAAGGAAATAAATAATATTTTAAATGCTATTATGAATGGAATAGTAAATAATATGCTTAAAGATAAGTTAGATGAATTAGAGCAAGTAAAGCTTAACTTAGATTTAAAAATGAGTGAGTTAAGAATAGAACATAAAGATATAGATACATTAGGTGTAACAGAAGATCAAATAAGAGGTATGTTTTCTAAATTTAGAGAGTTTGTGATCGATAGAAATATACCAGAATGCAAGAAGTTTATAGGAGACTATATAAAGGAAGTTATTATATATAAAGACTACATTGAAGTGATATTCAATGTAGTCTTTTCATTTGTTGACGACAAAATAACTCATGATATATATATTACTATAGAACGGAAAAAAATTAAATATTAAGTTAAATGAAAGGATAATATTAAAAATGAAAATAAAAGAAGACATTGTATTTTCAAATGAATTAATAGATAAGTATGAAAAACAACATGATGAAAATAAATTTTGGATCAAAATAAAGAAAGTAGGAACAAATATAGGTGTAAAACCTATGTATTTAGTATTTTTATTATATCATTCACTTATGTCTAAGAGTATATCAATAACTTCAAAATCACCAATAGCTGGTGCATTAGGATATTTTCTAAGTTTTATAGATATAATACCTGATTTAACACCTGTGTTAGGTTATTGTGACGATGTTAGTGTAATTATGGGAGCATTAGGATTAATAGCAACTCAAATAACAGAAAAAATAAGAGAAGATGCTAAAAATAGTACTAAAAAAATATTTCCTAATATAACAGAGGCGGAATTTAAACTAATAGATAGTATTTTATCATCAGATATTTTTAAACATGATGATATAACTAATGATAGCAAAGTGTAAATAGGAAGTATATTTTTAAAGTTTAGATGTTCAAATGAAGAAAAATATAATAAGTCTATAGAGGGCTATATAAAGGAGGTAATTATATACAAATATTACATTGAAGCTATATTTAATAAGGTATTTTTTCAGATTAATAATGATACAACTAGTGATTTAAATTTATTATGGAAGTAGAAAATAGTTATAATAATTATTTATGTATAGCTACGTTTGAAAATAATGGTTTTAAAGTAATGATTTTAAAAAATATATTTATGTAATTATACAGCAAAATGGTATAATAATATTTTAAATACAATGAAGAGGTGAGATTATTGACAGATATATTTACAGTGCTAAATTACCAAGGTAGTAAAAAAAGATTATTAAATTTTATATATGAAAATACAAAAGAATATATTGATTCTGATAAAGCTTTTTTAGATATATGTTCAGGCACAAGTGCAGTAGCTTATAATATGAAAAGAAACTTTACAGTTTATACAAATGATAGTGAAAATTATGCATACCATATAGCTAATTCAATTGTTAAGAATAATGAAAAATATGATTTTAATAAATCAGATGAAATTATGATAAGAGAAAAATATAATGTCAATTTACAAAGATTAAATAATGTTTTCAAATATATTTCAAATAAGGAAGCTATATTATTAGAAAG
>CALESE010000162.1 GCA_937907205.1 uncultured Romboutsia sp. | reverse complement strand
TTGTTAACTTATTTAATAGTTTTTATACCTTTATTATTAAGTTCGTTTACTATAAATAATTTATGAATTAATGTTAAAACTTTGAGCAAAATAAAGACTATAACTTCATTTTGTATTAAAATAAGGAGGATATATGGAAAAGAAAAAATATAAATTATTGATAGTACTACTAGCTATTATTGTAATAAGTGGTATAGTATTTTTTGTTATAAATAAAAATAAAAAAGAAGAAGTAGAACCTATGGTAAAAGAGCTACCACTTAAAATAGATTCCACACCTTTAAACTTTAAAATAGCACAAACTGAATCTGGACCAGTACTTGAAGCTACATTTACAAACAATTCTAAAGAAGACATATCTAGACTTTCTATATCAGCAAAACTTAAAGATACTGGAGAAGTTATAGAACTTAAATGTGATAGTATGGTAGAAAAAGGTAAGACATCACCTGTATTTAAAGGTAAAGCACCAGCTAGTGGCAATGTTGATGATGTAGAGGTATTAAAATACAAGTTATCATTAAGAAGTGGTACTTATATGGAATATGATACTCAATTAAAGCAATACAATTGGTCATAAACTAAAAAGCTCATATCAACTTGAACTGATACCTAAAAAGTATACAATTTAATAAAAAGACTATTTAAGAAACCATATGGCACCTGTATTCCACAGGTGTCATATTTTTTTATTTGATTTAATAAGGAAATATAACTATAACAAGAACTGGAGAAAATGGACAAGATTTAGTAGTTCCATTTAATAGTGATAATGTAAAGAAATCAAGAAATGGAGAAGATGAAATAGTTGTAGACTTAGGAAAGCAAGTAGCTGTAAGTGAGATAACTATAAATGTAACAGGCGGTAGAGGAAATAAAAACCTAACTGAAATAGCTAAAGTTGACTTTATAAATAATGTTTATAAAGAAATACCAAAGCCTAAAATGAATGTCCCAGTAATAAATAATTTTACTAGTGCAACGGCAGTAGGTAATGAACATATGGTAATAGGCTGGGATCATGATCCAAATGTAACTGGATATGAGTTAAAAATTGAAGAACTAAATGACAAAGGTGGAGTAATTAGGACTAGCACATATAGAACTAATGAAAACACTTTAAAAGTAGAGCCAGTAAATGGATATAGTACTTACAGAGTAAGTATACAGTCATTAAGTGGCGATGATTGGAGAAGTGGATACAAAGATGAGCAAGAAGGATATAATAGTTCTAAAACAGGTAATACTAACTTAGAAACTAACAAAAATGACAAAGATGGTAAGCCTGATAATGCAGATAAAAACTACATGACTCAAGGTTGGGACTCAAACAGTGGTGTATTAAGTAACAATGCAAGTGCAACAGTAGAGAATGCATATACTGAAGATCTAAAAGGAGCTAATAACTACGGTGCTGACTCTATAATAGAACTTCAAGTAATACCAGAAACTGCTCCAGAAGGACCAGAAGGAATAATTGCAAAAGGAGTTTATAAAGGTCTTGATTTAAGTTGGAAGTCGCACAAAAAGGCTAAAGACTACGATTTATATTATAGAAAAGTAGGAGAGGGTGCATGGACAAAAGCAAATGACCCAAATGATCCAAAGTATAATGATAATGATACTAATAATGACATACCAGATGGAGTAACTAATTTAACTCCAGAACAAAAGACTGATAAAGATGAATTAATAAGAGGAACAAGTTATAGAATAGATGGTCTTGAAGATGGAGCAACATATGAAATAAAAATGACAGCAACAAACCATCATGGAACAGGTGGATTATCTCAAACTTATTTAGGAAGAACAGAGAAGCTTATAGAGCCAACTATGACTAAATATAAAATGATAAATAAAAACTCAGATGGAGAGTTAACAGAACATATAGAAAGCGTAGAATTTAATAATAGTGACGGAAAGTACCAAGGTGATCCTAAGAGTATTGTTGATGGAGATTTCTCAACATCTTGGAAAATTGACGACTGGGATGGTGGAGTTCACTATGGAAACAGAATGCCTATAATTACATTTGATAATGAATATACTTTTGATACTATAAGATTAGCTGTTAGACCAGAAGAAAGTAATATGCATCCACTACCACATGAAGCTAAGCTTAGAATATATGATGAATCAGGTAAGCAAATAAAGATTGTAGAACGTACTGATATAAGTGTTAAGCAGTTGACAGATGAGAACGGTGGACGTTATGCAGAATTAAAGCTAAAAGAGCCTGTAACAGCTAAAAAGGTAGAGCTTAATCTAGCTGTATATTCTGAGAAAAAGGTAAGTATATCAGAGCTTAAATTCTATGAATATGATAGTTTACAACGTGATGTAGATAATCTATTTAAAGATAATTTAATGTTACAGCTTAAAGAAGATGTAACTCAAGAAAAGATAGATGAACTTACTAAACGTGCTAAAACAATAGATCCAGGTTCTATGGAATATCATCCAAACCAAGATGAACTACTAAAAGATTTACAAAGAGCTCAAGAGTTATTAGATGATGTTAATTTAGACGATAAAATAAAAGTATTAGATGCAAAAATAAATAATACATCTAAAAATAATATAGGACAAGGCAATAACTATCAAGCATTAGGGGTTGCTGTAAAGCCTGGAGATAAAGTTAATATATACATTGGATCAGATAGAGAGAATACTGAATTTGAATTAGCTATAACTCAACATAACGCAGAAAGTGGAACAGCGGTTAAAACATACCATCAAAATCTTAAGGTAGGTAAAAATGAAATAGTAATACCTGAGTCAGATTTTGATATGGATTATGAAAAAGGTGGAAACTTATACTTAAGATTCGCTAAGAACTATAACGAAGGACAAAATGTTATGGTTCGTGTAAGTGGAGGAACAGAAGTACCTCACTTAGATTTAAATGATATAATATACGATGCTTCAAAAGAAGATGAAGCTAAAGATAAAATAAGAACGTACTTAAAAGAACTTAAGTCATATGTATCAAGTTTACCTGATAGATATCCAAAAGTTGAAGATAAAGAGAATAATATATACAAATATGACCCAGAAACTTCTATATTAAACTCTACTGAAATTGAAGGAGATAGAATTACTTTATCACTTCCAGCAGATGAGGTATTAAGAGGTATACAAAGTGGATTATCTAGTGAAGAAGATCAGGTAAATAGAATATACAAGACATTACGTGCTTGGGAGCAGTTAATGGAGATATCATATGCTCAACAAGGTTTACTTGAAGCTCCAGTAGATTTTGATGGTGATGGAGATATTGATAATACTCCACTTGAAAAATTAAATGGAAAGAGCGAGAATCAGTTCTTTAATGAAAATAGAGCTCCTAAAAACCGTATAAACATTAAGTATCAAAGAATGTTTACAGGTGCATTTATGTATGCTGGAGGTCACCATGTAGGTATACAATACGGATCAGTAGCAGATATGATGAAAGGAATACCATTTGAATTTGATAAAGATGGAAATCTAGTAAATGCAAATGAAGGTCAACTATTTGGATGGGGAATTAGTCATGAGATAGGACATGTTCATGATATGAAAGGACTAACATATGCAGAAATTACCAACAATATATTAGCTCTTATAACTCAGACATTCAATGATATGAATGAGTCAAGAGTAGAAGAGTCTATGGAAGATATATATGATAAAGTAACTTCTGGAAGTATTGGTGTTCCAAAAGGTGTTGTAGGACTTGGTATGTTCTGGCAGTTACACTTAGCATATGACAATGATAACACATATGAAATGATTAAAAACAACACTGATGGAGATTTAAGCAATGATACATTCTTTGCTAAGCTATATAGAGCTACAAGAGAGAAGGGAATAGCTAATAATGATCCTAAATATGACCAAGTAGCTCAAACATTCATAATGAGAAGTAGTGATGCAGCAGGTAAAGACTTAAGAGAATTCTTCGCTAGATGGGGAATTGTGGCTAGTCCAGAAACTAATGATTATTTAAATAAAATGGCTTATCCAAAAGAAGACAAAGCTATATTCTACTTAAATGATGAAGCTAGAAGAAAGAGATTAAATGCGATAAAAACAAATAACTTATCTTCTTTAGAAATGGCAAATGATGTAAATGTTGAAGGAAGATTTGGAAATGGTATAAAAAATAAGTCTTATGTATCAGAAAAACAAGTTCCATTAGAGTTTGAAGTAAATAAAGATAATGAAAAGATACTTGGATATGAAATCATAAGAAAAGAAGCAACTGTAACAGGAACTAAAGAAACTCCAGTTGGATTTGTTGAAAGAAATACGGATAGTGATGTTACTCAGTATACAGATGTTATAGATGCGGTAAACAATAGAACATTTGAATATAAAGTAAGAGCATATGACTATAACTTAAATGTAACAGATACGTTTGTAGTGGGTACTATAAAAGTAAAACATGATGGAAGTATAGCAAAGAGTAACTTTACATTTGATACTAATACAAGAAGTGCTTCTGATGTAGCTAATGAAAACACTGGACACGGACAAGTAGAAGGTGGAAGTATAAATAACATAAAAGACAATGATAAAAACACTGTTTACAATGCATCAAAAGCAATTGATAACAATGGTAATGTAGTAAAAGGAGACCCTTATGTAACTATAGATATGGGAACAAATAAGCAAGTAGTAGGTCTTAAATATACACCAGGAGCTATACCAACTAAGAAATTTAGCATAAAGAACTTATTTAAAAAGAAAGAAGTAACATATTCTCCAATAAGTAATTATGAAGTATTAGTAAGTAATGATGGTAAAGAATGGACTAAAGCACATTCAGGAGAATTCGATACTACTAAGGAAAATGTGATTTATTTCAATGAAAAAGGAACTAATGACAATAGCCAATTATGGTCATACAATGCTAAATACGTGAAACTAGTTGCTAAAGGTGCTCAGACTATATCAATTGCTGAGCTTGATATATTAGGACCTCCAGGAGATAACATAGAAATCGGAATGGATAATAATGATCAAGTATACAAAAATGGTGTAGGTAGATTAAAGTCAGATTATGAATATGCTCAAGGTAAGACAATACCTGCTAATTCTATAATCGTAATGGGAGAATACACTGGAGATCCAGCATTTAACGTACCATTAATACTTAATGAAAAAGATGAAAACTTTGCATTAAAATCACAAAGTATATTATTAGCTAACTTACCAGAAGACAGTGAGTTAGGTGAAGTAGCAGAAGGTAACTTCATATACTGGATAACTCCAGAGCAACAACAGGAAGGAAATAATATAGAAGGTAAGGCTATAAAAGCTGAATTATATAGATATAACAAGTTAAATGATGAGGGTGCACCTGTAGGTCAAAGATTAGTAAGTGATACATTCTTAGTAGAATTACCAGAAAGATTAGAAGATTTACCTACTATAGATTTAAACTCTAGTAAGGCTAGAACTTCATCAAAGTACGATAAAGTTGTGGAAATAAAAGATGAAACAATTAAAGCTACATTTAGAAATAGATAAATAAAATTGAGAGTGCATTATAAGTGCACTCTCTAATATAACAGTTAGAGAGGGAAAAGTATGAGAAAGTTAAAGCCATCAGTAAAAGCTGCTATAGCATCAACCCTTGTACTTACATCGACAGCAGTTGGTGCATATGCGGTTGATAATATAATAAATAATAAAAGTGAAGATATCGGAAATAAATTAAAACTAGATGTTGAAAAAATTGATAGAGATACAGTAAAAGTAGCAATAGACAACGTTAAGGATATACCTAAATCTCTACAATTTAGTATAAAGCTAGATGGAAATGTAAGTCTAAAAGACGGAAAAAATAGTATACATGACTTAGTAAAGAAAGAGTCAGAACAAAGAATTAAAAATAGACAAATTCAAGAAACGGAAAATAGTATATTAACGGATTATACTTACAATGAAGCTGATAATACTATTGATGTACTTATAACATCAGATAGTGCGTTACCAAAGACATTAGATAAAATAGATATATTTACACTTGATGTAAAGGCAAATTCTTTGGCAAAGAATGGTTCTACTAGCTACAAAGTAGTACCAAATAATGCATCGGAATATAAGTATGTAAGTAATACGAATAAAGAATATAGTAATTTAGGTGTAGTTCATGACAATGAAACAATATCTATGAACACAGCACCAACTATAAAAGTAGATAAGCCATATGTTCAAGTTGTGGAAGGAGAAACACTTGAATTAACAGCTGAAAACTTAGGAATAACTATGAAAGATGCAGACGAAGGTGATAATGAAACTCTAAGACTTGAAGTTAAGGATAAGAGCCAAAACAATAAGGTTGTAACAGAATTTAAGCAAGATAACCCAGGTGTATATGAGTTAGAATGTGTGGTAATAGATAGCTATAATGAAAAATCAGAAGCTATTAATTTACAAGTTAACGTAGTTCTAGATAATGTAAAAGAACTTCCAACTATAACTAGAGAAGATGAAGAATTAAAAGATATAACTATAAGTGGTGGAGATATATTCAAACCACTTGAAAATGTAAAGGCAGTAGATGCAAAGGGAAGAGATTTAAAAGTTGATGTATCTATCGATAAAGAGTTAAACTTAGATCCTGAAACAGATACAACATATAAGTTGACATATACTGCAACTGATATATATGGAAATACAGCTAATAAGGTTGTTAACTTAAATATTATAGCAAATAAGGCACCAGTTATAACTGGAGTTGAAAATAAGAGTATAAAAGTTGGAGATACATTTGATCCAAAAGCTGGTGTTTCTGTAACAGACGAAGATCAAAACATAGAATTAAAGGTTGATAGTAATGTAAATACAGCTATACCAGGTAAATATAAAGTGTCATATAGTGCAACTGATAGCAAAGGAAAAACTACAAGAGTACAAAGTACTGTAACAGTAAATCCTAAGCCAAGTGTAATAAACTCTGTACCAGTAATAACTGCAAGTGATAAGACTGTAAGGGTAGGAGATAAATTTACAGAGGAAGAAGCACTAAAAGGTGTAACTGCATATGACAAAGAAGATCATGATTTAACAAAGAATATAAAAGTTGATCTAAGCCAAGTAAATACTAACGAAGTAGGAAACTATAAGGTTGTATACAGTGTAGAAGATAGTAAAGGAGCTAAAGCTACAAAGACTATCAATGTAAGAGTAAATCCTAAGCCAAGTGCAATAAACTCTGTACCAGTAATAACTGCAAGTGACAAAGTTATAAAAGTAGGAGATAAATTTACAAATACAGAGGCTCTTGAAGGTGTAACAGCTACAGATAAAGAAGATGGAAATATTACAGAAAAAATAGTAGTAGAATCAAATAATGTAGATACTAACCAGCCAGGAGATTACACAGTAACATACAGTGTAACAGATAGTAAGGGCGCTAAAGCTAAAAAGACTATAAATGTAAGAGTAAACCCAAGATTAATTGCAATAAACTCTATACCAGTAATAAATGCAAGTGATAAGTCTATAAATGTAGGAGATAGCTTTACAGATAAAGATGCACTAAAAGGCGTAACAGCATATGACAAAGAAGATGGAAATATTACAGATAGAGTAAAGGTAATAGAAAATAATGTAAATACAAAACAAGCTGGTAATTATACAGTAACATATAGTGTAGAAGATAATAAAGGTGCTAAAGCTAAAAAGACTGTAAATGTTAAAGTATATGAAAAAATGGCTACAATAAACGCTATACCAGTAATAACTGCAAGTGATAAAACTATAGAATTAGGAGATAGCTTTACAGATAAAGATGCACTAAAAGGTGTAACAGCTACAGATAAAGAAGATGGAAATATCACAGGTAAAATAAAAGTAGTAGAAAACAATGTAAAACCAAATGTAGAAGGCACATACACAGTAACATACAATGTAGAAGATAGCCAAGGTGCAAAGGCAAGTAAAACTATAAATGTAACTGTAAAAAGAAGTATAGTACTTGCAGATAGTATAACAATAGAAAATAAGATTGACAAACTATACATTGGAAGTGAAAAAACACTAAAAGCATCAGTAAATAAAAAAGCAGATATAAAAGATATAAAATGGGAAACTAGTAACGAAGATGTAGCTTCTATAGAAAGTGTAGGTAATAGTGTTAAGATAAAAGCTAAATCTAAGGGGAAAGTAACTATAACTGCTAAAACAACTGATGGAAGTAATAAATCTGACTCAGTAGAAATAGATATAGTTGACTTCAAAAATGAAGGTACGATATCAAGTGATATAAAAGATGTTATAGATACTAGTGTAGTTTCACCTGTATCAGGAAATGGAAATATTGACTCTCCTATAGAGCTTCATGTTAAGGACGTAGAATCTGACAAATTTAACGGATTTGTAGAAAATCTAAAAGAGTTAAATCCTACTGTTGAATCAAAGTATGAAAAAGACGGATTTACAATATACAAATTAAAGTTAAATCAAAAGGCTAGATTATTTAGAAAATCAACAGACACTTATATAGAAGTAAAAGTTGATAATAACTTAAAAAATGCTGATGTAATAAAGACAGCCTTAGATAATATATCAAATCAAGCTCCAGAGATAATTTTAGACGGTGTAAATACTGTTATAAATGTTGGAGATAAGTTTGATAAGTTACAAGGTGTAAGTGCAATAGATGCTGAAGATGGTGATATAACTGGTAACATAAAAGTAACTGGAGATGTTGATACATCAAAAGCTGGTGATTACAAATTAACATATGAAGTAACTGATAAAGATGGAGCTAAAACTACTGTAACTATAGTAGTAACAGTAATGGAAAAAGAAGTCTCAGTAACGCCAGAAGGATCAAATAAGCCATCAGAGCCAAGTACAACAGTAAAACCAGAAGGATCAAATAAGCCATCAGGTGAAAATAAACCAGCTAAGCAAGAAAATTCATCAAGCTCAAACACTGTTAATAAAGTAGACAATAAATCAGAAAGCAACAATAAAGAAACAAAAGAAAAAGAATCTACTACAAAGGGAAATATACCAAAGATTAAATTAAGCAGTACAATTGACAAGGTATATGTAGGAGATGAATTTAATTCATTAGATGGAATAAGTGCTACTGATGAGGAAGATGGAGATTTAACTGATAAGATAAATGTAGTAGGTGAAGTTGATACATCAAAAGTTGGTGAATATACTTTAACTTATGAAGTAGAAGATAATGATTCTAACAAATCTACTTTAAAAAGAGTTATAACAGTAGCAGAGAGAGAAAGCGAAGATGAAAATGAACAAGCAACAAATAGCAATGAAGAGCCTAGAACTATAAAAAATGAAGAATCTAATAGTAAGCTTGGAATTATACTTGCTTCTATAGGACTTGGAGGTCTAGGAGTAGGTGGATTTGTGTTCAGCAAAAGAAAGAAAAAATAATATAAATTAGATAATAAAAAGCAACTAAAATGAAATTATATTTTAGTTGCTTTTTTCCATTATATTTATAAAAAATATTTAAATATATATGTTTATAAAATAAAAAACTATGTCAAAATATAATTCAATAAAATAATACAAAACATATAAAATATTTACTTTAGATGGAATTTATGTGAAAGTTATACCTAATATAGCACCTTTTGGACTGTAATTTCCATAATAAAAAGGAATTGTACATAATATTATACGGCATAGTCTTTTTACTTATTTTAATGGAAATCAAATTGAGATATTTACAAATTAAATTTATATAAAATTACAAATTACAGCAGTATATCTAAATATTCTTTATTATGATATAATTGTATTGTAAAATTTATAATGTAATTTATAAGGAGTGCTAGAAAATGAAACATTTATTTACAGAAAAAGTTGTACCAATAGAGCCGGATAACAAAGCTATAAAAATAGACTACGAAAAATGTATAAAATGTGGTATATGTAAGCGTGTATGTGAAAGAGAAATAGGTGTTGCTAATTTTTTTGATTTAGAAAAAACTAATGATATAGCAATATGTGTAAACTGTGCACAATGTGCTCAAGCTTGCCCAGTTGGAGCTATAACTCAAGTAGAAGATATAGATAGAGTAAAAGAAGCTTTAGCAGATGAAGACAAAATAGTAATATTTAACACAGCACCAGCAGTTCGTGTTGCATTAGGTGAAGAATTTAAAATGGAAGCTGGGAGTTATGTTGAAGATAAGATGGTTCATGCTCTTAGAGAATTAGGTGGAGACTATGTATTTGACATTGTTTTTGGAGCTGATATGACTATAATGGAAGAAGCAAATGAGCTTGTAAAAAGAATAGTTGAAAAAAATGAAAATATACCTCAATTTACAAGTTGCTGTCCAGGATGGGTTACATTTGTAGAAACTTTCTATCCAGAACTACTAAATAATTTATCTACTGCTAAAAGTCCTATTGGTATGCAAGGGGTTACTATAAAAACATATTTTGCTAAAAAGGCAAATATTGACCCAAGTAAAATTGTAAATGTTACAGTTACGCCATGTACGGCTAAAAAGTTTGAAATAGATAGACCAGAGATGAATGACTCAGCAAAATTCAACAACATAGAGGGTCTAAGAGACAACGACATTATAATAACTACTAAAGAACTAGCTAAATGGATTAAAGAAGAAGGAATAGATTTTGAAAATTTAGAAGGTTCTAAGTTTGATAATATGTTAGGTCTAGGTAGTGGTGCAGGAGTTATATTTGGTAATAGTGGTGGTGTTACAGAAGCTGCTGTTAGAACTGCATATCATTCAATAACAGGTGAAGATCCAACTGGAGAGCTTTTAAACTTTGAACCAGTAAGAGGATTAGATGGAGTAAAAGAAGCATCTATAACTATAGGAGATGTTAATTTAAAATTAGCTGTAGTACAAGGAACTGCTCATGCAAGAACATTAATTGAAAAAATACAAAATAATGAAGTTCATTATGACTTTGTTGAAGTAATGGCTTGTAAAGGTGGTTGTATAGGTGGCGGTGGTCAACCTAAAACTACAAAGGTAATAAACGATAAAATAAGACTTAGCCGTATAGAAGGGTTATATAACAAAGATGAAGAATTAAAGGTAAAATGTAGTTACCAAAATCCAGATATAATAGCAGTATACGATGAATTTTATAAAGAACCATTATCACACTTAGCTCATGAACTTTTACACACATCATATGATTCAAAAAAACATATGTTAGGTCTTGATAATGATAAATAAACATCTTAATATGAAATTATATAATTTATAGAATATAAGTTTTTTATGAGCTGTCTTAATATGCATAGTTTTAAGGCGGCTTAATTTGTATTAAAATTTGAATTTAATAAGACTATCAGGGTATATTTAATTAAAGTGAATTTTACTATATAAAACAGAGGTGAAAAGATGGATATTAAAGCTATAATACAAAAGCTATATGATACTAATGATGCATCAAGAGAAGAATTATTGTATCTATTAGATAATATAGATGATGATAGCAAAAAGTTTCTTATAGATAAAGCTTACAAAACAAGGTATAAATATTTCAAAAATACGGTTTTTGTTAGAGGACTAATAGAAATTAGTAGCTACTGTAAAAAAGATTGCTTATATTGTGGACTTAGAAGGAGCAATAAAAATGCCGAAAGATATAGATTAGATATAGATGATATATTAGAATGTGCGAAAAGAGGAGACGAGCTTGGATATAAGACTATAGTTTTACAAGGTGGAGAAGATGCTTTCTACACTGATGAAAAAATGGTAGAAATTATAAAAGCTATTAAAAAAGAACTTCCAAACAATGCACTAACTTTATCTATTGGAGAAAGAAGCTATGATTCTTACAAAAAGTTATATGAAGCTGGTGCAGATAGATTTTTACTTAGACATGAAAGTGCAACTAAGAGCTTATATGAATCTATTCATAAGAATGAATCATTTGAAGAAAGAAGAAGATGTTTAAGAAACTTAAAGGAAATAGGTTTCCAAGCAGGAGCAGGATTTATGGTAGGACTTCCTAATCAAACTAATGAAGACTTAGTAAATGATTTAAGGTTTGTAAAAGAATTAGAACCTGCAATGTGTGGTATAGGTCCATTTATTCCTCATAAGGATACACCTCTTAGAGATTGTAGTGCAGGTACTACGGAAAAGACTGTAATTTTACTTGCAATAGCAAGACTATTACTACCAAAGGTTCTTTTACCTGCAACCACAGCACTTGCAAGTATTGATAGTAATGGAAGAAATGAAGGACTAAGAGCTGGAGCAAATGTTATAATGCCAAATTTATCACCGATGGGTGTTAGAAAAAAGTATTCTTTATATAATAATAAAGCATTCATATTAGATGAAGATGCAGAGTATAGAAATAGCATAGAAGAAAAGCTAAAAGAAGCAGGATTTGAACTAGTTGTTTCAAGAGGGGATAATCCAGACTTTGTATAATTAGAAGATAAAAGGAGAAAAGTAATGTTTATAAATCATGATTTTATATACAAAATATTAGAAGAAACAAAAAATCCAAGTAATGAAGAAATTAAAGAAGTTTTAGAAAAAGCTAAAAAAAGAGATGGATTATCATATAAAGATATAGCTATATTACTTCAAGCTGAAGATAAAAATGATTTAGAAGAAATATATAAATTAGCTGGAGAAATAAAAAAAGATATATATGGAAAAAGAGTAGTAGTATTTGCTCCTCTTTATGTTAGTGATTACTGTGTAAATAATTGTGTATACTGTGGATATAAAAGAGATAATAAGTTTACAAGAAGAAAATTAACTATGGAAGAAGTTGCAGAAGAAGTTAGAATTTTAGAGCAAATGGGACATAAAAGATTAGCGCTAGAACTTGGTGAAGATCCAGTAAATGCTCCTATAGATTATGCACTAGAATGTTTAGACACAATATACAAAACTCAAAATGCAAATGGAGAAATAAGAAGAGTTAATGTAAATATAGCTGCTACTACTGTAGAAAACTACAAAAAATTAAATGAAAAAGGAATAGGAACATATATATTATTCCAAGAAACGTACCATGAAGATTCTTATAATAAGATGCATCCAAAATCTTTAAAAGGAAATTATGAATATCATTTAACTGCTTTTGATAGAGCTATGGAAGCTGGAATAGATGATGTTGGAGCGGGTGTATTATTTGGACTTGCTGACCCTAGATTTGAAGTATTAGGTCTTATGATGCATAATGCTCACTTAGAAGAAAAGTATGGAGTAGGATTCCACACTATATCAGTGCCAAGATTACAACCTGCTAAGGGAGTTACACTTGAAAACTACCCACATTTATTAGATGATAAAATGTTTAAAAAAGTAGTTGCAATACTAAGAATTGCAGTACCATTTACTGGTCTTATACTTTCAACAAGAGAAACTCCAGAGATGAGAAGAGAATTACTAAAGTATGGAGTAAGTCAAATATCTGCAGGTTCATCTACTGGTGTTGGTGGATATAAGCAAAGAGAAGAAGGTGAAGAAGTAAAACAATTTAAAACTAATGATGAAAGAAGTCCAATAGAGATATTAAAAGAATTATTAGACGATGGATATATACCAAGTTACTGTACAGCATGTTATAGAAAAGGAAGAACTGGTGATAGATTTATGGCTCTTGCAAAATCAGGAAATATAAAATATGTATGTGAGCCTAATGCAATTATGACTCTTCTTGAGTTTACTTTAGACTATGGAGATAAAGAACTGTATGATAAAGCTCAAGAAATTATAAATACTGAAGTAGAAAATATACCAAGAGAAGATATAAAGAACATGACTAAAGTAAGTTTAGAAAAAATGAAAAATGGTGAAAGAGATTTTTATTTATAGGAGGTTAGTATGAATAGCACTCCAAATTCAAATAGAAAACATATAGGAATATATGGAAATACAAATAGTGGGAAATCATCTCTTATGAACACTATTTTAGGACAAGATATATCTCTTGTATCTAGTGTAGAAGGAACTACAACTGACCCTGTTCAAAAAGCTATGGAACTTATTCCATTTGGACCAGTTTTATTAATTGATACAGCAGGTCTTGAAGATAAAACTGAACTGGGTTCTATAAGAATTAAGAAAAGTTATGAGTTCTTAAAAAGATTAGACTTTGCTTTATATGTAGTTGATGCAGGAAATGCTGACTTAGATACTTATAAAACTTGGAAAAGAGAAGCAGCTAGATACAACGTAGATCATGTTGTAGTTATAAATAAAATAGATACTGTAAGTAAAGAAGAAATAGATAACTTAGTTAAAAACTTTAAGACATATGTTCTTGTTTCTGCAAAGGATAAATCTGGAATAGATGACCTTAAAAATGAAATAATAAAGAATCTAGAAGATGGTGAAGAAGAAAAACCTATTGTCGGTGACTTATTAGAATATGGTTCAAAAGTAGTTTTAGTAGTTCCAATTGATAGTGAAGCACCAAAGGGAAGAATAATTCTACCACAAGTGCAAGTTATAAGAGATTGTTTAGATCATGGTATAAAGACTTATGTTGTAAGGGATACTGAACTTGAAGAAGCCTTAGATGAAATCAAAGATATAGATTTAGTTATAACTGATTCTCAAGCATTTAAGGAAGTTGATAGCATAATACCTAAAAGTATGAAGCTTACTAGTTTTTCAATATTATTTGCTAGACAAAAAGGAGAACTAGATGAATTTTTAGAAGGTACAAAGAAGCTTGATACTTTAAAACCAAATGATAAAATATTAATATGTGAAAGTTGCACACACAATGTATCACATGAAGATATAGGTAGAGTTAAGATACCTAATATGCTAAGAAAAATAGCAGGTGGAGATTTAAATATTGAATATATGGTTGGATATGATTTTAAGGAAAATGTAGAAGACTATGATTTAGTAATTCACTGTGGTGCATGTATGGTAAACAGAAAAAGTGTACTAAATAAAATAAGAGTATGTAAAGAAAAAAATGTACCTATAACTAACTATGGAATGGTAATAGCATATTTTACAAAAATATTAGATAGATCAGTTGAAATTTTTAAATAACTTATAAAAAGTATAAAAATATAAAGTTTTAGATATAAGGAGCTACCTCAAAATAAAGAGTAGCTTCTTTTTTAGAATATAATAATAAAGTATTATAGAAACCAATAATAGTGTTTATAGTGAGAAAATCTTAAGATTAGTAGGTATTAGAGAAGATTATAATATAGATTTTGAAAATGCTTATTTAAGATATATAGCTTTAGATAGTTTGCAAATATTTGGAGTTGTAAAGTCTATTAATGATGCCATAGGTGAAGGTTTATATGTAAAGTATTTTTATGATTATGATTTAGGGGAAAAGATTTATAACGAACAAGGTATTAATATTATACTATTTTTAGATAGCTATCTAAATAAAAATGATAAGTCAAATATAAGCAATAATATAAATAATTTATTAGGAGTAAAAAATAATATATTTATAAAAGAAATTAAAAAAATAGAATATCGGATATATGTTTATTAAATGAGAAGATACATTATTCAAATTTAGTTGATATTTAAGTATGATAAATTTAAAATATAATATCATAATCAAAATAAATATAGAGGAAATATGTTAAACACAATATATGAACAAATAAATAAGTTAAACGTTAGTAAGGGAAAATTAAAAAATGAATAACATAAGTAATAATTTATATAGTAGAAATACATATGGAACTAATAATATTAATGTGGAAAATAATAAAATACAAAATAATATAGAATCTAAAATAAACATAGAGCAATTATCTAAAATAGATGGTTTAAATAATAAAGATGTTGAAAAGTTTATAAAAAGAATTCACGATGAAGTACAAAAAGCACAACTAATAGCTATAAACATAGTAAGAGGTAATAAAATAACTAAAGATGAACTTGAATTTATAACTAAAAAATATCCAGATCTAAAACAAATAGCAGATGAATCAATAAAAGATTATAAAAATTTAATAAAGAAGTTAGAAAATTGCAAAACAAATGAAGAAAGACAGCAAGTAATTTCTAAGGCAGTTAAGGAAATATTAAACATGGTTAAAAATGGACATATTTCTGAGGTTCAATCTAAGATAAAAATATCGGCTATAGAAGATGCAATGAAGTTTAGTGAAAAAATTAAATTAGAAATTGAAAAGGCGGAAACTATAGCTTTAAAAATAATTAAAGGTGAAAAGATAACACCTAATGAAGAAAAATTTATAAATGGAAAACATTCTAATATAAAGCAACTATTAGAAGAAACAATAAAAGAAATTAGAGATTTAAAATCAGATTTGAAAAACTGTAAAACAGATCAAGAAAGAAATAAATTATTGATTAATGTAATTAATGATCTAGAAGATAAAAACAAAAAAGGATTATTGTCTAACACTGAAATTAAAATAAAGATGTCGGCTATAGAAGAAGTTGAGAAATTTTTGAAAAAAAATCAGGAAGAAATTAAAAAACTAGAGACAATAGTTATGAAAATAATCAAAGGTCAAAAGCTAACTAAGCATGAGGAAAGATTTATAAATGAAAAATACCCATATATAAAAGAAGAGGTTCAAAATGAAATAAAAGAATATAAGTATTTAGAAGAGCTAAAAAACTATCAAAATACTGACAAAAAAGAGCTGATATTATCCAATAAACTTAATGAGTTAGAAGAACAAATTAAAAAATGTGAAATATCTGAAACCAAAGCTAGAATTAAAATGGAAATTATAGAAGAGATAAAAAGAGAGAATGAAGAAAAAGGAAATACAAAAGAAGAAAGTTTAAATCATTATATAAACTCATACATATATATTTTTTTTAACATGCTTGGAGATAATTTAGGAATCATAATAGGCATAGTATTATTGATAAGTGTTATATATTTTTAAATATCACTATTTATTAAATAAATCAATTATATTCAGACTAACTTTTGATAGTAAGATATAGGTATTAGATATTTGTTTGAATATAGTTAAGTTATATATAAATTATCCGTATTAAAATAAAGATTTATTGATGCATAATTTATGTATTAAAATATAAAAATAATAGATTGGAGATTAGTATATAATGATAGAGTTAAGTATAGATGCATTTAATAATTTTGAGTGCATAGGAAATTTATGCGAGGACCATTGTTGTAGAGAGTGGTCAATAAGCATAGATAAGTCAACTTATGATAATTATGAAAAAGAGGATAATGAGGAATTTAAGAAAATATTTAAACATGCAGTTTCAAGAATAAAAGGTGGCGAAAAATATAATTATGCTATAATGAATTTAAATATGAATGGGGAGTGTATGTTTTTAGATGATAAAAAGTTATGCTCAATTTATAAGTTAATTGGACCTGAGAGTATGTGCCATACATGTAGAGTATACCCTAGATATTCAGTTAATTTAGATGAATTTATACAAAAAACTATTTCGTTGTCTTGTCCAGAGGCTTGTAGAAAAGTGTTATTGAGAAAAGAACCGATAGGATTTAATCTAAGAAAAATAGATGAATCAGAAGATACTACTGTAAATAAAGTTATTATGTTTGATCAAAAAGGATGTTTTTCAAAAGATGTATTTATGGAATTGAGGTCATTTGTTATTGACTTATTGCAAGATAGAAATTATTCAATCGAGGAGAGATTGATTACACTTGGGTTGTTTATAGAAGATATAAATGGTAAGGATGAACAAGAAATACTTAAAATTACCGATAAGTATGTATCTGATATAGCTAACAATAGTTATAAAGGTATAACTAATTATATTGACACAAAAAATATATTAGATATTGAAATAAGATACTCTATTAAATCGTATTTAAGGGTTATTTCAAAATTTACAAATACTAAATTAAGAAAAAATATGTTAAATATGAAAGATGGATTGAAGATAAGTGAAGATATTAGTTTTGAAGAACTAAAGGAGAACTATATAGATATTAAAAATAAACACTATAACCCATTTATAGAAGAGTATAAATATGTATTTGAAAATTATTTAGTAAACTATGTTTTTAGAAATATATTAATGTATTCAAGTGAAAATTTATTTAAAGATTATGCAGAAATGATTGTTTATTATAGCATGATAAAATTTGCAATAATAGGTGTTTGTGGTAATTTTAAAGAAAATATGGATGAATCAAAGTTAATATTGACAATATCTACATTTTTAAGAGGAGTAGAGCATAATAAAAATAACGTAGAAGCATTAAAAGGACTTGTAGAAGAATGTAATCTTGGACGTTTATCTAATTTAATACCGTTGATATTAATGTAAATAGTAGAAATTAAACAAATTATAGAGATGCTTGCATCTCTTTTTTATTGGATAAATAGTCAATTTGTGTTCTCATTTATACCTATATGACAAGAATAATAAGCATCTTAAAAAAATATATCAATATTTAATGTATTTTCAATGTCATTATAGTCTGAAACTCTTTATATCTATCAACACTAAATTTTTTTATCAAATCACTTGGTATCTATTTAAATGCTCTAAAGAGAAGGTCAAATATTTTTTATTATATATTTTAAAGATTTTACCTTTCTTTGAAAAAATAATTTTCGACAAGTTAGTACAAAATAAAATATTAAGTAATAGTATTATATATGTTTATGTTATAATTATATTAGTATATAGTTTTATTTAAAAATAGAATAATATCTATGTACTTATTATATTAATTTACAATATAATATCTAAAAACTATCTAAAATAAAATTAATTGAATAAAATATTAATTCTAAAAGGAGGTATTATAATGATTGATTTTAGCAAGGTTTTATTAAATAGTTATATATATAGTAATGATAATTTAAATATAAAAAATATAAATTCAAATAACAAGTCTTTTAGTAGGTTGCTTGAAAGTTCTATATTAAGTTTAGATAATAGTAGCGGAGGTTGTAAATGTAGTGGAAATAATACATCATTTGACTCTTTAATAAACTTAATTGGAATTGTTAACCAAAATAAAATTAATAATATAAACACAAATCAAAATAATAGTAATTCCATAGAATTAAATAATATTCCAAATAAATACTTAGATGCTACTAATAATGATAATAATTCATCTAATATAACACCTAGTATGGAAAAAGCTATAAATTTATTAAAAGATCAAGTCGGAAAACCATATGTATGGGGGGGTAATGGACCTGAATCATTTGATTGCTCAGGACTTGTTAGATATATTTATAAAAATGCACTTGGGAAAGATCTGCCTAGAGTTTCATATGAACAAAGCAAAGTTGGAAAAGCTATTGACAAGTCAGATTTACAAGTAGGTGATTTAGTGTTTTTTGATACAATGAATAAAGGTAAAGTTAGTCATGTTGGTATTTATATAGGAAATAATGAATTTATACACGCAGCTAATTCTAAAAAAGGTGTTATAAAATCTACTTTATCAGGATATTATGAACAAAAATATATGGGAGCGAGGAGACCATAAATCAGTAATAATTTATAAACTAATAAATAATTACTAATTTATAATGGGGAACCAATAATTTAAATGAAAGTAAAAAAAATTGATTTTAAAATAATTATAATATCATTATTATTTGTAATTATTTCTATGTGTGTAAATTTTGGTTTAATACAAGTTATGATAGATAAGAGTATAGCTTCTACTGCTAATATACATTATGGTCAAATAGTGGGCAATTTAAAAGAATATGTGAGGATGTTAAAAAAATCTGTGGAAAAAATATCTAGTAATGAACAAATAATAAAAATACTAGAAGAAAATAAAGATGTTAATGATTTAAGTTCAGAAGATATAGAAACTGTTACGGGACAAATTGATACACTTGAGGGTATCATAAGTAACATGACTTTTGTTAACACTATTAACATTGTAAGCCTAGATGGAAAATACTTATTTTCTAAAGGGAATTTATATGAAGATTTTGAGTTGACTGAGAGAGCATGGTTTAAAAATGAATACTTAGAAAATAAAGTAGAGACTATAATTACAACTATTCATACTGACTATACAACTAAAGAAAGCACAATAGCTATGGTTTCTTTTATATATTCAAAAGATGGTTCAGAAGTTTTAGGTGCAGCAGTTCTTGATATTTTTGTAACTGATATGCTTAAATTTATAAATGAGTCCTTTGTATATGGAAACTTAGAGTCATATATTAAGAGTAGTAATGGTTATACATATTCAGAAAATGGAGTAATCAGCGATGAATATATGAATAAAATATATTATAATAATAGTTATTTGGGAGTATCTAGTGGTGATACCGTTGGAAAGGAAGGTTCTCTTCAATTTTTCTTTGAAAAAGAGTCAATAAAAAATAATGAATTGAATTCTCATTTACAGAATAATATTAATTTTATGGTTATTATGTTTGGATTAATAATAGGAATATTACTAATGATTTCTATAAAATTAATATATAAACCAGTACTAAAAGTTATGGATAAACTTAAAGCTTTACTTGATGAAGTTAGTGATAATACCCTTGTAAAGGATATTAGTAATAAAAATAACATTAAACAATTAGAAATAATTTCAGATTCATTAGAAAAATCATTTGATAGAAAAATTAAAGAACTTATATATTATGATGAATTAACTAAACTTCCAAATAGGAAAAAAATTAAATTAATATGTGAAGAGATGTTAAGGAATGAGGAGCCATTTGCCTTAATATTTTTAGATCTTAATAAGTTTAAATATGTAAATGATATATATGGACATTCTGTAGGTGATGAGTTACTAGTACAATTTAGTTATATAATTAAATCTTTGGTTGGAGATAAAGGAATAGTATTTAGATACTCTGGTGATGAATTTATAATTGTATATAAAGATTATATAGGTGAATCTGAGCTTATACGTTTTTATAATGATAATATAAAGTCAAAATTTGAAAACCCAGTATCAATAAATGATAAGCTAAAAATGCATATAGAATTTTCAGCAGGAGTGGCAGTCTATCCATATCACGGAACTACATATAATGAACTTATAAAAAAGAGTGATTTTATGATGTATAAAAATAAGCAAAGTAATACAAATGATCTACTTATGTTTAACGATGAACTTTATAAAGAATCATTATATATAGATACCTTAAAAAGTGAATTAAAAAATGCTGTAAAAAATGATGAGTTTACATTATATTATCAACCTATTATAAATTCTGAAAAAGAAATAAAAAAGGCAGAAGCTCTTATAAGATGGAATAATAGTAAATTAGGATTTGTGCCACCGGATAAATTTATAAATTATTCAGAAGAAACTAGAGATATAATTGAAATAGGATATTGGATAATAGATACTGTATGTAAACATTTGAAATACTTACAGGAAAATGGTATATTTACACAAATTAATATAAATGTATCGCCTGTTCAGTTACTTGAAGAGAACTTTGTACGCAATTCTATGAAAATTATTGAAAAACATGGGATTGATTATAAATATTTATGCTTTGAAATAACAGAATCTGTTGTTCTTGACAACAATAAGGTTGTTAGTTCAAATCTATTAAAGTTGCGTGAGCTTGGAATAAAAATTGCGCTTGATGATTTTGGAACAGGTTATTCATCATTTAGTTATTTGAAAAAATATAAGCTAGATATTCTTAAGCTTGATAAAATATTTATACAAGATAGTTACGATAATGATTTTAAAATAGTTAGCAATATAAAAGATATAGCTAAAACACTTGGTATGGATATTGTTATAGAGGGAGTAGAAACTAAAGAACAGTTTAACATTTTATCGGATATAGGATGTGATTTGTTCCAAGGATATTACTTCTCAAGACCTATATTGCTAGATGATTTTAAGGAGCTAATTGAAAAAAATAGTATTAAATTTTAGTATTTCTAAATAGAATACTTTCATAATAAATACTAGATTGATTAAAAAAAAGCTAAATCCTATTTACATAGGAGTTAGCTTCTTTTTTTTTAATCAATTGTAACTTCAGAATCATTAACTTCAACTTCAGGGTTATCAACTTTTTTTATTGCAGAATTTTGTTTTTTACTTTCTAATTCACTTTTTTTGTATGCTATAAAACTTTCTAATTCTTTTTTATGTCTAGTACTTATGTCATCAAACTTTATATTGTATAAAAATGCTCCATTTTTATAATTAGGTCTTCTTCTTAATATATTGCCATCTAAACTATAAAGTTTATTCTCTATATTAATTTCTATAACAATATCTTTGTTTATCATTAATTCCTCAAAAGATTCTAGTAACATTCCACCAGGGCTAATATCAACAGTACAACCTTCATACTTTATATTTGGTCTTTGAAGTAAGTAAAATTCTAGATTTAATTTTATTGGCAATCTATAATACTTTCTTCTTTTACTTTTATCTATTAAGCCTTTTATTTCTGCCTTATAGTATACATAACTATTTTCAACTATTTTTTCTTTAATCATTATTTCTGTAGTGTATAGCTCGTTGTTGCTAATTAAATTTATATTCATTAATGTATTTAGTTTTAAATCAATTCTAGTAAAATCACCACCAGGAGATATGAATATTATTTCTGAATTATCAATTTTTTCTACATAACTCGTATACATAACGCCTCTATACTTAAATCGAATACTAAGGTTTATATCTTCATTTAAAATAGAGCTATACTTATCTATTGATTTTTCTATGTTTTTTTTTGATTTTTTTTTAAAAAAACTTAACATTTAAACCATCCCTTTTGCTTAAAAATTAAAAAATATATACAACAAAATATAATATAATTTAATTATACAATAAATTATATTGAAAAAGATATAAAAAAAAGTTAATATAGATTGAAATTTGTTTTATTTTTTCAATTAAGAAAGGATGAATGTATATGGATGATATTATTTTATACTTAAATGCAATAGATATACCAGCTTGGATTATTAAAGGTGGAAAATTAGTTTTTATAAATGAAATATTGGAAAATGATTTTCAGACGAATATAGAGAAATTAAATAATATAAAAACAAATAATGACGGAAATAGCTCAATAATAAAAGATTTACATAGCGCTATATATAATTTACCTTACAAAAACAATCTTGTTACAAGGATAGGTAACTTTAACTATAGATTAAAAGTAGCTAATTTAGAAAATGATATTTGCATTGTTTCATTAATTAAAATTTCAGAAGTAATTAGTTATGAGTTGTTACAAAACTGTATAGATTCTATACCAGATATAATATTTTACAAAGATGAAAACTTAAAATATAAAATTATAAATAAAAAGTGTAAACTATTTTATGAAAATATGGGGATTCAGGATGTAATTGGAAAAAATGATTTGGAGCTTACTTTAGATGATAATTTTATAAAAACTTGTAACAAACATGATCTTATGGCTATAAATAGTAGAAAGGCTGTTTATATGGAAGAGAAAGTTCCAAAGTCAGAATCTGATGAGTTTTATATATATCAAACAATAAAGGCACCAATTATAGGAGAAGATGGAATATTTTACGGGGTAGTAGGTTTAGCTAGAGATGTAACAGATTATAAGTTAACAGAAGAGAGGCTTATGGAATTAAACAATAAACTTTCAGAGAGTAATCGTGTGGACCACTTGACCGGATTATACAATAGAAGATATTTAGAAGAAGTTAGATATAAATACTCATTTACGAACAAGAAATTAACATTTATAATGGCTGATATTGACTACTTTAAGCCATATAATGATAATTATGGTCATATAAGAGGAGATAATGCTCTTCTTAATGTTTCTAAGGTGCTAAAGTCAACATTTAAATCAGACCTTGTTTTCAGAGTAGGTGGAGAAGAATTTTTAATAATATCAAGTAGAGAGAATCTTAATAATATAATAGATGATGTTGAGTTACTTTATAAAAATATTTATGATCTAAATATACCTCATAATTACTCTGGAGTAAGTGATAGAGTAACAGTGAGTATGGGAATAGCAACAACACTTGTAAAATCAGATGATGACTTAGACATTTTACATGAAACATCAGATAAAATGTTATATAAATCCAAGAGAAATGGAAGAAATAGATACAGCATAGAGAATTTATATGATAAATTATATGTTTAATTATAAGTTGTTATATTTAAATAATAATATAAACTAGGAAGGTTATTATATGGCTAATTCAGATTTAGAATATGAAAAAATTATAAATAACAATAGAATAGAATTTATAAACAAGATAGATAAAATAAATGAAAAATGCTTTATTGCTTGCTTAGATATAATTGAATTTAGAATGATAAATAATATTTATGGATATAGTAGTGGAAATTCTGTTATTATAGAAATTTTAAATTTTATATACAATACAATTAAAAAAATTGATGTAAATATAGATGTTTGTTTACATGAAAAAGATACTTTTATTATTATAGTTTATACAAATGAAGAAGATATTGTAAATAAATTTATAAAAGATATAACTAACAATAATTATTCATATGATATTAAATTTAGAGCAGCTTATATGGAAATTATAGAAAATAATGATATATATACATTCTTAGAAAATATAATGAAAATAATTAGAGATGATAAGTTTAGTTTGATTGATAGTAATAACTTTGAATATAAATTTAAAGGAGAACTAAATGTTAGGAAAGATATTGATAAATATAATGAACTAAAAAGGGAAGTTTTGGAAGCTGAAAGTTCTTATTTTAAAATATTATATCAACCTAAAGTTGACCTAGAAAAAGAAAGGGTAATTTCATGTGAGGTATTAAGTAGATGGATTCATCCTATCTTAGGAACTTTATCACCACTAGAATTTTTACCTATAATACATAATTTAAATAAAGAAGTTGAATTTGATTTATTCGTATTAGAATTGTTGTGTAAGGATATAACTAAGATAAATTATCCTTTGAATTTATTTTCAATAAATATGTCTGTAAATACTATATCAAAAGTAAATATATGTGAAGATATAATGGAAATAATTAATAAATATAATATTGAACCACAAAATATAACAATAGAGGTTTTAGAAGGTGCTGAAGTTAAGGATATTTATAATTTTAAATATAATATAAATGAACTATCTAATATTGGATTTACTATATCTATTGATGATTTTGGAACAGGATATTCATCATATTTTAGAATATCTGATTTTAGTTTTTCTGAAGTAAAAATACCAAGAGAATTTTTATCTAATAATAAAATTTATGATGAAAAAAACATAAAAGTATTATCATCAGTAATTAATATGTGCAAAGACTTAGGATATAAAATAGTAAGCGAAGGTATAGAAACTGAAGCGGATCAAGAAATAATGAAAAGTTTAGGGGTAGATTATGCTCAGGGATACCTTTATTCAAAACCATTACAACTAGATGAATTTTTAAACTTTGTAAAGAAATATAATTTTAATTAAAGAAATATATTAGATTACCGTATAAATTAATATTATAAATTATATGAGGTGATCAAGTGATTAGTAGTATATCTAATATAGATTCTTTAACATCTGTTTCATCTTCAATGAGCGGTTGTAATTGTGAATCATCAAATAGTAATGCTTTTGATATGGTTATGGTAAGTCTTCTTAAAGCTATATCACAAAAAAATAAAAATACAAATAATTATCAACAACAAAATAATTATTATAATAGTATAAATAATTTAGAAACTTTAAATAATACTCAAAACTCAATTAAAATTGAGTCAACTAATAAAGATAAAACTGTAAATGAAAGAATTGATAGTGCTATAAGTATATCTTCTAAAAAATATGGTGTAGACGAAAATTTAATTAGAGCTATTATAAAAGTCGAATCAAACTTTAATCCTAACACTGTGTCTAAAGCAGGTGCAAAAGGTTTAATGCAACTTATGCCAGAAAACTGTAAGGATCTTGGTATAAGTGATCCATTTAATATTGAACAAAATATAGATGGAGGAACAAGACATATAAAAGAATATTTAGATAAATACAATGGAGATGTAGAAATGGCTCTTATGGCATACAACGGAGGACCTACAAGAATGGCTAGAAGAGGTGTAAAATCAATTAATGATATTTATAAAATGCCTAAAGAAACTCAAAATTATGTGCCAAAAGTGATGAAGTATTATAAAGGGTAAGTATTAGTATCATATAACTACAAACAAAGGAGAGTTAAATGAGAGTAAGAAATATAGACCTTAATAGAAACGTAACAATAGAAAGTAGAGGGAATAAAGGTAAAACTGATTTTAATGATAGTTTTAATCTAGCAAGTAGGTCTAAAACAAAAGAAGAGTTAGACTTACATATGAAAGAAATAAAAAAAATTGGAGAAAGATTAGTAATAACTAAAAGTTATGGTGATGTTTTACATTATAAAAAGTTAATAAAGGATTATCTTAAGTCTGTAGTTGATCATATATATGATATAAATAAAAATACTAGTTTTTGGGATAGAAATTATTTTACAACTGTAAATGCTATAAATGAAAAATTAGAAAATATGACAAGAGAGTTAATTTATGAAGAACAAAGCAATTTAAATATTGCATCTAAGATAGATGAAATAAACGGTTTATTGTTAGATATTTATATGTAAAGGAGAAAGGATATGGATAGTACAATAAAAAGTGATGAAATATATGAAGTAAAATTTGAACAATTAGTAGAAACAGAAAAAACTCAATTAAGTGCCTTAAATGATATAATGGAAGGATTGATGGATGTATCTGTATCAATGGGATCTACTAAAGAAAAAATAGGTAGGATAGTTAGCTATAAAGTAGGAGATATAATAGAACTTGACAAGCCTGTTGAAGAGGCATTAGACATTAGCGTAAACGGTAAATTAATTGGAAGTGGAGAAAGTATGATATTGGATAACAAACTAGCTATAAGATTATCTAATGTAAGAAAAGATGAAGAAAATTAAAGTTATTTAATTATAGAGGAGGTTCTCCATGAATATAAATTCAATTAGATTTGAAAAAATCGAAAGTATATATACAAGTAACAAACAAGAGCTATGGCAAAACCAAAAAACTAAAAGTCGAGATATATTAGAAATATCTGATTTGGGAAAATATTTAAATAAAGTTAATTCCGGTGAAGAAAAAATGAACTTAGAAAAAATAAATGACATAAAAAAGAGAATAGAGAATGGAACTTATAGAATTGATTCTAATGACTTAGCTAAAAAAATCATTGAGAATATGAAGGGTGGGATATAGTTGAGTCCAGATATTAAGATCATAGTATATGAAGAAAAAAACATTCTAAAGAATCTACTAAACTTATTAGATGAGCAGTATGATTATATAATAAATAAAGACATAATAAAAATGGATAAAATTGCTGCAAGACTTGACGAAGCATCTAAAGAATTAGCTAAAATTGAGATTCAAAGAAGAAATATAATGGGAAACGAAGTCAACATGAGAGAAGTTGTTGAACTTTGTGATGATGAAAATATTAAAAGAGCATATGAAGAAATAAAAAGTACTATAAGAATGATTGAACTTCAAAAAGAAGCAAATGACACTCTTATAAAACAACGATTATTTTTTACTAAGAAAATGATAAATTTCATAAAGCCAAGTAAAGATATAGGAGTATATAACTCATATGGAAAAGTAGGCAAGTAAAACATGGAGGGAATTTATGGCAGGACTATTAGGTAGCTTACATTCTGCAAGAACAGGTATGAGTGTAAGTCAAGCATCTATACAAACAACATCACATAATATAAATAATATCAATACACCTGGATATACAAGACAAAGGGTTGAGCAAAGTGCAAAGAGTGCATACAGTTATCCAGGATATAATAGTAGCATGGGGGCTGGACAATTAGGTACAGGTGTAGAAGCTACTGATGTAATAAGAATAAGAAATACATTCTATGATTTTCAATACAGAAGTGAATCTCATAATTATGGTGAAACAAGTATAAAATATCAACATTACACAAATATGGAAAAAATATTTAATGAGCCTTCAGATACATCTATATCAGCATCTATAAGCAATTTCTTTGCTAGCTGGCAAGAACTTTCTAAAAATCCAAATGATTTAGCATCTAAGGATATAATGCTACAAAATAGTAAATACCTAGCAAATAACATAAGCAATATAAAAGAAAAATTAGAAAAATTAAGTTCTCAGGCTGAGAAAAAGCTAGAAGATGATGTAACAGAAATAAATGATATGCTTAATAGATTAAAAGAACTAGATAAGCAAATAAAAATAATTCAAGGTAGTGGAAAATCTCCTAACGACTTAATGGATGAAAGAGATAAAATCCTAGATGATTTAAGTTATAAGGTGGATATTAATAACAAAGATGTCCAAGATGCGCTTAAAACTGGTGAATTAAAAATAGAGAAAACAGATACTGGTGGATTATTATTAAAAGATGCGAATGGAAAAGTTATAAATAATCCATCAGGTGAAATCCAAGGATCTATGGAAATGATGGGTAAAATAAAAGAGTACACTACTAAACTTACACAATTAGCTCAGGGAGTAGCAGATGGTGTCAACAAGATATTTAAAGCTGTAACAAATAAAGATTTATTTGTAGTAAATAATAATGGGAATCCAGTTATAAAAGTAAATGATGATGTAGCAAATGATCCAAAATCATGGACAATCACTACTGAAGCTGCTTCTAATTTATATAAACTAAAAGACCAAAAAATTACTATAGGTGGAGAAGAAACAACTATAGATAAATTTTATAATGGAATAATACAAAAATTAGGTAATGAAACTCAAGAAGTAATAAGAAATGAAAAAAATCAAAGTAAAGTATTAAAGGAAATTGATAACTTAAGACTTAATGTATCTGGAGTATCTATTGATGAAGAAATGGTAAACCTAATACAATTTCAACATTCATATAATGCAAGTGCTAAGGTAATATCAACACTTGATTCTTTATTAGACGTTGTTGTAAATGGTCTAGTTAGATAATTAGGAGGGAAATATGAGAATAACAAATACAGCTATGGTGAGAAGTCACTTATATGACACTCAACAAAACTTATCTAGAATGAACAAAATAAATGAACAAATTAACTCTGGAAAGGTAGTAAATAGAGTTTCTGATGATCCACATAAAGCTATAAGAATAATGAATATGAATAATGAAATTAGATACACTGAAAAATATAATTATAATATAGATGAAACTGTTGGATGGATGAATAATACAGACGCTTCTTTAGAAAACTTTGGGAACCTACTTAAAGATGTAAAAGATAATATCATAAAAGTTGGTAATGGTACTTACTCACAAGAAGAAATGAAAGCATTAAATGCAGAAATGAACGAAAAAATAAAAGAAATAGCTGATACACTTAACACAACTCATGGTGGAAAGTATATGTTTGGTGGAAGTAATGTAGATGAAGCACCTATTAAATTAATTGAAAATCCTGATGGTACAGTTAAATTAGAAATTAATAAAAATTCAAACACAGATGATTTAAAAGCAGATATATCTGATGGGACAAGCATTGATTATAATGTATCTGTTGGTGAAATATTTAAAGTAAAAGGTGAAAATGGAAATACTGTAAATTTATTAGATGAAGTAAATAAGCTTTCAGAACTTATGAATGATATAGCTAATGGTGACGAACAAACTTCTGCAAAGGCAAGAAAAGAACTACTTGGAGATGTAAAAAGTAATATTGATAAATTATATAATCATGCACTTGATGAAAGAACATCTCTTGGAGTTAGAGTAAGTACTGCGGAAAAAATAAAAGAATTAAATAATGAAAATATACTTAATATGAAAAGTGTACTTTCTTTAGATCAAGATGTTGATCATGTTGAGAAATTTATAGAATTAAAATCAGCAGAGCTTGTTTATCAAGCATCAATACAAGTTGGAACTAAGTTAATACAACCTACAATACTAGATTATATGAGATAATCGGGAGGTTTATATGGATATATTATTTGAAAAAGGTATACCTGGATTTGAGTCTTACAAACATTTTACTATAAATAAAGTTCAAGAGAATGAAAAATTCAGCATGATAATTTCGAAGGAAGATTCGAATATAGGTTTTGTTTCTATATCTCCATTTGAAGTTAAAAATGATTATGAAATAGATTTAAGCGATGAATTTATTGAAGAATTAAATATAAAAAATCCAGAAGATGTACTAGTTTTGTGTTTAATAACATTAGGAAAAACATTAAAAGAAAGTACAGTAAACTTAAAAGCACCTATAATAATAAATATAAAAAATAATAAAGGTAAGCAATTAATATTACAAGATGATAAATATAAAATAAAAGAACCTTTAGAATAGGGCGTGAAAATATGCTAGTAATTTCAAGGAAAAAAGGAGAGTCATTGTTAATAGGAGATGATATAGAAATAACTATAGAAAAAATAGACTCTTCAAGTGTAAAAATATCAATAGATGCTCCTAAAGAAAAAATTATACTTAGAAAAGAAGTATATGAAAAAGTAAAAAAAGAGAATTCAAATGCTATAATAACTTCAAGAGATATATTAAGAGTTTTAAAATAGGAGGCATAAGATGTATAAATCAAATCCATATAATATATATAAGCAAAACTCTGTAAATTTAGCATCAGGTCAACAACTTTTATTAATGCTATTAGATGGATCTGTAAAATACACTAAAATAGCTAGGTTAGCTATTTTAGAAAAAGATATAGCAAGAGCACACAAAGAATTAATAAGAGTTCAAGATATATTTTTGGAACTTATGATAACCATGGATAAAAATACAAAATATATGGAGGATCTATATAATTTATATGAGTTTGTAAAAAATGAGCTTGTAAAAGCAAATATGAAAAAAGACATCAAAATAATAGATGAAGTTCTTCCTATAATTGAAGAAATAAGAGATATGTGGTATGAAGTAGATAAAAAAATAAAAACTGGTGTATAGGGGTGAAAGTGTATGTCAAGTGTAAGTGGAATAAGACTACCAGGTCTTGCAACAGGTATGGATACAGAGATTATGGTAAAGGAAATGCTTACTGGAGAGCAAAACAAAGTAGATAAAGCAAAACAAAAAGAACAAATTATAAATTGGCAACAAGAAACTTATAGAGAAATAATATCGGATATAAAAGGATTTAATGATAAATACTTTTCATTAACATCTAAGGATTCGATAATAACTAGTAGTGCATGGAATACACTAACTGTTGATAGTTCAAATTCTAGTGTAATAACAGCTATTGGAAATGCAGGTGCTAATAAGGTTGATTATAAGTTTGAAGTTAAAAAACTAGCAGAACCTGCAAAAGTAACTTCGTCTAAATCTGATCTTAAAAAAGATAGCAAATTAGTTGATTTAGGTGCTAAAGATGGAGATAAATTTAAAATAGCTTTAGGTAAGGACGACAAAGGAGATGTTATATACTCAGATGTTATAACGATAGATAAAGAAGATACTTTAGATTCTTTAATAAGTAAAATAAATAATGCTTCAAAGGGAGAAGTTAAGGCTTCATACAGTGAAATGACAGGCAAATTTACTATAGAAACAACTAAAACAGGAATAAACAGTGGATTTGCTATAACTGATGAAAGTGGAAAGCTATCTGATTCATTAAAATTTTTAGGGATAAATACTAATAAAGCTATTGGAAGTAATTCTGAAATAAATGTTTCATCAAAAGACGGGTCATTTTCTAAGACTTTAAATGAAGAATCAAACTCATTTACTATAGATGGTATAAAATATAATGTCCATAGTACAGGAAGCTCAGAAATAACTTCTAAGCAAGATACAAAGCCAGCATTGGATAAAATGAAGGCATTTGTAGAAGATTATAATAAGATGATGGACAAAATGTATAATATATTAACTCAAAAAGAAAATAGAGATTATCCACCTTTGACTGAAGCTCAAAAAAAGGAAATGGAAAAAGATGAAATAGAAGCATGGGAAAAAAAGGCTAAGCAAGGTATACTTAGAAATGATTCTGAGATGAGAAAATTTATGGATGATATGCAAAAGGCTATATTTGGTGATAAAATGTCAATTCTCGCTGAAATGGGATTAACTACTCATGAAGACTACAATAAGAAGGGTCAAATATCATTAGATGAGGCTAAGTTTACAAAAGCACTAGAAACTAACTCTGAAAAAGTATATGAAGTTTTCGCTAAAGATAAATCTAGTGTAATGGAAAACTTAAAAAGTACAATAAACAAATATGTAGGAGGTTCATCTTCTGTATTTGCTAAAAAAGCTGGACTAGAAAAAACAGCATCAGCAGTAAATAATTTCTATTCAGAGCAATTAAAAAGACAAGCAGAGATTATAAAAAATTTACAAAAGAAAATGTCTGATAAAGAAAATAGTTTATATAAAAAGTTTGGAGCTCTTGAGTCTAGTATGAATAAATTAAATTCTCAAATGAATTACTTTATGCAAGCATAGTATATAGGTAAATAATTAGTATGGAAAATGTAAATTTATATAAAAAAATATCACTAGAAATAATTGAAGCTATAAATAATGAAAATATAGATATATTAAATGAACTTTTTGATAAAAGACAAAATATATTAGACCAAGAAACTGATAAAAAAAGTTTAAAAGAAGAACTTATAAAATATGGCATAGTAGATATAGATAATAACATCAAAGACTTATTAAATAAGAATATAGATAAAGTTAAGACTGAAATAAAAGAACATAAACGTTCTATACAGGTTAACAGCTACTATATAAAAAATAATAAAGAAAATTTAAATATTTTTAACAAAAAAGTATAAAGTTTTTTATTAAAGTATCGAATATTATATTATAACAATATTTGGCTGAGTATTTATAAAATATAATAAAAAATGACAAGGATGTCGTAAAACTAAGGAGAGTATAAAAATGAGAATAAACACTAACATTAATGCTATGATAGCAACTAACCAAATGACAAAGAATACTGCATTAGCAGGAAGTTCTATGGAAAAATTATCTACAGGATTAAGAATAACTAAGGCAGGAGATGACGCTGCAGGATTAGCAGTATCTGAAAAAATGAGAGCTCAAATAAGAGGTATGGAGCAAGCTGAAAGAAACGTACAAGATGGTATATCAATGGTTCAAACAGCAGAAGGAGCTTTAGAAGAAGCTGGAAACATAGCTCAAAGAATGAGAGAATTAGCTGTACAAGCTGGTAATGATACTTTAAATGATGAAGATAGAAATAAGATAGAAGAAGAGATGACTCAATTACAAACTGAAATAGGTGAAATAGCTAAGGAAACTAAGTTTAATGGAAATTCATTATTAGATGGAAGTAACACTACATTTACTATACAAGCAGGGGCTAATAGTGAAGTAAGAGAAGTAGCAATGGCAAATTTAGATGAGATAGCTACAAACATAAGTGTAAGTATAAATGATGTAACTGAGGCTCAAAAAACTGTAAAAAGTGTAGATGATGCATTAGAGAAAATAAATACAGGTAGATCTAAATTAGGAGCTATGCAAAATAGATTAGAATATACTTCATCTAATTTAACTACATCTACTGAAAACTTAAGTGCTGCAGAATCGAGAATAAGAGATGTAGATGTTGCTAAGGAAATGGTTAAATTATCTAAGCTAAACATATTAAATCAAGCATCACAAGCTATGGTTTCACAAGCTAAGCAACAACCAGAAAGTGTAACTCAACTATTAAGATAATATTAAGTTAAAGTTGAGAGTATATGATTTATCATTAATTGTATAATTTAATAATTATACAATTATAATATTAGAGTTATTAAATATATAAACAATTAAATAAATAAAAACTTTTTAAGAAAAAAATATAAAGTTTTATCAAAAAATGTCGAAATATAATATTGTAAGTAATACTTGGCCAAGTATCTATAAAATATGATAAAAAATGACAAGGATGTCGTAAAACTAAGGAGAGTATAAAAATGAGAATAAACACTAACATTAATGCTATGATAGCAACTAACCAAATGACAAAGAATACTGCATTAGCAGGAAGTTCTATGGAAAAATTATCTACAGGATTAAGAATAACTAAGGCAGGAGATGACGCTGCAGGATTAGCAGTATCTGAAAAAATGAGAGCTCAAATAAGAGGTATGGAGCAAGCTGAAAGAAACGTACAAGATGGTATATCAATGGTTCAAACAGCAGAAGGAGCTTTAGAAGAAGCTGGAAACATAGCACAAAGAATGAGAGAATTATCAATTCAAGCTGGTAATGATACTTTAAATACTGAAGATAGAACTAAGATAAAGACAGAATTAGAACAACTTCAAAAAGAAATGACAAATATATCTAAGGAAACTACATTCAATGGAAATGCATTATTAGATGGTACTAAAGCTAAGTTTACTATACAAGCAGGGGCTAATAGTGAAGTAAGAGAAATAGAAATGGAAAGTTTAGCTAGTACAGCTAGTAGTTTAGCATCAGTAGATGTAGCTGATGTAAGTAAAGCTCAGGCGTTTACAACTAAAGTAGATAAGGCGTTAGAGGCGATAAATACAGGTAGATCTAAATTAGGAGCTATGCAAAATAGATTAGAATATACTTCATCTAATTTAACTACATCTACTGAAAACTTAAGTGCTGCAGAATCGAGAATAAGAGATGTAGATGTTGCTAAGGAAATGGTTAAATTATCTAAGCTAAACATATTAAATCAAGCATCACAAGCTATGGTTTCACAAGCTAAGCAACAACCTGAAAGTGTAACTCAATTATTAAGATAATATTAAATTTTAAATTAAGGGGTAAAGCATATGCTTTACTCTTTATTTTTAAATTTAATAGCTACAAAGGAGAGCAAAAATGTTATTAAGTATAGTGATGATGGTAAAAAATGAAGAAAAGCATTTAGATAAAACATTATATTCATTACAAAATTTAATGAATGATATAAATAGTGAACTAATAATACTAGATACTGGGTCTAGTGATAATACAGTAAATATATCTAAAAAATATACTGATAAAGTATATTTTACAAATTGGAATAATAATTTCTCAGATATGAGGAATAAGTCAATAAGTTATGCGAAAGGTGATTGGATTTTAATATTAGACGCTGATGAGCAAATTATAAAATATGATAAATTGATAAACTTTTTTAATAGTAATTTATACAAGGAGTATAATTCAGCATCTATAGAGATTAAAAATATTTTTAGTGAAGATGAAGAAAAATTTGATATATTTTCTATAGCTAGATTATTTAAAAATACTAAAGAATTTATGTATAGTGGATATATACATGAACAACCAAATTATAAATTACCATTATATAATGATATACTAACTGTAAAACATTATGGATACTTATATGAAGATGAAGAGCTTAGAACGAACAAAAATGATAGGAATTTAAAAATACTTAAAGATGAGATTAAAAAAAATCCAAAAGATAAATATATTAATTATCAACTTGGAAAACAATATATTATATCTCGTAATATTTCTGATGCTGCTTATTATATTGAGGAAGCATATAGATTATATAAAAAAAATGGAATAGTTCCACTATATATTTTTTCTGATTTAGCTAGTATATATATATCTTTAAGTAAATTTGAAAAATGTGAAAACTTTTGTACAAAGTATATAAAGAATGATAATAAAAATATAGATATGTATTTTTATTTAGCTAAAAGCCAGTTTTTACTAGGGAAATATAAAGAATGTATAAAAAATTATAAAAGATATTTATATTTATTAGATAATTATAGCATAACAACTCAAGCTAAGAGAATTGACTGTGGACTTAGAAATGCATATAATATGGAATCTGTAAAGCTTGATATAATTACTTCTTATTTTAAGCTAGAAATGTATGATAATGTTTTAAATAATATAAAAGAGTTAAGATGTAGCAATATAAGTCCTATTTATTATATAATTTTTTATTCTATGTATAAACTTAACAAAATAAATGAAATTTTAGATATATATAATAATAATAATAGTGAAAATGATAAAAATAATATTGTTAATTGCATAGAGTCTTTGATTAACAATGTAAGAATAGAAGATAAAGAAAATTTATATAAAGTATTTTCAAATGTAGGTGGAAGTTATGGTAAATTAAATAAGATTAGGTTAGGAGAAGAATTTACCTTATTAGATTATAATGAACTTTTAAAATCTGAAAATAATGACATATATGGAGATATAATATATTATGGAATAAAAAATGGTTTTGCGATAGAAGATATTTTAGATGGGGTAAATTCTATAAATATTGAGGCTTACTTTAGATACTTAATTGTATATAGGAAAGATTGTGTATTGGAAATATATAAGTATATAGAGGATTATGTAATTAACCTAGATATAAACAAATTAAAGATTTATAGTTATTTATGTAATTTATTGGTACAATATGGAGGGTTAACTGGAGCTAAATATAAAAAACTATTCTTAACTTATATAAGTATTAGATATGATTATATAAAAAGCATATATAATAAAGATTTATGTGATAATGATTTAATAAATCTTATAACTGACAAAGATGATAAATTTGTAATTGAAATATATAATTCTAAAAAGTTAATCAATAATGAAATTGAATATATAAGATTTATGAAAAAACTATTAATAGATAACAAAAAATATAAGAAAGGAATAGAGTTACTAATTAAAGAGTTTGAAGAAAAATTAAATATAAGTAAAGAATTAAAAAGTCTTAAATCTGAATATAAAATTTTAATAGAAAATAGTATTATATCAAATAATACAAAAAATGCGATAAGTATGATTAATGAATATGAAAGCATATTTAAAAATGAAGAATTATATAATTTTAAATCAATAATTAAAATATATGAAAGTAATATAGAAGAAGCGGAACATTTATTGAAAATGGCTTATATAAATGACCAAGAAGATGAAAATGTAGCTTTTAATATTGCATATATAAAAGAAATAAAAAAAGATTATAAAAATGCTATTAAATTCTATACTAAGGTTTTTGATTTAACTAGCGACCCTGTACTTAAAGAAGAGACTTTAACTAAAATTGAGAATATTAAGTTATTAATACATGAAGGGGAATTTTAAGTTATGATTACACTAAACAAAATAAGAGAATTTATTATTAATCAAGATAAAGAGTTAGAGGCCTTATTGTTTGAATATATAATGCAAAATAATAGTAATATATATGATAATTTAGAATACTCTAAAAAACGTGCTAAGTCTAAAATAGAAAAACTAATAAATGAAGGCAATATAGACGAAGCAAAAACTAATATAGAAGAATATAAAAATAAGTTTGATGTAGATGTAACTATATATTCAATGGAAGGTATAATTTATTTACAAAAAGGTGATTTCAATAAAGCTCTATCATTATTCAAGTTGGGATTAGAAATTGATTCTAATAATGTAGATATATTATATAATATTGCTTATACTTATACATTACTAAATGATATACAAAATAGTATAGCTTATTATAATAAATGTTTAGAATTAACTAATGATAGTAGTCTTATTGAAGAAATAAAATCTATATTGCAAAATTTAAATAATAAAAAAAAAATTGAAAAACAAACATTAATATATATTGGTATTGAAAATGACGATATAATACATAACTGTATTAACAATAATAACTATGATTTAATAAAAATTTTA